>NZ_JAVKPY010000030.1:0-1794 GCF_040981035.1 Kocuria sp. CPCC 205297 | reverse complement strand
ATCGGGAGACCTCGACCCCTACCCCGGCATCAACGCGCTCAACCACCCACCCCCTCAACTGCGAAGAGCCCGTAATGGACTGTCATGGACCGCTGAATTTTCCGACCCAGTGAGGCACGCCGTCGATGGTTTCCCTCGTCCCAGCGGTCCTGTTCCTGTCGACGGCTTAGCTGATGAGCTTCTCAATGCGTGTCCGCCGGGTGTTCGGCGGGCGCTAGTATTGAATAGGGAGATTACTTCCTGGTGCGAATTCTTACCGTATGGTCTCGCCAATAATATTGTTTTCACCAATGAAAATCAGCGAGAAGCGATGCTGGGGTCCCTCATAGATTTCCCAAGTGCTGTGGTGAAGGACATCCGCAACCGATCTATAGTGAGCCCACACCCGACTCTTTCGAGGGAATGGTATGCGAGCCGCGCGACGCCCAAGATTGCCGATGAGGATAGGTTGGTCCTTCAGCTGGGGTATTTTGGGGTTTTTTACGCCAACCGTGGGGTCGGCGAAGTCGTAGCTGCTATGGCATCCTTACCCCGCGACCAGCGCGATCGAGTGAAAATCACAATCCATACAGATAAACCGTCTGAAGTGCGCACTGCGCTGTCACCCTATCGGCTCGGCAATCAATTACGGGTCCGCCCGTACCTGAAATATCTAGATTTTCTTTCGGCACTTGATTCCTTCGATGTTCTAGTTGTACCTGACGTCCAGTCCAATGGGTACATTCGAAATCCTTACCTCCCATCTAAGTTGAGTGACTACCGAGGGTCGGGAGTAGATATTTGGGGGGTGGTTGATAGTAGCAGTTCCATGTCGAGTCTCACCTCAGATGTATTGACTTATCGAACACCATTGCGCGACGTGCTTGCGGCACGAGCATTGTTGCGGGACCTGATTCGAAAAAAAGCTGATGTTTTCTCCCGGGATTGACTCCCACCCAAGTTGACTAACCCGGGGTCTTGATCGTGGTGGGGTTCAGAGGTGTGTTTAACAGACGAAATGGAGCTCCTACCAAGAAAAATAGAAGTGTCTGAGCCGGCTCTCCCCAGTTATAAAGAAGCACCTTTTTGACGACTGACGCTACCATGGACTTTCCATAGCTCCTGGCTGCCTTCACCGGCCACTCGCTGATATCCCACATCGGAACCAGGATCCTGAACTTGTTGATCGGCGCGGTCGGCTGCGGGTAGCTGTGCAAGGACCGGCTTGGGCAGCTTGTGCCCCCCGCGGCCTGTCACCGGCTTGGCCAGCTGCTGGGGTCCCTGGCGGTGATGCTAGCCCCCGGCGGGGGCCCACGTCTCGGACCTAAGTATCCTCCGATGCCAGCCAGACCCGTTCGAGCCGGTCGCCTTCAACGCCACCGTCTCCCGGTTCTCCGTGCACGTAATGGCCCACCTGGAAGTCTTCAACCAGGGCTTCTCGCCCCTTGCCCGAGCGTTGCGGTTTCGGGTGGGGGAGGCCACGGGGAGCGTAATCCTGCTGCCCGGCCCACGGAGGCCGACCCGCCGATCATCGACCTGGACGCGACCCTGGTGAGTCCCCATTCAGAGAGGGAATAGGGGCCCTTCCCAAATGAGTGTGGGTAAGGGCCCAAGCGGGGTGCGTGTCACGGGGGTCGGGTAGGGGTCGAGGCCTCCAGGATGGGGGTGCTGAATCCAACCGTCCTCGAAGGCCTCGATGTGTCCCATGCTATGTGCGCGCCGGCGTGCGCGCTCTTCGACCTGTCCGATGTCCACGTGCTCACGATCGAGCGGCACCGCTCCTCGTTCACCCTGGTGGTCGAGACCGTGCCGTCA
>NZ_JAVKPY010000046.1:0-503 GCF_040981035.1 Kocuria sp. CPCC 205297 | reverse complement strand
GGATGTGGCCGTAAGACCTGGCTAGCCCTATGACTTCCGACCCTCTCCCCCAGTGTAATCCTATTCGGCTTTTTGATCAGGGGTAGGAAACAATCGAGCTCTAGGGAAAGCTAGATTTTACGCTCAGGCGAGTTGAGTTCGGTGAGGTCCGGTGGGTGTGGCCGTCGCATCACCTGAGCCCTGTCAATTTCCGGAAAGGAGAAATAATCTTTACTATCAGGAAAGGAGAAATAATCTTTACTGTCAGGCAAAGGCCGGCTGAGTGTGTCCAGTTTCTTAGGAGGCTTACAGCGTAGTCGCGACGCCGGTTAGCATTCCGTCCGAGTGCTACACAATCCGCGCGCCCCCTTTGAGATCACTCGCGCGTCCCCTTTGTGATCACGCGGCGGTCGCCTCGACGAGGGTCTTGGCAGCTTGCGCAGCGCGAGACGCTGAGCCCACCTTCCCCTGTCTATAAAAGACGGACCACCAAGACCGAATTACCTACCTCCAACCATCACCTC
>NZ_JAVKPY010000045.1:0-505 GCF_040981035.1 Kocuria sp. CPCC 205297 | reverse complement strand
GACAGGGCCTCCTCGGTCTCCGCGCGGACCACCGCGTCCAGGGACTCGTCCTCGAGCGCGGCGGCGAGCCCGGCCGGGAGCCCGGCGTCCTCCAGGACCGGCCCGAGGAAGGCCGGCGTGGCGCGGCGGTCCTCCCCGGGCGTCCCGGGTCCGGGCGCCGGGTCGGCGTCGAAGCTGCGCGCCCCGAGGGCGGCGTAGAGCCGCCCCACGGCCTCGCGCCCGTGCTCGGCGCGGGTCCGGGCGGCCACCCGGAGCAGGTGCAGCCCGGCCGTGTGGCCCGCCTCGTACTCCGGCGGGAACCACGCGTCGTAGTCCACGTGCTCGTTGAGCAGCCGCAGGGAGATGAACCGCCAGTCCACCCGGTAGTCACGCCGGGCCGTCACCGTGCGGACCCACTTGCTGGTCATCCAGGCGAAGGGGCAGGTGGGGTCGAAGTAGAAGTTGATGTCGGCGTCCGTCATCGTCCACACGCTAGGAGCCCTCCCGACCGCGGTCAAGGACACGG
>NZ_JAVKPY010000044.1:0-505 GCF_040981035.1 Kocuria sp. CPCC 205297 | reverse complement strand
AGCAGCTCGAGCGGGCTGCGCCGGACGTCCACGCGGGACTCCAGCACGGCCACGGACAGGGCTCCGCCCGCGGCCTCCAGCTCGCCCAGGACGGCGGCGGCCTTCTGCTCGGTGGGCATCGACGAGGTGGCGAAGTACTCCCAGATCCGGCGGTCCTCGGTGCCCGGCAGCAGCAGGACGTCCGCGTTGTCCGTGGCGCGGCCCGCACGGCCCACCTGCTGGTAGTAGGCCACGGGCGAGGACGGCGCGCCCAGGTGGACCACGAAGCCGAGGTCCGGCTTGTCGAAGCCCATGCCGAGCGCGGAGGTGGCCACGAGGGCCTTGACCCGGTTCTCCTTGAGGGCGGCCTCGAGCTCCTCGCGCTCGCCCTGGTCCGTGCGCCCGGTGTAGGCGCGCACCGGGATCCCGGCGTCGGCGAGCGCCTGGGCGGTGTCCTCGGCCGCCCCCACGGTCAGCGCGTAGATGATCCCGCTGCCCGGGAGGGACTCGACGTGCTCGAGCAGCC
>NZ_JAVKPY010000043.1:0-511 GCF_040981035.1 Kocuria sp. CPCC 205297 | reverse complement strand
GAAGGGCTTTCGCAGTTTGAGAAGGTCACAAATCAAAGGCATTGGATTTCAGAAACACCCGAAAATAAGGACAACTAAAGATACAAAGACCAGTTTAAAAGTCAGAAAAAAGTTTGAGAGAGTAGAGAGACCGCCGCCGTCTGAAACAAGATTTCGGGAAAAGAGAAATGATTCAGTATGGAATTCATCCCGAGAGATTTCAATACCAGCCAATGCTTTACCTCGATGTTCCCATTGAGATACTTGACTAGTTGGCCATGATGAGGAAGAACAGAGACTGATACTGATGGAAAGTCACAGAGGAATTAGCCCGATGATGATGCCAAGCGAGGAAGATGTGGATACTAAAAGAGACCTACAACTTGCTCAAGTAAACAATATTTCGAGAAAGGCCGAACAAAGATTCCAGAAGCGTGACGAGGGGGAAAGGACATTCAGGCTACAAGGAACATGAGAGTAAAAATGGTATGTTGGGTCAATCGAGCCGCTCTTGAGGACTCGGATTGTACAA
>NZ_JAVKPY010000029.1:0-2363 GCF_040981035.1 Kocuria sp. CPCC 205297 | reverse complement strand
CCCGGAGTTGATCAATCCGGTGCGCGGTGAGCTGTTCGTGCGGCTCGACGAGGATTTGGGTGGCTGATGATCTCATAGTTCACAGAGTGCCCGATGCCCTGGAACTTCCGCACCCAAGATTGCTCGCCCGCCAGCCAGCACGCTCGGCGGGTAGCTCAAACGAAGGGTTCTGCACCACCGAGGCGAGCCGGTGGCTCAACCCACCGTATTCGCACCCCGTCGGTTCCAGCCTGCCACCCTGTGGATCGCAGCGCTAAGTGGCGCGAAAATCGCAGCACTAAGTGGCGAGACTCGTGCGCTGGTCGGCATTGGGGCGCGGCTTCGACGCCGCGCGGAGCGGCGGATTGGTGCGTGTGTGCGGCTGCCGTGCGAGGACCACCGCTATGAATTCTGGAGCAGCTCCGCCCTGTAAGTCAGTGGCGAGACCGATCCTGTCGCTGGTGCGACTCATCCGTCGTCGTCAAGCACGCCCCATTTGGCGGTCATGAGTCGCCAGCATCATCTCGGCGACCATCGTGGCCTGCCTGATCATGAACCGTGCCGCTTCCACGGACACGCCGCTCGGCAGCGTTCGACCGTGGCCTGTTCCGTGGTCGTTGCGCAGCTCATTGATGGCATCGACCACCGTGCGGACCGCCTGATAAACCTTGCGCAGTTGCTTGCCGCCCTCCGTGGAGGCGTCGACCTGGACGGGCATGATGCCTAAGGTCTCCATGCTGACGGTCATCACCTCGGGCATGTCGATCCTGCGGCCGGGAAGGCGCCCGTTCTCTTCCAGTACAAACTTTCCGACGGATTCAAGCAGCTCTTTGGCTGTCCCCAGGAGCAGGCCGGCATCTTCGGTGTTGCGACGCAAGCGGTTCAACTGATCATTTAGCGCTTGCCGATCCCCAACCTCGAGATCGATATCGCCCAACCGGTCCAGTCGGCCGTCGGTATCGAGAGCCCAACCGCGTTGCAGCAGGGCGCTTCTGAGTGATGCGACCTCCATCTGGAGGTTGGGGTCGCCAAAGATGCCTGCCACTCGATAGATACTCAAGATTTCCTCGACCAGACGTCGGCCCCGGGTGGGCTGTTGCCAGACCTTGCGGGCAGCCTCGGTGATTCGGTCGACCTTGTTCAAACTGTCGAGCGAACCCGAGCTGTAACGAGTGAGGCCGACAATTCCGGCTGCCAGGAAGGCGGAGGTGAGCGAGGAGTGAGAAGGGCCACTTCCCCCGCGGACGAATACAGTCAGAGCTGCAACCACTTCTCCGTTGATCGGGTTCTCCATGCTCACACAGTAGAGAGTTCCTCGCCTGGGCAGGGAACTACGTTCGAGATTCGCGCCCCACGTGGCATGAGCGATCGCCCACGGGCGACGTGCTCAGTGCGTGGTTGTTGTCTGCTGGTACAGCGCGAGGCGGGGCTGCCCGTCAACCAGCGCGTAGGTGCTGTTCATGACTGCCTCGAACGGCTCCGCGTCGCCGCGAGAAGCCTTGGCCTTGTAGATCAGGGCGGCCGTTTGACCTCCAGCCGGGACAAGTCGGGGATCTGTGATCTCGTACGTGTCCCAACCGGGTGCGTCATTGAGGGAGGCGATCACGGCGTCTCGGTCCATGACGGAACCATCGACCAGGACCATCAGGCCATGGTCGGTCATCAGGTCGCCATAGAAGGCACCACCGGTGCGGTTGCAGAGGGAGGTCCATCCCGCTCGCTCCAGTTCCAAGAGGGCATCCAGTGTCAGCGAGTCCATGCCACTACGCTAGCCAACAACGCGCGCACATCGGCAGATGAGTATGCTCACGCGCCCCGCGGCATCGGGCAAGTTTCTATCGGTCCACCTCAACTGCACGCGCTCCACAACTTGCATCTCGAAACACCGTGTCGGCGCCCGAGCGCCAGGCGGGGCGCAGCACTGACCCGTCGCATGACCGGAACATTCTGTTCCCCGTATTCGGGATGCCCTTACGGCAGCACCCGGGACCGTGTCGACGAGTCGCCGGTGCGTGAACTGCAGCCGTGAATGGCGCGATCCTCGCAACGCTTGTTGACGCGCCCTTCGTTGTCGGGAAGCTGCGCGCTCGGATCAACCCTGGGAACGTTAGGAGTAGATGGCGAGGGGCATGATGCGCATCGAAGCTCCGTTCACGCGGGAGGCCAACTTGAGGTCGATGTACTCCGAAGGCGGCTTCTCACCAACTTTCGGGGCAGGTCAAGCCCCGAGAAGTGGTGTAGCGATCTTTCGTAGGGGTCAGGCAGTGAGGGCGGTCAGGCGGTCGGGGATCACCTCGCTTCCGGTGCGGGCCACGGGGGTGAGCCGGCAACGGGTGAGGACCTCGAGTCCGAGGTAGCGGCGGCCCTCGGCCCACTCATCGGTC
>NZ_JAVKPY010000028.1:0-2747 GCF_040981035.1 Kocuria sp. CPCC 205297 | reverse complement strand
AGCAATCACCACATTTTGAGTGGGTTGACGAATAATCTTCAGGACGCTGATGTTCAGGAGACGCAGGAGTGGATCGAGTCGTTTGACGCGTTGATCCAGGCGCAGGGTACCGCGCGGGCGCAGTACGTGATGCGGGCGTTGTTGCAGCACGCGGGCACGCATTCGGTGGGTGTGCCGATGGTGACGACGTCGGATTATGTGAACACGATCCCGGTGGATCAAGAACCCGAGTTCCCCGGTGATGAGGAGATCGAGCGCCGCTACCGGGCTTTCCTGCGCTGGAACGCGGCGGTGATGGTCCACCGCGCTCAACGCCCGGAAGTCTCCGTTGGCGGGCATATCTCCTCGTACGCGGGGGTGGCGACGTTGTATGAGGTGGGGTTGAACCACTTCTTCCGCGGACCTGACCATCCCGGGGGCGGGGATCAGGTGTTCTTCCAGGGTCATTCCTCCCCGGGTAACTACGCCCGCGCCTACCTCGAGGGCCGGCTCACGGAGGAGCAGTTGGATGGGTTCCGGCAGGAGAAGACCCACGCCCCCAACGGGTTGCCCTCGTACCCGCATCCGCGGTGTTTACCGGATTTCTGGCAGTTCCCCACCGTGTCGATGGGGATCGGGCCGATGAACGCGATCTACCAGGCGCAGTTCAACCGGTACCTGCACAACCGCGGTATCAAGGACACCTCCGACCAGCACGTGTGGGCGTTTTTGGGGGACGGGGAGATGGATGAACCCGAATCCCGTGGTGTGCTGCAGTTAGCGGCGAATGAGAAGTTGGACAACCTCACCTTCGTAATCAACTGCAACCTGCAACGCTTGGATGGCCCGGTACGCGGGAACGGGAAGATCATCCAGGAGCTGGAAGCGTTCTTCCGCGGTGCGGGGTGGAATGTGATCAAGGTCGTGTGGGGCCGGGAATGGGACGCCCTACTGGAGGCGGATCACACCGGGGAGCTGGTGCGGATCATGAACGAGACCCTGGACGGGGACTACCAGACCTTCAAAGCCGAATCCGGTGGGTTCGTCCGTGACCACTTCTTCGCCCGCTCCGCAGCCACCAAAGAACTGGTGGCCGATTACACGGATGAGCAGATCTGGAACCTCAAGCGCGGCGCCCATGACTACCGCAAGGTGTACGCGGCGTACAAGGCGGCGGTGGAACACACCGGCCAGCCCACGGTGATCCTGGCCCAAGGCGTCAAGGGCTACGGGTTGGGTCCGCACTTCGAGGCCCGTAACGCCACCCACCAGATGAAAAAACTCACCCTCGAAGACCTCAAGGCCTTCCGGGATCATTTACGGATCCCGATCAGTGATGAGCAACTGGACTCCGATCTCTACAACGCCCCCTACTACCACCCCGGACCCGACTCCCCCGAAATCAAATACCTCCTGGAACGCCGTCAAGAACTCGGTGGGTTCCTCCCGGATCGCCCCCACACCCAGCAGGCGATCACCTTGCCCTCGGACAAAGCCTTCGCGTCGGGGAAGAAGGGTTCGGGCAAACAACTGGCGGCCACGACCATGGCGTTCGTGCGGATCCTCAAAGACCTGATGCGGGAGAAGGACTTCGGGCACCGCATCGTACCCATCGTCCCGGACGAGGCCAGGACGTTTGGGATGGACTCGTTCTTCCCGACCGCGAAGATCTATAACCCCAACGGGCAGAACTACCTCTCCGTGGACCGCGAACTGATGCTCGCGTACAAGGAATCCGCCCAGGGTGTGATCCTGCACCCGGGGATCAACGAGGCCGGGGCCACCGCTGCGTTCACCGCCGCGGGCACCTCCTACGCCACCCACGGTGAAACCATGATCCCGGTGTACATCTTCTACTCCATGTTCGGGTTCCAACGCACCGGGGATGAGTTCTGGGCAGCCGCCGATCAGATGGCCCGCGGGTTCGTGATCGGCGCCACCGCCGGGCGTACCACACTCACCGGTGAGGGCCTGCAACACGCTGACGGGCACTCCCCGATCCTGGCTTCGACCAACCCCGCGGTGATCCACTACGACCCCGCCTACGGGTACGAGATCGCCCACATCGTCAAACGCGGGATCGAACACATGTACGGGCACGCGGATGAGGATCACAACGTGATGTACTACCTCACCGTCTACAACGAACCCATCCACCAACCCGCCGAACCCGAAGACGTCGATGTGGACGGGATCCTCAACGGCATCTACCTGCTCAAACCCGCCACCAACGAAGGCCCGCGCGCCCAGTTGCTGGCCTCCGGGGTCGGGGTGCCCTGGGCGTTGGAAGCCCAACGGATCCTCGCCGAGGAATGGTCGGTCTCCGCCGACGTGTGGTCGGTGACCTCGTGGACGAACCTACGCCGGGATGCTCACGCCGCCGAACATGAGGCGTTCCTCAACCCCGGTGAAGGAACACGCACCCCCTACATCACCCAAGCACTAGCAGGGGCGACGGGACCGGTGATCGCTACCAGTGATTACACCTCGGCCCTACCGGACTCCGTGCGTCAGTACGTACCCAACGACTGGGCCTCGCTGGGCGCTGACGGATTCGGGTTCGCTGACACCCGCGCCGGAGCACGCCGGTACTTCACCATCGATGCGCACTCAATGGTCGTACGCACCCTGGAAATGCTGGCCAAACGCGGAGAGATCGACTGGTCCGCCCCCGCAGAAGCCATCACCCGCTACGACCTCACCAACCCCGCCGCCGGCACCAGCGGTAACACCGGAGGCGACGCCTAACCCACCAACCCACCACCACG
>NZ_JAVKPY010000003.1:0-284937 GCF_040981035.1 Kocuria sp. CPCC 205297 | reverse complement strand
CGGGCCCACGGAAGCGGTCAATGGCGTCATCGAGACCATGCGTCGCGTCGCCCGCGGCTTCCGCAACTTCGACAACTACCGGTTACGGGCTCTGCTCGCCGCAGGCGGTCATCGCCCCTGGCGGAGAACCGCTACCCACACTCAGCTGTGAAGGCCCGGTTAGGTATGCCTGAGTTTGTTGAGGGTGCACTCACCAGAATAGGGAAACAATATTTGATCTAATGGTTCGAGTGAGCTTGCGACCCCGTCGTCGGCTCATCGCAGATGCGCGCGGGGCGTGTGTGCTCACTCACTGCGCGGTGGGGCTCAGAGTTTCCGGGGCCGCTCGAATTATCTCGACAATTTACAGGAGTAATCCCGACAATGAATATGCCGCGAATCCCGCGATGAATGCCATCAGGAAATTCTTGCTCACCGCGTTCACGATCACGGAAATCACCGCCGCGAGAATCAATCGGCTCAACTGCACCCCGGAATCGGCCTCCAGCAATGTATAGGCGACCAGGATCAACATGAGTCCCGCGGGGAGCAGGGTGGAGATCTCCCGCAGGTCCTCGCGATCGCGGAACCGATGGGCCAACAACACGGGGAACAGGCGCAACGAATAGGTCACGGCGGCGCACACGACGATGGCTGCGAGCATCTCAGGCGCCGCCTTCCGCGGTCTGGGGCGAACGACCGTGCCGTGGGCGTTTGACGAGGACGACGCATAGCACCGCGTAGCACAGCATGGCACCGAGCAGGAACAGGTCGCGGGGCAGCAGCAGCCCCACCGCAATGGAGGCCAGGGCAGCGAGCACGATCATCACGCGCTGCGAGGCCGCGCTCAGGGCGCTCACGAACAACAGGGTGAACAACCCGGTCAGTGCGAAGTCGAAACCGTCGAACGATTCCGGGATGAGTCCGCCGGCCACGGCTCCGACCGCGGCACCGAAGACCCAGTAGAACTGGGAGATGCCCTGGATCAGCATGAGCTCGTGCTGCGTGGTGGGGCGCACGCCGCTGTTGATCAGCGCATAGGCCTCGTCGGTCAGGGCATAGGGGCCGTAGAACTTGGCGAAGGGCGAACGCAGCAGGTGGGTGGGATAGGAGAAGCCGTAGAAGATGTGTCGGCTGTTGACCAGCAGAGTGGTCACGGCGATCTGTAGCAGGCCCGCTCCCGCCGAGACCAATCCCACGAGCAGGAACTCGATCGAGCCCGCAAAGACCACGAGAGCCGTGAGGGGCGCCAGGTAGGGAGCGAACCCCAGCGAGACCGCATAGGCGCCGAAGGCCATCCCGAGCGGCAGGTATCCCATGGCCACGGGAACCGTGACGCGCACCGCCCACGCCAACGTCCCCTTGTCCGAACTCATGCGTTCCACTCCCATCTGCCACCGCTGCGCCACGTGGCCGAGGGCCACGTTAGTGGCTGGGGTGACACGTGGGCGCTTATGCGTGACCGGCACGTCTGTAATGTGACTCATATGACACCCCGTTATGAAACTCCCGAACAGCTCGTGGCCACCCCACGACTCACCGGATTGAGCGGACACCGGAACGGCCCGGTGATCGCCCTGCGGCAGGAACTGTCCTCAGACGGTAAGCGCTACGTCAAACACGCGTGGTCGGTACCCCGCCCGACCGACGGCGATCGTGCACCTGTCCCCCTGACCTCCGGTGATCATGGAGTCCAAGAGGTGTGCCCGGCGCCGTCGGGGGAGCTCTACTTCACGTCCGACCGACTCATGGACGGGGACCACGAGAAGCGCTCCCGGTTGTGGTTGCTCCCCGAACGGGGCGACGCCCGCATGGTGCTGGACATGCCCGAGGGCATCTCGGACCCCAAGCTGGGCGGGGACATGCTGTTCTTCCTCTCGGGCATGTACCCGAGTGCCAAGGGTGCGGCGGACGAGCTCGCCCGCAACCGTGAACTGCACGAATTGCGTGAGGAATCCGGGGCGAGTCCCATGCTCTACGACCGCGCGCCGTTCCGGTACTGGGACCACGACCTCCCAGCCGCCGAGACCGCCCTGTGGTTCGTGGACACCGCCGCGCTCGCCGAGTCCCGGGACGCGGGGGAGGCCGTGCGCCGCGTGGATCTGCCCGCCGGGCGGTTGACGCGCTACTCGGTCGCCCCGGACGGCACCTGGCTGATCGCACAGTTGACCGCGTGGTTGCCGGAGGGCTGGGAACGGTCCCAGCTGTGGCGGGTGCCGATCACGGCAGACGGCGCCGGTCAGGCCGAACTGTTCCGGGACGCCACCGAGGAGGACTGGTGGGAGCCCGGGCCCGTCTCCCCGGACGGCAGCCGGGTCGTCCTGGAGCGGGACGTCGTGTGGCGCGACGGCGTCAACCTGCAGATCTCGCTGTGGGTCCACGACCTGAGCACGGGTCGGGACACGGAAGTGGTGCCCACAGACGAATACTGGGCGGGGGAATCCCGGTGGATCGATGACGACTCCTTCGTGTGCACGTCCGACTATCAAAGCCGGGGGATCGTGCTGCGGGTCACGTGCCCGCGGGGCGGGGACTCCTCGATCGACGTCCTGGCCGGCGGTGCCGAGCAGCCGTGGACCTATTGCGCGGTCCATCCCGTGGGGGACGCGTTCTACGGTCTGCGGGCCACCTACGACCACCCCCTCGAGGCGGTGACGTGGTCCGGTCGGGAGTTCTGTGCCGAGCCCACCCGGATCGACGGTCTCGTGCCCGACGACGCCGTCCCCGGCCGCCTCGAGGAGGTCACCACGACCGCCGAGGACGGGACGAGCATCCGCGCGTGGCTCGCGCTGCCCGAGGGGGAAGGAACCGAACACCCGTTGCTCGTGTTCGTTCACGGTGGGCCGTGGGCGTCCAACAACCAGTGGAGCTGGCGTTGGAATCCGTGGCCGTTCGTGGCCCGCGGTTATGCCGTGCTGTTCCCCGACCCGGCCATCTCCACGGGTTACGGACAGGCCATGATCGACCGCGGTCAGCAGGAGCTGGGCGGGGCGCCGTTCACGGACGTGATGGCCCTCGTGGAGGCCACGACGCAGCGGGCGGACATCGATGCCCAGCGCCAAGCCCTGCTGGGCGGTTCCTACGGCGGGTACATGGCCAACTGAGTGGCCACCCAGACGGCGGACCGGTTCCGGTGCATCGTGACCCACGCGTCCCTGTGGAACTTGGACTCCATGGGTGCCACCACGGACAACACCGAGTGGCGTGAGGCCATGGGCCCGGCCCAGGCCGCCGTGTACTCACCGCACCGGTTCGTGGACCGGATCCAGGTCCCCATGCTCGTGATCCACGGGGACAAGGACTACCGTGTCCCGATCTCTCAGGGCATCGAGCTGTGGTCCGATCTGCAGCTGCGCACCCGGGTGGAGGGCCACCGGTTCCTGTACTTCCCGGACGAGAACCACTGGATCCTCAAGCCGGCCAACTCGCGGGCGTGGTACGAGACCGTGCTCGCGTTCCTGGCCGAACACGTGCTGGGTGAGGAATGGCAGCGCCCCGAACTGCTCGGCTGAGCACACGGGAGACATGCATCACGTGTGCTCCGGGTGGTGGCGGAGGGGAGTAGAATCGCCACGATTCCCCTCTGCATCCACTCATGAAGAGAGACCTGTGCATGTCTGAAACCACCACCCAGCGCGCCGATCTGCGCAACGTGGCCATCGTGGCCCACGTTGACCACGGCAAGACCACCATCGTCGATGCCATGCTCCAGCAGACGAACGCGTTCTCCAGCCACGGAGAGGTCGAGGAACGGGTCATGGACTCGGGCGACCTGGAGCGGGAGAAGGGCATCACCATCCTGGCCAAGAACACCACGGTGTTCTACGACGGCCCCGCGGCCAACGGTGAGACCATCACGATCAACGTGATCGACACCCCGGGTCACGCCGACTTCGGTGGCGAGGTGGAGCGCGGTCTGTCCATGGTGGACGGCGTCGTGCTGCTCGTGGACGCCTCCGAGGGCCCGCTGCCCCAGACCCGGTTCGTGCTGCGCAAGGCCCTCGAGGCCAAGCTGCCCGTGATCGTCGTCGTCAACAAGGTGGACCGCCCGGACGCCCGGATCGACGAGGTCGTCTCCGACACCATGGACCTGCTGCTGGGCCTGGCCTCGGACATCGCCGAGGACCACCCGGACCTGGACCTGGACGCCGTCCTGGACGTGCCCGTGGTCTACGCCTCCGGCAAGGCCGGCCGTGCCTCCACCGACCAGCCCGGCAACGGCGAACTGCCGGACAATGAGGACCTCGAGCCGCTGTTCCGCACCATCATCGAGCACATCCCCGCGCCGTCCTACAACCCGGACGGCGTGCTGCAGGCGCACGTGACCAACCTGGACGCCTCCCCGTTCCTGGGTCGCCTGGCCCTGCTGCGCATCTTCAACGGGACGCTGAAGAAGGGCCAGACCGTGGCGTGGGCGCGTCACGACGGAACCCTCAAGAGCGTGCGCATCTCCGAACTGCTGGCCACCAAGGGCCTGGACCGGGTGCCCGCGGAGAGCGCCGGGCCCGGTGAGATCGTGGCCGTGGCCGGGATCGAGGACATCACCATCGGTGAGACCCTCACGGACCTCGAGAACCCCGAGCCGCTGCCGCTGATCACGGTGGACGATCCCGCGATCTCCATGACCATCGGGATCAACACGTCGCCCTTGGCCGGACGCGTCAAGGGGGCCAAGGTCACCGCGCGCCAGGTCAAGGACCGCCTGGACAAGGAGCTCATCGGTAACGTCTCGCTGCGCGTGCTGCCCACCCAGCGCCCGGACGCGTGGGAGGTGCAGGGCCGCGGTGAGCTGGCCCTGGCCATCCTCGTGGAGCAGATGCGCCGCGAGGGCTTCGAGATCACCGCGGGCAAACCACAGGTGGTCACCAGGACCGTGGACGGCAAGGTGCACGAGCCCTACGAGCACATGACGATCGATGCTCCGGACGAGTTCCTGGGTGCGATCACCCAGCTCATGGCCGCGCGCAAGGGCCGCATGGAGGGCATGAGCAACCACGGCACCGGGTGGGTGCGCATGGAGTTCAAGGTCCCCTCGCGCGGTCTGATCGGCTTCCGCACCAAGTTCCTCACGGAGACCCGTGGCGCGGGCATCGCGTCCTCCTACGCGGACGGCTACGAGCCGTGGGCCGGGGAGATCGAGTACCGCACCAACGGTTCCATGATCGCGGACCGCGCCGGTGTGGTCACCCCGTACGCCATGATCAACCTGCAGGAGCGCGGCTCGTTCTTCGTGGAGCCCACCTCCGAGGTCTACGAGGGCATGATCGTGGGTGAGAACTCCCGCGCGGACGACATGGACGTGAACATCACCAAGGAGAAGAAGCTCACCAACATGCGCTCGTCCACGGCGGACAGCTTCGAGAACCTCACGCCCCCGCGCAAGCTCACGCTCGAGGAGTCCCTCGAGTTCGCGCGCGAGGACGAGTGCGTGGAGGTCACCCCGGAGGCCATCCGCATCCGCAAGGTGGTCCTGGACGCCAACGAGCGCCTCAAGGTCGCCCGGCAGCGGGCGCGCGCCTGATCGTGGCCGATCCTCGATACCCGGGCGGGGGACACGCGACCGAGGGGGCGGTGGAGACACTGCTCCCCGGGGGCGTGGACCCCGCCCGGGCTCGTGTGTTGTGGGTGCACGCCCACCCGGACGACGAAGCCATCGTCACGGGCGTATCCATCGGGTACTACGGCGCGCTGGGCGCCACCACGGTGTTGCTGACCGTGACGCGCGGCGAACGCGGTGAGGTTATCCCGCCCGCCCTGCGTCATCTCGAGGTGGGCCAACCCGGGTGCCCGGACACCGACGGCACCGCGCTGGGGCTCTACCGCGTGGGTGAGCTCGACGCCGCCGCGGCCGCCATGGGGCTCGCGGACCGGTTCTTCGCGGGGGAGCCCCCCGCCCACGATCCCACCGAGGGTTTCGCCAACGGCGCGGACAAGTACGTGGATTCCGGGATGAGCTGGGGGCCCGACGGCCGCCCGCAGCCCGCCGAGGACGTCTCACCCGCAGCGCTCACGGCGGCGGATCCGCAGGAGGCCGCCGCCCACGTGGCCGCAGCTATCCGTGCGGTGCGTCCCCACGCCGTGATCACGTACGACGACGACGGCGGGTACGGTCACCCGGACCACGTGGCCACGCACGGGGTCACGCTGCGCGCCGTGGACCTCGCAGCGTCAGCACCGGACACCGCCCACGACGCGTGGGACGTCCCCCTGACGTGGGGGATCGAGAGCGACGTGAACCCCTCGGACGAACGGCCGCAAGCGGCGATCCACGGTGATCTGGCGGTGAAGCGCGCCGCAATGGCGGCGCACGCCACACAGATCACCCTGGGCGAGGACCCGCAGGGCACCACGTACGAGCTGTCCAACGGCGTGCCGCAGACCCTCAGTGCCACCGAGACGTTCCGCCTGTTACGCCGGGGCGGACAATGAGCGCGTCCGGACTGCGCCGCACCGCCCCGTGGGAGAGCGCCCCGGCCGTGCAGACCGCCGGCGACCACGCGCCCGGGGGAGCCGAGAAGCAACGGCCGGGAGCGGCGTCGTCGTTGGTGACGGCACTGCTCACGGGACTCGTGGCGGGAGCGGTGGCCACGGCCATGCACGCCAACATCTGGTACCTGGACGGCTGGTGGCTCCCGTGGGGGCTCGTATTCTCCGGGGCGCTGCTGCTGTGCGCGAGCGTGTGGTGCGGTACCGCGACCCGGCGCGTGTGGGCGGCTGCCGTCCCAGGGCTCGTGACGTACGTGATCGCCTGGGCCACCGCGTACCTGCGAGAGGGCTCGGCGCTCGTGGTCACCACATGGGCCGAGCCCGTGGGGATCGTGGGGTTGCTGTGGTTCGCCGTGATCTTCGTGGCGGTCATGGCCTCCGTGATTGTTACGGGGCATTGGCTGGTGCGCTCGCGGGCGCGGTAGCCTCGAATGCCCGCCGCTAGAATGGTCGAGGACTTGGGAACAGAAGGAGAGGTTCGTCAACCGTGACTTACGTAATTGCGCAGCCGTGCGTGGATGTCAAGGACAAGGCCTGCGTGGAGGAATGTCCCGTGGACTGCATCTACGAGGGCGAGCGATCCCTGTACATCCACCCGGACGAGTGTGTGGACTGCGGTGCGTGCGAACCGGTGTGCCCCGTGGAGGCCATCTACTACGAGGACGACCTCCCCGAGGAATGGGCCGAGTACTACAAGGCGAACGTGGAGTTCTTCGACGATCTGGGCTCTCCGGGTGGGGCCGCCAAGCTCGGCAACACCCACAAGGACCACCCCATGATCGCGGAACTGCCCCCGCAGAACCAGGACTGATCCGGTGAGCGTGGCCCGCGGATTCGGTCTGAACCTGCCCGACTACCCCTGGAACTCCCTCGCGCCGTACCGCCGGACCGCGCAGGAGCACCCGGATGGTGTGGTGGACCTGTCCATCGGGACCCCGGTGGACCCCACGCCGCTCGTGATCCAGGATGCACTCGCCGCCGCCGCGGACGCCCCCGGGTATCCCACGACGCACGGGACCCCCGCGCTGCGGGAGGCCGTGGCCGCGTGGTTCGCCGATCGTCGCGGTGTGCCCGATCTGGACCCGGACGCCGTGATGCCCACGGTGGGGTCCAAGGAACTCGTCGCGTGGCTGCCGCTGTTGCTGGGTCTGGGCCGGGGCGACGTCGTAGTGCGTCCCGTGGTCGCCTACCCCACGTACGACATCGGGGCGCAGATCGCCGGCGCCGAGGCCGTGGCCGCGGACTCGCTGGACGAGCTCGAGCCCTCGGTGCGCGAGCGCGTGCGCATGGTGTGGGTCAACTCGCCGGGCAATCCCACGGGCATCGTGCGGGACGCGCAGAGTCTCAAGCGGCTCGTGGACCAGGCCCGCTCGCAGGGGGCCGTGGTGGTCTCCGACGAGTGCTACGCCGAGCTCGGCTGGGGTCAGTGGGATCCCGCACGCGGTGGCGAACCCGTGCCGTCCGTCCTGGACCCGCGCGTGAGCGGCGGGGACACGTCCCTGCTGTTCAGCGCGTACTCGCTGTCCAAGCAGTCGAACCTCGCGGGCTACCGCGCGGCGTTCCTCACGGGTGACCCCGCGCTGATGCCCTCGCTCATCAACTCGCGCAAGCACGCCGGGATGATCGTGCCCTATCCCGTGCAGGAAGCCATGCGCGTGGCCCTGGGGGACACCGCGCACGTGACGGCGCAGAAGAACCTCTACCGGCAGCGGCGCGAGGCACTCAAGCCCGCCGTGGAGGCCTTCGGGCTCACGATCGAGCATTCCGAGGCCGGCCTGTACCTGTGGGCCACCGCCGGTGAGGACACGTGGGACACCGTGGAACGCTTCGCCCGCCTGGGCATCGTGGTGGGCCCCGGGACCTTCTACGGGGACGCCGGGCACGGCTACGTGCGGCTGTCCCTGACCGCGAGCGACGAGCGCATGGCGGCCGCCGTGCAACGGCTCTCAGGCGCCGTCTGAGCCCGTCGCACACGGGTGGGCAAGTGGAATCCCGATCACACCAACGGGTAGGTTGGTGGGGAATGACAACGTGTTCCCGCCCGGTGCGCACCGACCCGAACCGCCACGACGGCGTGGGGGTGAACCGCACCGCGAACCCGTCGTGGAACACCTAGCGAACCGTGAAGGACACATCATGGCAGAGGCCAAGAAGTCCACCGACAAGGTGGAGCTGAACTACGAGAAGGGCAAGTCCCTCGAGCTCCCCGTGCTGGAGGTGACCGAGGGCAACAAGGGCTACGGCGTGGGCTCCCTGCTCAAGGAGACCGGCAACGTCAGCTTCGACCCCGGGTTCGTGAACACCGCGAACACGCGCTCCACCGTGACCTACATCGATGGCGCCCAGGGCATCCTGCGCTATCGCGGCTACCCCATCGAGGAGCTTGCGGAGCACTCCAACTTCCTGGAGACCGCCTACCTGCTGATCTACGGCGAGCTTCCCACGCGTGAGCAGTACGAGGACTTCCAGCACCGCATCACCACGCACACCATGGTGCACGAGGACATCAAGATGTTCTTCAACGGCTTCCCCCGCTCCGCGCACCCCATGCCCGTGCTGTCCTCGGCCGTGTCCGCGCTGTCCACCTTCTACTCGGACTCCCTGGACCCGTTCAACAAGGAGCAGGTGGAGATCTCCACCATCCGCCTGCTCGCAAAGGTCCCCACTCTGGCCGCGTACGCGTACAAGAAGTCCGTGGGCGAGCCGCAGCTGTACCCCCACAACAACCTCAACTACGCGGAGAACTTCCTGCGCATGTGCTTCGGTGTGCCCGCCGAGGACTACGAGGTGGACCCGGTGGTCGCCAAGACCCTGGACATCCTGTTCATGCTGCACGCGGACCACGAGCAGAACTGCTCCACCTCCACGGTGCGCCTGGTGGGTTCCTCCCACGCCAACATGTTCGCGTCCGTCTCCGCGGGCATCAACGCCCTCTACGGCCCGCTGCACGGCGGTGCCAATGAGGCCGTGCTGGCCATGCTGGACCAGATCCAGAACCGTGGGCTCTCCGCGGACGAGTTCATGGAGAAGGTCAAGAACAAGGAGGACGGCGTCCGCCTCATGGGGTTCGGGCACCGTGTCTACAAGAACTACGATCCCCGTGCCCGCATCATCAAGGGCTACGCGCACGACGTCCTGGCCAAGATGGGCGGCAACAACGAGCTGCTGGACCTGGCCATCGGCCTGGAGGAGAAGGCCCTCGCGGACGACTACTTCGTGGAGCGCAAGCTCTACCCGAACGTGGACTTCTACACGGGATTGATCTACAAGGCCATGGGCTTCCCCGAGAAGATGTTCACCGTGCTCTTCGCGATCGGCCGCCTGCCCGGCTGGATCGCGCAGTGGCGCGAGATGATCGAGGACCCCGAGACCAAGATCGGCCGCCCCCGCCAGCTCTACGTGGGCGAGGGTGAACGCCACTACCCGACCGCCAACTGAGTTCCCCGGTCAAACCGACGAGCCCCGATCACCGTTCGGTGATCGGGGCTCGTTCGTCGGTGCGGGGCGGTGACGCGCGGCGGCTCCGGAGGGCCGGGCCGACGTCAGCGCGCGCCGCGCCCGCTACCCGACGACGCCGCCGCTCGGCTCAGCCGTCGTAACCGTTCGGGTTGTTCTTCTGCCAGTTCCAGTGGTCCCGGCACATGGTGTCGATGTCCCGGTCCGCGGACCAGCCCAGTTCGGCGAGGGCGGAGGAGGGATCGGCGTAGGACACAGCGGCGTCGCCGGGGCGGCGCGGGGCGATCTCATAGGGGATCTCCCGGCCCGAGGCCTTCTGGAATGCCTCGCGGACCTCCAGCACGGAGTAGCCGCGGCCGGTGCCCAGGTTCCACACGTGCACGCCGTGGTCCCGGCTGATCCGGTCCAGAGCACGTAGGTGTCCGTCCGCGAGGTCCACCACGTGGATGTAGTCGCGCACGCCGGTGCCGTCCGGGGTGGGGTAGTCGTCGCCGAAGACCATGAGCTTCTCGCGCCGGCCCACGGCCACCTGCGCGACGAACGGCATGAGGTTGTTGGGGATCCCCGAGGGGTCCTCACCGATCCGCCCGGACTCGTGCGCGCCCACGGGGTTGAAGTAGCGCAGGAGGGCCACGGACCAGCGGTCATCGGAGGCCGCGAGGTCCGTGAGCATGTCCTCGATGTGTTCCTTGGTACGGCCGTACGGGTTCTGCGCGTCCATGGACAGCTTCTCGGTCAGCGGCATGGTCTCCGGGGCGCCGTACACGGTGGCCGAGGACGAGAACACTATGCTGCGGCACCCGTTCTCCTCCATGGCCCACAACAGGTTCACGGTCCCGCTGACGTTGTTCGTGTAGTACCACAGCGGCTTCTGCGCCGATTCCCCCACGGCCTTGAGCCCCGCGAAGTGGATCACGGCGTCCGGGCGGTGCTGCGCGAACACGCGGTCCAGACCCTCGCGGTCCAGCAGGTGCACCTCTTCGAACGCCGCGACGTCGCGTCCGGCGAGTTCCGCCACCCGCTCGAGCGACGTCTTGGTCGAATTGGACAGGTTGTCCAGGACGACGACGTCGTGCCCCGCCTCGAGCAGCGCCAGAACCGTGTGCGAGCCGATGTACCCGGTTCCCCCGGTGACAAGAATCTTCATGGTCCCCACCCTATCCAGTGGACCTCACGAAAACGCGCGGCCGGGCCCGCGAGCTGCGGGACCCGGCCGAGCGGCGTCGTCGTCGCGATCCGTGGACGCGCGACGGCGGGGATCAATTGGCGTGCAGTGCGGCGTTGAGCTCCACCGTGCTGCCCTGGCGGGGCAGCGCCTCCACGGCGCCGTTGGTGGAGTTGCGGCGGAACAGCAGGTTGTTCACGCCGGAGAGCTCGGACGCCTTGACCACGCGGGGTTCGGCGTCACCCTCGATGAGGCTCACGCGGGTACCGGCGGTGACATACAGGCCGGCCTCGACGACGCAGTCGTCACCCAGGGAGATGCCCACGCCCGCGTTGGCGCCCAGCAGGCAGCGCTGGCCCAGCGTGATCCGCTGCTTGCCGCCGCCGGACAGCGTGCCCATGATGGATGCGCCGCCGCCCACGTCCGTGTGGTCCTGGACCACGACGCCGGCGGAGATCCGGCCCTCGACCATGGCCTCGCCGAGCGTGCCGGCGTTGAAGTTCACGAACCCCTCGTGCATCACGGTGGTGCCCTCGCCCAGGTAGGCACCGAGGCGCACGCGGTCCGCGTCACCGATGCGCACACCCGAGGGCACCACGTAATCGACCATGCGCGGGAACTTGTCCACGCCGAGCACGGTCACGGTCCCGCCGGCGCGCAGGCGCAGCAGGGAGCGGGTCAGTTCCTCCGCGAGCACGGGACCGCGGCTGGTCCACGCCACGTTCGCGAGCTTGCCGAAGACGCCGTCCAGGTTGAGGGTGTTGGGCCGCACCAAGCGGTGGGACAGCAGGTGCAGGCGCAAGTAGGCGTCCGCGGCGTCCTGGGGTGCGTCGTCCAGGTTGATCACGGTGGTCACGATCTCGGACCGCACGTTGCGATCCGGGTCCGTGGTGGCGGCCACGCGCAGATCCGCCTCGTAGCTCGTGTCCGGGTTGGCGCTCAGGCTCGGCGCCGGGTAGAAGACGTCCAGCACGGTCCCCTCCCGCTCGCCGGAGTCCACCACGGTGGCCAGCCCCACTCCGGAGGCGATACGGGAATTCTCGGTGCTCTCGCTCGTTGAAGTCATGGGCCCATCCTAAAAGATGCCCCGTGACCCCCGGTGTAGATGACCCGGCCCACGCGGCTCGTCATTGAGGCCCCTCGGCAGCCGACCGCGACGCCCACTGCGGGGCGCAGGGGCGAACTGTAGGCTGGCACGCATGAGCTCAGACGCTTCCGTGACCCTCGACCTCACCATGGATCCCGCGGATCTGACCGCCGCGCTCGTGGACGTGGAGTCCGTGTCCGATCACGAGGGCCCCCTGGCCGACGCCGTCGAAACAGCCCTGCGCGCTCTGCCCCATCTCAGTGTCCACCGGGACGGGGACACCGTGATCGCCCGCACGGACCGCGGCAGAGACGAACGCGTGATCCTCGCCGGCCACCTGGACACCGTGCCCCTGCCCACCGTGGAGGGATCGCTGGGCGGGGTCCCGGCCACGCGGCGTCGGGAAGCGGACGGGGACGTGATCTACGGCCGCGGCACCACCGACATGAAGGGCGGTGTGGCCGTCCAACTGGTGCTCGCGCACGAACTCACCGAGCCCAACCGGGACGTCACCTACGTGTTCTACGACCACGAAGAGGTCTCGAGCGATGCGAGCGGGCTGGGCCGCGTGATGCGCAACAGCCCCGAACTGCTCGAGGCGGACTTCGCGGTGCTGCTCGAACCGACCAACGGGACCGTGGAGGGCGGGTGCAACGGCACCATGCGTTTCCGGATCACGACCCACGGCAAGGCCGCCCACTCCGGGCGCTCGTGGATCGGGGAGAACGCGATCCACAAGCAGGCGGACGTCCTGGCCCGGCTGAGCGCGTACGAGGCGCGCACCGTGACCGTGGAGGGCCTCGACTACCGCGAAGGGCTCAATGCGATCCGGATCGGCGGGGGAGTCGCGGGCAACGTGATCCCGGACACCGCGTGGGTCGAGGTCAACTACCGCTTCGCCCCGGACAAGTCCCTCGAGCAGGCACAGGACCACATGCGCGAGGTCTTCACCGGGTACGAGCTCGAGTGGCAGGACCTCTCGCCGGCGGCCCGTCCCGGGCTGGACCGGCCCTCCGCCGCGCAGTTCGTGGCCGCCGTGGGGCGGGAGCCCATGCCCAAGTACGGCTGGACGGACGTCGCCCGCTTCTCGGAGGCCGGGGTGCCCGCCGTGAACTTCGGCCCCGGGGACGCCCTGCTCGCCCACACCGACGACGAGCACGTGTTCGACGACGCCGTCCGGGCCTGCCACCGTGCGCTCGCGTCCTGGTTGTCCTGAGCGCGGGGTGATCGGGTATCCGATCCGCGGCGGGAGAGGTTGGCTCGAGTACTCACCGC
Source organism: Kocuria sp. CPCC 205297 (assembly GCF_040981035.1). Taxonomy (NCBI): domain Bacteria; kingdom Bacillati; phylum Actinomycetota; class Actinomycetes; order Micrococcales; family Micrococcaceae; genus Kocuria; species Kocuria sp. CPCC 205297. The sequence goes on along the minus strand of NZ_JAVKPY010000003.1, from coordinate 271,489 downwards.
GTTGCATGCCGCAGGGGAGTTCTGCGGCGTCGTGCAGCACGAGAACGTAGCCTGGTGGGCATGCACACCCCTGAGACACCGCACGAACGTTCCCTACCCCCCGAACGTCACAAGGGGCCGGTGGTGCTGCGCCGCAAACAGCTGCATCGGCGCACGTCCGACCAGCGTTTCCTGGACCAGCGCCCCGCCGAACCGGACGACTTCACCCGCACCGACCCGTGGCGCGTCCTGCGGATCCAGGCGGAGTTCGTCGAAGGCTTCGACGCACTCGCGAACCTGGGCCCCGCCGTCTCGGTCTTCGGGTCGGCGCGCACCGCGCCGGGGCACCCGGAGTACGAGCTCGCGCGCGAGCTGGGCCGGGAAATCGGCAAGGCCGGCTACGCCGTGGTCACGGGCGGCGGCCCCGGCGTGATGGAGGCCGCGAACAGGGGAGCGGTGGACGTGGGCGCGCACTCGGTAGGGATCGGCATCGAGCTGCCCCACGAACAGCGCCTCAATGACTGGGTGGACCTGGGCATCAACTTCCGCTACTTCTTCGCGCGCAAGACCATGTTCGTGAAGTACAGCCAAGGCTTCGTGGCGCTGCCGGGCGGCTTCGGTACGCTCGACGAACTCTTCGAGGCACTGACCCTCGTGCAGACGGGCAAGATCACGCGTTTCCCGGTGATCCTGGTGGGCACGGACTACTGGGGCCCGTTACTGGACTGGATCACCACCACGCTGGTGGCCGACGGCAAGGTCTCCACCGCGGACCTCGAACTGTTCCGGGTCACGGACAGCGTGGCCGAGGTCGTGGAGATCCTCACCGCGGTCCACGCCGACGACGACGGCATCCCGGTCTCCGACCCCGCCCCGGGTGCCTCTCCCGTCCCGGGGAGGACAGCGGTCGACGCCGCGGCGCCCGGTTCCGGGGGCGACGACGCCGCTCCCGCGGATGGCGCCCCCGGTTCCGGCGCGTGAGTTCCACGGCGGTGGCGGACCCCGCGCGCAGCGCGCACGACTCCCGTGCGGGGAGGATGCGTCGACTGTGGGCGGCGGCTCCGTGGTGGCTCGCCGTGCTCGTGGTCTACGGGGTGTCGCGGGTCTGGGGCTGGGCGGTGTTCACGGTCGTGGGTGCCCAACAGGGTCCCGGGCCGTGGGGCAACGGCGCCCTGGGGTACCTGGATTTCGTGAACACGTGGGACGCCGACTGGTACCACACCATCTTCCGGGAGGGGTATCCGTTCCAGGTGCCCCGGGACTCGCTGGGCACGGTGTCCGAGAACGCGTGGGCGTTCTACCCCGTGTTCCCGCTGCTCGTGCGCGGCATCGACGCACTGACCGGGACCGGGTGGGCCGTCACGGCCGCCACGGTGTCCCTCGTGGCCGGTTTCGGTGCGGCCCTGGTGTTTTACCGACTGGTGTGCCAAGCACCCGTGATGGCCGGGCCCCACACTCCCGGGGGCGTCTCACGCCCGGCACTGTGGGCCGTGGCTGTGTTCGCGTTCAACCCCGTGGCACCCGTGCTGCAGACCCCGTACGCCGAGGCGCTGAGCATGCTGTTCTTGCTGAGCGCCATGCTGTGCGTCGTGCGGGACCGGCCCGTGTGGGTCACCGTGTTCGTGGTGGCGCAGGCACTGACCCGACCCACCGGCGTGGCCCTGGCCGCGGCGCTGGGGGTGTGGTGGTTGTGGCGCAGCGTGGGGGACGTGCTCGCGCGACGTCGGGCGTGGTACCGGTGCCTGGACCGCTGGCTCGTGGTGGCGCTGATCGCGTGTGCTGCCGCCCTCGCGTGGCCGGCCATCGCGTGGGCCGTCACGCGGGAGCCCATGGCCTACACCGAGACGGAGGCCGCCTGGCGCGGGAGCCAGCACGTGATCCCCGTGCTGCCGTGGTTCCACGAGGCCACCGATCTGCTGGGCCCGATCGCCGGACTCGTCGCTCCCGTGGTGCTCGTGGCGGCGGTCGTGATGCTGTTGCGCTCGGACACGGTCAAGCGGGCCCTGCCGTTCTTTGTCCGTGTGTGGATCGCGGCCTACGGGTGCTATCTGCTGCTCGTGCTCAACCCGCAGAGCTCCACGTTCCGGTTGCTGTTGCCGTGGGCGCCGCTCGCCGCCGCCCTGGTGCACGTGAGCGACTCGCGCGCCTATCGGGTGCTGCTCGTGATCTTCGGGGCAGTGCTGCAGATCGTGTGGGTCGGGTGGCTGTGGCACTGGAAGCAACTACCCGGCGGTGGCGACTACCCGCCGTGACCCCGCGCGGCGGCCCATGCCGCAGGCGCTGTCCACACACGCGCTGTGCGCTACGGCACAGATGGTTCCGAGCGCTCCCGGGTCGTGTGCCGGGTCACGGTACTGGCTGAGCGTTCGATAAGATAGCGAGCGTAAGTACTCACGAAGAGGAGCTCATAAATGGCGGCCATGAAGCCGAGGACGGGTGACGGACCCATGGAGGTCACCAAAGAAGGACGCAGTCTGATCATGCGGGTCCCCCTGGAAGGCGGAGGGCGTCTGGTGGTGGAACTCAAGTCGGACGAGGCCGCGGAATTGCGCGAGTGCTTGGCTTCGGTGACGCAGTAGCACGGACACACCCCACGCCCGTGTCGCGAGGGCCCCTCACCTCGAGTGAGGGGCCCTCGCGACGTTCGGGGCTCAGAACGCCCAGTGGCTCCCGAGGGTGAGCCCCGCGGCCACCGCGAGCAGACTCCACAGGACGGTTCCGAGCACCGACACCACCGCGGCCCCGGCACGTTGTTCTCGCGCGAGCCGTACGGCGTCCACCATGGCCGTGGAGAACGTGGTGTAGCCACCGCACAGCCCGGTGCCCAGGGCGAGCGCCCACACGGGTCCCAGAACCGCGCTCAGTCCGGTGACCACACCGAGCATGAACGACCCCGTCACGTTGATCAGCAGTGTGGCCGCGGGGAAGGTGGGAGCCCACCGGGCGGTGACCCCGCGGTCCACGAGGAAACGCAGGACCGCTCCCACGGCGCCGCCCAGGGCCACGGCGGGCGCCGCGATCACCGCGCCGCTCCCGCGGTGGGCGTGCCGCGGCGTCGTCCCCGGAGCCAGGCGCCCACCGCGAGACCCGCGGCCGCGGTGGCCAGCCCCGCGACGAGCATCAGCACCGCGTCACCGAACGCGGCCGCGCTCGCCCCGGAGCGCACGCGCTCCCACAGCTCCAGTGCGAAGGTCGAGTAGGTGGTGAACCCGCCGAGAAGTCCGGTGCCGAGCAGCATGCGCGCGGTGTGGGCACCACGGCGCTCGCGGCCGGGGCGGGTGAGCGCTTCGAGCAGCAGCCCGAGCAGGAAGGCGCCGGAGGCATTGACCGCGAACGTGGCCCACGACCACCCGGATCCTGCCGGAAGCACGAGGGACACCCACCAGCGGGCCAGACTCCCCGCGGCGCCGCCGAGGGCCACGAGTCCGGCGTCCTTGAACAGGGAGCCGCTCACAGCCGGACGGCCAGCAGTACACCCGTTCCCGTGGGCACCACGGCCGTGGACAACCGCGGTTCGTCCCGCAGGGTGCGCACGACGTCGCGCATGATCACGGTCTCCTCCTGGCGCTGCGCGGGCTGGGGGACTAGGTCCTGGTGCAGGGCGTCGTTGACCACGAGCATCCCGCCGTGACGCAGCAACCGGGCACCCTCGATGACGTACTCGGCGGTGTTGACCACGTCCGCGTCGATGAACACCATGTCGTACGCGTTCTCGGTGAGCCGCGGCAGCACCAGGGAGGCCGCACCGGAAATCGTGCGGGTGCGTTTGGTTTCGAAACCGGCCTCGCGGAACGTGTCCCGCGCGGCGCGCAGGGCCCGGATGTCGGTGTCGATGGTCGTGAGGACGGACTCGGACGGCATCCCGCGCAGCAGCGCGAGCCCCGAGACGCCCGCACCGGTGCCCACTTCCACCACGGTCGCGGGGCGGGACGACGACGCCAGGACGGTCAGCAGCGCCGCGGTGGCCGGGGTCACGGGGTCCAAGCGCAGGGCCAGGGAGCGCTCGCGCGCACGGAAAGCGGTTTCGTCCTCCGTGGCGTAGGCCTCGCAATAGGCCCAGCTCGTGGTTTTATCCGTGCTCATGGACGCGGCGTGCCCTTCACTGCTGTGTGTGCCCGGATCCCCGCGGACCCAGCGCTTCGACGTGGCGAGCCCGGCGTCATGTCCGGGCTCACGGTGCTTCAGCTTATCGCGGTCTGAGGGCACCGCCGGGAACGCCCGGTCGGTGTCCAGATCGCTGTCAGAATCCTGCCGCACAATTGGGGCGTCGAACGCGGCCGCCGCAGGGCGGTCGCAGCAGGGGACGAACAGGGAGGGGGACGGGGTGTCCACACGGGTCGCGGGTCGCAGCAGGGTGCGCCGGCCCTGGCGTCGGCCGAGTCGGCGGGCCGTGGGTCTCATGACCGCCTTCGCGGCCTGCGTGTGCGTCGCCCTGCTGGCCACCGCCGTGTGGAGCGTGGGCAAGCAGGTGCAGCAGCGCCAGAGCGCGGACGCTCGGTCGGAGGCCACGTGGTCACCCGGTCCCCGGGGAATGGTAGACACCACCTCGGAGGCCGACATCCAGAGCCTGCGCGCCCGGGGGTGGGCCGTTCCGGGTCTGGCCGCGAAGGGGTACTCGGTCGCGGACATCCAACAGTTGCAGGTGGGGGGCCAGCCCGTCGTGGCGGTGGCCCTGCACAACGATCACGGCTCGGTGACCATCGTGGAGCAGCGCGGCGACATCAATCCCGACAACCCCATGGACGGCATCACCGGGCTCCCCGTGGGCGCCGAGGGCATGCACCGGTCGGTGCTCGACGGCGCGCGGTTGTGGGTGGACCGCTCCCAACCGTGGCGCGCGGTGATGGTGCGCCCGGACGCCGTGTACACCCTCACATCGGACACCGCACCGGCCACCCTGGCCCAGACCGTGAGCGCCGTCGTGGCGGAGGACCGGGGACGGGTCAGCCTACCCTCGCAGAAGGACGAGAGTTTCGGGGCCACGGTCGCGGACGGACTCAAGGAAATTTTCGGTTAAGGACCGCCCCCACCGGGGCGTTCCACGACGTTGATAGGCTCAGCGGGTGTTCGGGATTTCAGGCGGGGAAGCCATCATCATTCTCATCGTGGCCCTGGTGATCATCGGGCCCGAGCGGTTGCCCGAGTACGCCGAGAAGTTCAAGGACATGGTCAAGTCCATCCGGCGCTACGCCACGGGTGCCACGGACGATCTCAAGGCGACTCTCGGCCCGGAATTCTCGGACCTCGACTGGCGCAAGCTCGACCCCCGGCAGTACGACCCGCGCGTGATCGTGCGTGAAGCGCTGCTCGAGGACGACGAGGAACAGAACCGCCACCAGTACGAGGCCTCCACCGTGGCCGCACCCACGGTGCGACGGCTCGCACGAGGCGAACGCGCCCCGTTCGACACCGAGGCCACGTGAGCCGTCGAGCGCGGCGTGAACAGACGGGTAGGTGCCGGGCGAGCGGGAAGCGGGCCGTGCGGCGGCGTCGTCCCGAGGGAGATCGCTCAACCGCGCGGCGTGATGCCCAGATTCTTACCGGCCAGCCCGCGGCCCTGCTGATCCAGGGCGCGCGCGACGGCCCACAGCTGCTCGGCGGCGGGGGAGTTCGGCCGATCCCATACCGCGGGCACGCCGCGGTCCGAGGCCTCCCGCACGGTGACGTCCAGGGGGACGCTGCCGAGCAGGGGGACGGGGTAGCCCAGGCGCTCGGACAGCGAGCTCGCGATCGTCTCGCCACCGCCCGCTCCGAAGACCTCCATGCGCGTGCCGTCCGGCATGACCATCGCGGACATGTTCTCGACGACGCCCGTGACCTTCTGCTCGGTCTGCTCGGCGAGCGTCCCCGAACGCTGGGCCACGCTCACGGCGGCGTGCTGGGGCGTGGAGACCACGACCACGCCCGAGCGGGGCAGCAGCTGACCCACCGAGATCGCGATGTCCCCCGTGCCCGGGGGCAGGTCCAGGAGCAGGTGGTCCAGGTCCCCGAAGTGCACGTCCGTGAGGAACTGCTCCACCGCGCGGTGCAGCATGGGGCCGCGCCACGCCACGGGCTGGGCGGGATCCACGAACATCCCGATCGAGATCACCTTGAGCACCCCGCGCGAGCGGTGACCGGCCCCAGCCGCGCTGTCCTCGGGCCGGCGGTCCGCACCCTCCGGGACCTCCACGACGGGCGGCAGGATCATGTCCTCCACGCGCGTGGGTGGTTGAGCGATCCCCAGAAGACCGGGTACTGAGAAGCCGTGGATGTCCGCGTCCACGATGCCCACGGTGCGTCCCATCGCGGCCAGCGCGGCGGCGATGTTCACCGTCACGCTGGACTTTCCCACCCCGCCCTTGCCGCTCGTGATCGCGTGCACGCGGGTGAGTGAATGCGGGTCCGCGAACGGGTTGGTGCGGTGGTGCCCGAGCTTCTCCTGCAGTTCCTGGCGCTGCGCCGGGGTCATCACACCCACGTCCACGGCGACGTCGCGGACGTCCGGGAGCTCGTTCAGGGCGGCACGGAGATCCGCTTCGATCGTGGTGCGCATGGGGCACCCGGAGACCGTGAGCAGCACGGTCACGCGTGCCGTCCCGCCTTCGAGGACGGCCTCGGGGATCATCCCGAGCTCGGTCACCGGGCGGCGCAGCTCGGGGTCGATCACGCCGTCCAGGGCTGCGCGCAGTCGGGGGTCGATGGTGCTCCCGTTCACTGATGCGGTCCTTCCTGCTCGGGGTCCTCGAGCTCGATCTTCTTCGCACGCGGGGCCCTGGTGGAGCCGTCGGACTTCTTGCCCTCGGACTTCTTGGTCTTGGACTTGGTGGCCTGGGACTGCGCGGCGGCCTGACCGGCGGCGCGGCGGTCCTGGTCCTCGAGGATCTCCTCGAGCAGCCCGCGCAACTCGGAGCGGACGTAGTCGCGGGTCGCGACCTCGCGCAACGCGATGCGCAGGGACGCGATCTCCCGGGTGAGGTACTCGGTGTCCGCGAGGTTCTGTTGCCCGCGTTTACGGTCCTCCTCGGCGACCACGCGGTCACGGTCGTCCTGCCGGTTCTGCGCGAGCAGCAACAAGGGAGCGGCGTAGGAGGCCTGCAGCGAGAGCATCAGTGTCAGCAGCGTGAAGTTCAACGCGCGCGGATCGAACTGCATGCTCTCGGGCGCCAGGGTGTTCCACGCCAACCACACCGTGACGAACACGGTCATCCACAGCAGGAACTGGGGCGTGCCCATCCAGCGGGCGAAGGACTCCGTGAGCCGCCCGAAGGCGTCCGGGTTGGGGCGGAAGCGGGTCAGGTACCCCGGGCGTTTCTCGCGCGGTTGGTCCAGGGGGCCGGGCGAATACTGCGAGGACGCGCTGCGCCGGGGATTACTCATACCGCTTACCCACCTTCCGGACCGGGGTTCCGTCGTCGTACGTGCGCCAGTCCTCGGGCAGCAGGGCGTCCAGGACGTCGTCGATCGTGACCGCACCCACGAGCCGGTCCTGGTCGTTGACGACCGGCAGGATCGTGAGGTCGTACGTGGCCAGTTCGCGAGCGACGTCGGCTAAGGACGCCTGGTCCGAGACGGGCTCGATGGACCGATCGATTAGGTTACCAATCGCCTCGGGCGGCGGGTAACGCAGCAGTCGCTGCGTGTGCACGAGACCCAGGTACTTACCCGTGGGGGTCTCGAGCGGCGGGCGGCACACGAGCACCGCGGATGCCGCGGCCGGGATGATCTCCTCCTGGCGGATGTGCGCGAGCGCTTCCGCCACGGTGGCCTCCGGGGGCAGCACGATGGGGACGGGCGTCATGAGCGAACCGGCCGTGCCCTCCTCGTACTCGCGCAGGCGTCGGACGTCCTCCGCGTCCTCGGGTTCCATCATGGTGATGAACCGCTCGGCCTCCGCTTCCGGCAGTTCGTTGAGCAGGTCGGTCGCGTCGTCGGGGTCCATCTCGGCGAGCAGCGTGACGGCGCGCTCGTTGTCCAGGTGGGTCAGAATGAAGACCTGGTCGTCCTCCGGCAGCTCCTCGAGCACGTCCGCGAGCCGCTCGTCCTGCAGTTCCGCCGCGATCTCGAGCTTGCGCTTGTCCGGCATGTCCCGCAGCTCGTCCGCGATGTCCGCGGCCTGGTCCTCCTCGTGCTGCGCGATCCACTGCGTGGCCGGTTGCGGCCCCGCGTTGGACGGGTCGTCCGCGTCCTCCCAGTCCACCACGAGCGTCTGATTTCGACGCCGGATCAAGCCTCCCGTGGCCTGCGACCTGCGCACGAACAACTGCGAAATGACCCAGTCACCCCGGTTGTTGCTCTTCTCCATGGCCACGTCCTCGATCGTGGCGGTCCCGGAACCGTCCAACAGCACCACGGTGCGGTCGAAGAGCTCGCCCACGGCCAGCGTCTCGGCACCGCGCTGCTCGAAGCGGCGCAGGTTCACGAGCCCGGTGGAGATGATCTGCTCCGCGTCGATGCTCGTAACACGCGTCATGGGCACGAACACACGCTTCTTCCCGAGCACCTCCACCACGAGACCCACGACGAGCGGGCGGGTGCGCACCGACGGTTTGCTACCCGGGCGCAAGAGCACCACGACGTCGCGCAATCGCCCCAGGCGGTCGCCCAACGGGTCGAAGACGTCCAGGCCGATGAGTCTCGCGACGAAGATCTTGGAAAGGTTTGTGCTCACCCGCCCAGCCTAGTGAACCGTGCTGTGCGGTCCCATTCCTGGAGTGGGGGATCAGAACCCGGGCAATACCGGTTGCTGGGCACCCGATCCGGGGTGGGTTCACCGGCCGCCGTGTTCACCCGCTGCGATGATCCAGGGTTTTCCCGGCGGGCTCGTGGGTGACTACGGGACAATGGATGGCATGAGCAACTCGAAACGAGGCCCCGCCCAACTGTCCATCGCCCCGGAAATGCCCCGCGGTGAGGTGGTGGGCCGTTACCGGACCTACGCCCTGGCGCAGAAAGCCGTTGACTACATGGCGGACGAACACTTCCCCGTGGCCATGGTCTCGATCATCGGCAGCGACCTCAAGTCCGTGGAGCAGGTCACCGGTCGGCTCTCCTACCCCAAGGTCGCCCTGCAGGGTGCGCTCAACGGTCTGGTCTTCGGCGCGTTCTTCGGCCTTTTGATGTCCCTGCTGGGCGGGGCCAACATGGCTTCGTCCCTGTTGCTCACCATGATCCTCGGTGGCGCGTTCTGGATGCTCGTGGCCACCATCACGTACGCCATGTCCCGCGGCAAGCGGGACTTCACCTCGACCAGCAGGATCGTGGCGGGCAGCTACGAGGTCCTCGCCGCCCCGGAAGTCGCGGGTCAGGCCCGCCAGGTGCTCAACGGCATGGAGGGCGGCCACGTGGTGGGGCAGCGCGGGCAGAACTCGGGTCAGGGGTACCGCGGTCCCTCCGGTCCGCAGGGCAGCCAGTACCCCGGTGGCCCGCAGCACGGTGGACCGGCCCAGGGCGGTCCCGTCCAGGGCGGACGGCCGGGCGCTCCGGGTCAGGGCGCCCCGGTTCACGGTGCTCCGGTGCAGGGTGATCCCGGGGGACAGAACGCTCCCGGCAGTTCCGAGCCGCGCTACGGTGTGTTTCTTCCGGGTGCAGATCAGCAGCAGGAAGACACCAACCGCTCCGCGAAGTTCCCGGACCTCCCGGACGGACGCCCGCAGTACGGTATCCGGCTCGAACCCTCCGACGCCGCCCCGGCCGGTGGACAGCCCGCACCGCAGGCCCCCGCGAACGCCGCCGCTCCGTCCCACCCCGCGGCCGACGCTCCCGCTCCCTCCACAGACGGGGCGTCATCGGGCACGATCCCCGCGAACCCGGCTCAGTCGGCCGGCCGCGCGGCGCCGTGGACACAGCCGGGTACCCCCGAGGCACCGCGCGAGGGCGGGTCCACCCCGCACAACGGACAGGACACGACCCAGCGGCCGCACGGCGAGGACCAGCGCTGACCCACGGCACACGCGCAACAAAATTTCGGGCACGCCAGAGCCACAAATGGTGCCCGAAGGTGGCGCAGGAGTGACTGGGAGTTCGGCGGCGTCACGCACAGAGAGCGATCCCCGGGTCCTGACATGCGGGCCCGGGGATCACTCTCCAGGTGTTCCGGGGGGTTACGCCGCGGGGCCCGCGCTGGGGCCCACGTTCTCGTCCCGGTTCCAGATGCCCTGGATCCACGACTCCACGTCGTCGGGGTTGCGGGGGAGGGCCTCGGAGAGGTTCTCGTTGCCCTGCTCGGTGATCAGCACGTCGTCCTCGATGCGCACACCGATGCCGCGGTACTCCTCGGGGATCGCGAGGTCCTCGTTTTTGAAGTACAACCCGGGCTCGATCGTGAACACCATCCCCGGCTCGATCACAGCGTCCAGGTAGAGTTCACGCTTGGCCTGGGCGCAGTCGTGCACGTCCAGTCCCAGGTGGTGGCTCGTGCCGTGCGGCATCCAGCGGCGGTGGTGCTGACCGGCCTCGGACAGGGAGACCTCCGCGGACACCGGCAACAGCCCCCATTCCTCGAGCCGCTGGGCGAGCACCTTCATGGCCGCGGCGTGGAGGTCCCGGAACTTGTTACCGGGGACGGCGACGTCGAACGCGGCGTCCGCGGCGTCGAGCACGGCCTGGTAGATCCGGCGCTGCACGTCCGTGTAGCTGCCGGTCACGGGCAGGGTGCGGGTGAGGTCCGCGGTGTAGAGCGACTCGGCCTCCACACCCGCGTCCACGAGGATCAGCTCGCCCGGCTTGACCGAGCCGTTGTTGCGGATCCAGTGCAGCACGGTCGCGTTGTTCCCGGACGCCGCGATGGTGTCGTAGCCGAGGTCGTTGCCCTCAAGCCGGGCGCGGGAGAAGAACGCGCCCTCGACGACGCGCTCGCCGCGTTCACCGCCGATCGCGCGCGGCAGCACGGAGACGATGTCCTCGAAACCGCGGATCGTGGCCGCCACGGCCTCACGCAACTGCCCGATCTCGTACTCGTCCTTGATGAGCCGCAGCTCGCTCAGGGCCTCGGCCAGGGTCGCGTCCTTGGTGTCCGACTGCTCGAGGTCCACGCCCGTGTTGATCCGGGAGGTGTCCACGAGCGCGTCCATGTTCAGGTCCACGTCCCGCACCAAACGAATGCTGAGACCACCCAGGGCGGTGTTGCCGGCGTCCTTGGTGACCGCGGTCTCCAGAGCGGAGAGGTCCTCGGTGGGCAGCGCGAATTCGTCACGTAATTGCGCCAGCGTGGGGCGGGGCCCCACCCAGAACTCACCGTTCTTGGCATCCGCGTAGAACTCCGCGGAGTCCCGCCCGGCCATGGGGTGGAAGTACAGGGTGGAGGTGTGGTCGCTGCCGTCGTCTCCCTGACCCTGCTCGGTGGGTTCCATGACCAGCACGGCCTCGGGCTCGTGGTCCACTCCCATGCCCGTGAGGTGCGCGAACGCGGAGTGCGGGCGGAAGCGATAGTCGGTGTCGTTCGAGCGCACCTTGGGGGCGCCCGCGGGGATCACGAGGCGCTCGCCGGGGAACATCCGGGAGAGCCGGGCACGGCGCTGAGCGGCGAACTCCGCGACCTCGGCGCGCGGCGTCGTCGTGTGCTCCGGAGCGGCCCAACCCGAGGCCATGAACTCGCGGAACTCCGCGTTGTCGGGGCGCTGCGAGCGGTTGTCCACCCGCTCGTCCATGGGCTGCGCGGCGTCCTCGCTCGCGTGATGGGAAGCGGTGGGGTGTGCTGAGCCTTGGCTCATGGACGCGGTCATCTCCTTCGGGGCGCGGGCTCCCGCGCAGGTCGCGATGCTGGCGGAATGTTCTCGTCCATGGTGCCACGCCGGTCAACCCTGGCCCGTGGGCAGCGAGGACCGGGCGATCGGTAGCGATGGCTCGGCCTCGTCCGGTCGGCGCGTATCGCGGGCCGACCCACCGCGGTCCGCGGGTATCGTGGAGGTGATGAGAATCGACCTGCACACCCACTCCAACGCGTCGGACGGCACGGAGTCCCCGGCGGACGTGGCCCGCGCGGCACACCGGGCCGGTCTCAACGTCTTCGCGCTCACCGATCACGACACCACCGCGGGGTGGCAGGAGGCGGGGGACACCGCCGTGTCCCTGGGGGTCGCGTTCGTACCCGGCATGGAGATCACGTGCACCACCGCGGGCGGTATCTCGGTGCACATGCTCAGCTATCTGCACGGCCCGGACCACGCACCGCTGCTGGACGCGATCGAGGAGTCCCGGCGCAGCCGACTCTCCCGCGCGCACAAGATGGTGGACCTGCTCGCGCAGGACTACCCGATCAGCTGGGACGACGTCATGGCCCACGTGAGTCCCGAGGCCACGGTGGGCCGCCCGCACATCGCGGACGCCCTGGTGGAGCTGGGCGTCGTCCCAAACCGCTCCGCCGCGTTCTCGGACATGCTCTCCGGGCGATCTAAGTACTACGTGCGGCACATGGCCCTGGACCCGGTGCAGGCCATCAAACTCGTGCGCGCGGCGGGCGGGGTCCCGGTGTGCGCGCACCCCATGGCCCCGTTGCGCGGTCGCGTGGCCACCCCGGCTGATTTCAACGCGATGATCGACGCCGGTCTGGCCGGCGTGGAAGTCGCCCACCGGGACAACCCGGACGAGTCCCGCGCGGTGCTCATGAAGCTCGCCGCGGACCACGATCTCATCGTCACGGGATCCAGCGACTACCACGGCGCGGGCAAGCCCAATCGGTTGGGGGAGAACTCCACGTCCGTGCGTTCGCTCACGAGGATTTGCGAACAGGCCACCTCCGGGGTGGAGGTCCGCTGGCCGTGAGGCCGGGGCGCACGGCACGGTCCTGACGACGTGTCGAAGAACAGTCGGGATGCAGCGGCTCGTGAACCGGATCAGGACGCGCTGAACACCGCCGTATCCGGCAGGCGCCGACGCATGACGTCCACGGCCTCGGGGTTGGAGTCCACGCACACGAACTTCCGGCCCAGTTGCTCGCTGACCGCGCCCGTGGTCCCCGAGCCTGCGAAGAAGTCCAACACCCAGTCCCCGGGACGCGAGGACGCCGTGACGATCCGGCGCAACACCCCGGCGGGTTTCTGCGTGGGATAACCGGTCTTTTCCTTGCCCGTGGGGGAGACGATCGTGTGCCACCACACGTCCGTGGGCAGCTTGCCGCGCGCGGCTTTGACGGGACCCACGAGCCCCGGGGCCATGTACGGCTCCCGGTCCACGTCCGCGGAGTTGAAGTGGTAGGCGGTCGGATCCTTGACGTAGACCAGGATCGTGTCGTGCTTGGCCGGCCATCGTTTGGCGGTGCGTCCGCCGAAGTCGTAGGCCCAGATGATCTCGTTGAGGAAGCACCGGCGGCCGAACAGCGCGTCCAGCAGCACCTTGACGTAGTGCACCTCGCGGTAGTCCAGGTGCACGTACAGCGTCCCGTGCGTGGCCAGCACGCGCCGGGCATGCATCAGCCGGGGTTCCAGGAAGCCCAGGTAGTCCGCGAACGAGTCCTCGTAGCGCAGCAACGAGCCCATGATCGTTTCGTAGGAACGCCCCGCGAAGCCCACGCGATCGCCCTCGCCCGCGGTAACGGGGACGGAGCGAGTGGTGCGGCGCACCTGGTCCCTGCCCGTGTTGAACGGGGGGTCCAGGTACACCAGGGAGAACGCCTCGTCCGGCAGCCCCTCCAGCACGCTGAGGTTCTCACCGTGCACGATCGCGCTGGTGCCCTCCGCATCGAATGCGAAGGGCTCCCACTGCGCCATCTACTCTCCCGCTGCAGAGGACTGCTGCGCCTGCTGACCGCCCTGGGCAGCCTTGTTCTGCCCCGAGGAACGACGACGCCGCCGGCGCCGCTTGGTGCCCTCGCCCGTGTCCTCCACGGAGGTCTCCCGGGAACGCTCGCCCTGCTCGGAGCGGGGCCGCTGGTTCTCCGCATGGGAGCGCCCCGCGGAGCCGCCGCGGGGGTCGGAACCGCCCGAGCGGCGTCGTGCGCCGGAGCCGTTGCGGCCACCGGAACCACCGCGACCGTCGCGGCCCGAACGCTTCTCGGAGTGCTGCGGCCTGCCGTCACCGAGGTCCTCGAGCTCCTCGGCGTCGAGGCCCTCGAGCGTGCGCTGCGACTTGGGCAGCTTGCCCTTGACGCCGCGCGGGATGTTCAGGTCCGTGTAGAGGTGATCGGAGGACGAGTAGGTCTCCACGGGTTCGGGCACGCCCAGCTCGAGGGCATTGTCGATCAGGCGCCAGCGGGGGACGTCGTCCCAGTCCACGAACGTGATGGCCGTGCCCTTGTTGCCCGCGCGCCCGGTGCGCCCGGTGCGGTGCAGGTAGGTCTTCTCGTCCTCGGGGCACTGGAAGTTGATCACGTGGGTGACGTCCTCAACGTCGATCCCTCGCGCGGCGACGTCCGTGGCCACAAGCACGTCCACCTTGCCGTGACGGAACGCGCGCAGCGCCTGCTCGCGGGCACCCTGGCCCAGGTCGCCGTGCAGGGGAGCGGCGGCGAAACCGCGGTGGATGAGCTCGTCCGCGAGCTTGGCGGCCGCGCGTTTGGTACGCGTGAAGATGATGGTCCGTCCCCGGCCCTCGGCCTGCAGGATGCGCGCGACGACCTCGTCCTTGTCCAGGTGGTGGGCGCGGTAGATGACCTGACGGATGTCCTTCTTGGTGCTGCCCTCGTCCGGGGCGGCCGCACGGATGTGCATGGGCCGGGACATGTACCGCCGTGCCATGGCCACCACGGGGCCGGGCATGGTCGCGGAGAACAGCATGGTTTGGCGCACCTGCGGAACCGTGGCCAGCAGCTTCTCCACGTCCGGGAGGAAGCCCAGGTCCAGCATCTCGTCCGCCTCGTCCAGCACGACCATGCGCACGTGGCTCAGGTCCAGGAAGTGCTGGCGGTTGAGGTCGATCAGGCGTCCGGGGGTGCCCACGACGACCTCCACGCCCTTTTCGAGCTCGGCGATCTGCGACTCGTAGGGGCGGCCACCGTAGATCGTGGCCACGCGGGCGTTGCGGGTCTTGGCGGCGATCGCGAGGTCGCTGCCCACCTGGACCGCGAGCTCACGTGTGGGGACCACGATCAGTGCCTGGGGGGCGCCGGGCTTCTTCAACTGGGCCCAGCCGTCGTCGTCACGGCCCACGGCGCGCTGCAGTGCGGGGATGCCGAAACCGAGGGTCTTGCCGGTACCGGTCTTGGCCTGGCCGATGATGTCCTGGCCGGACAGCGCGATGGGCAGCGTCATGGCCTGGATGGGGAACGGGGAGGTGATGCCGTGCTCGGCGAGCGCGTCCACGATGTCCTGGCGGACGCCGAAGTCCGCGAACGAGGACTCGGTCACGGGTTCGGCGGTGTCGACCGCCTGGGTCCCGGCCTCGTCCGGCTCGATGATGTCGTGTTCGGGTGTTGCAGTGATATCGGTCACGAATGTCCTTCACGGGTCGGCGCGGGGCACCACACCGGATCATCGGCCGGGCCGTCCCGGAGGACGGAGCGGCACGAAGCGGGGGCCGCCGCGCTGTGAGAGGAAGCCGATCGTGAAACGCACCCCGCCCGGGCGCTCAGCGGAAGGCGCGGGACCTTCCGGGCGCGGGCCGAAGCCGGGTAACAAGTGAACGTGACGGTCTCATGGGACGACCGGTCATCCTGATAAACACGTCCAGTGTACCCGCAAAACGGTGAGGCCCCCGGACGCGGTGGTCCGGGGGCCTCACGGCGTGGGCGGTTCAGCCGAGGGGCAGGGGGGTGAAACCCACCTTTCGCTTGGTCTCCTGGCCGGTCTCCACGTAGCCGATGCTCGCGGAGGGGACGACGGTGGTGGAACCCTTGGTGTCCCGCAGCACGAGCGGTGCGCCGGAGCTCAGCGCCTCCGTGACCTTGGTCTGCACCTCGTCCGCGGAGAGGTCGGCGTTGACCACGAGCTCGCGGGCCACGTTCTGAATCCCGATCTTGATTTCCATGAGTACCTCCTGCGGCGTCACCGGCCCACGGTGATCACGGGCCGGACCATGTCTTCCAGGTGCCGCGCACCCCGGTGAGGGGCGGGCGCGTCAGCCTCGGTCGTTGCCGATCAGTTTAGGAGCAGGTTCCCGGCGCTCCTCGTCGAGCGTCCTGATTCCGCCCCAGGCTAAACGGAAAATCCGGTCCTGGACCTCTTCGCGTGTGCCCGCTTCCGGGTGGCGGGTCCAGAACACAGCGGAGGTCTGGACCAGGTGCACGAGGCCCCGGGACAGCATGGTGGCCTGGGCCGGTGGCATGCCCGCTTTGGGTCCGAGCACCGCGGCCACGGCCACGGCGACCCCCTGGTAGAACTCGTCCAGTTGCGCCGCGACCTCGGGGAAGGACATGAGGTCCGCGCTGAACACGAGTCGATGGGCCTCCGGCTGGCTGTTCACGAACTCGAAGTGGGTGTCGATCACGTTCTGCACCCGCGCCTTGTTGGTCTCGGCGCTGGCCAGGGACCGCTCGAGCTTCTCGGACAGTTCCGCGAGCGTGAACTGCACGAGCGCCAGGAACAGGTCCCGCTTACCCGGGAAGTGCTGGTAGAGCACCGGTTTGGAGACCCCGGCCGCGGCGGCGATCTCGTCCATGGAGGTCGAGTGGTAGCCGCCTTCGGAGAACACCCGCAGTGCCGTGCTCAACAGCTGCTCCCGCCGCTGGTCCCGGGTCATGCGAGGGGCCCGCGTGTGGCCGGTGGGCGCGGGCGCGTCGCGTGCATCGGGAGCGTTCATGGGGTCCTCCTCTGTGACGGGCCCTCGCCCGTCGTGGCTTCAACCGGCCGCGCGGGGACGGGGGGTGTCTGAGGGGGATCGTTCAGCGAGGGGATCCCGATCCGCGGGGAGGGTCTGCGGTGGCGCGACCTCCAGACCGAACAGCGCTTCCAATCCGGAAATGTATTCGTCCGCGCGGCCCTCCGCGGCGAGCTGACGGGCACGGACGGTGGGGATGTGCAGCAGTGAGCGGACCATGCGGCGCATGGCCATCTCGATCTGTTCCTCCGCGCCGGTGCAGCCGTGGTGGGCACGGACCTTCTCGAGTTCGGTGTCCAGCACGGCCATGGTGTGCTTGCGTAGCGCCACGATGGCCTGGTCCATGGTGCGGGCGTTCTGGGCCGCCGCGAAGCCCTGGGCGGCCTCGTCCACGATCTCGCGCGCCGCGCTCACGGACTCGCGGGTCTCCTCGGGTGCGGCCACGCGCACCGATTCCAGGGTGATCAGCTCCGCGTCCGGCAGGTCCGCGACGGCGGGGTCGAAGTCCCGCGCGAGCGCGAGGTCGATCACGGTGCGCGGTCCGCTCGGGAAGGCGGACGCCGGCATAGGGGCGGAGCCGCCCGAGCAGCCGATCACGACGTCCGCGCGGCGCAGTGCCGCCGGCAGCTCGACCTCCGTGACGGGGGAGCCGCCGCGCTGGTCCGTGAACTGCTGGGCGCGTCCGGAACCGGAGTAGACCTCGATGTCCGCGCAGCCGCGGTCGCGCAGCGCGGCCATGGTGGCGCCGGCGTACGCGCCGGTGCCGAAGATCAGGGCGTGCCGGTCGGGCCAGCTGCCGCGGGTGATGTCGTCGGCGAGGTCCAGGGCCACGGACACGATGGAGCGTCCCCGCTCACCGAGGCCGGTGCGGGCCCCGACCTCACGTGCGGTGCGGGCGGCGGCCTCGAACAACTGCACGAGGTGTCCCGAAGCGGTGCCGGACTGGCGGGCCTGGTTCAGCGCGCGGCGGACCTGTCCGGTGATCTCACGCTCGCCCACCACGGCGGACTCCAGACCGGAGACCACGGTGAACAGGTGTTGCGGCACCTCGGTGCCGTGGTAGGTGTCCATGGTCTCCAGGACGAAGCGTTCGTCCAGCCCCGCGCGCTCGGCCACACGTTCGGCGAGCTGCTGCTGGGCCAGGGCGACGTCGCGGGTCCCGTCCTCGGGCAGCTCACCGTAGAGTTCGAGCCGGTTGCACGTGGACAGCGTGATGGCCCCCGAGAGCGCCCCCTGGGACACGGCTTCCTCGGCCACCCCGAGAGCCCCCGTGCTCAACCGTGCGACGGTGTTGAGGTCGACGGAACGGTGCGATGCGACAAGACAGAAAAGAACCACAATCCGGCCATCCTAGACGAATTCATCCTGGCTCGCTCAGCATAACCACTGGGCGCGCCCGGCGCAGAGATTGCATTCCCGGCGGACACTACGTCATCAAAACCGGCGGGCTCCTTTGGCACAATGGGGCCATTATGGCTTCCCAGAATGATCGCACCGTAGAATCCCGCCGCGCCGAGTCCCCCCATGATCCCGCCGCGGCCACGGAGCCGGGCGGCGATCACGCGTGGGAGCAGCGCATCGCCGCGCTGCCCACCGAGCACCCGCTGCGCTCGGCGGGAGTGGCCGACTCCCCCCTGATCAGTACCCTGCGGGGGCTCCCCGCCGCGCACACGCCCGTGTGGTTCATGCGTCAGGCGGGTCGCTCGCTGCCCGAGTACCGCGCCGCCCGGGAGGGCACGGGGATGCTCGAGGCGTGCCTGAGCCCGGAACTCGCCGCGGAGATCACCCTGCAGCCGGTGCACCGGCACGGCGTGGACGCGGCCATCTTCTTCTCCGACATCGTGGTGCCCATGAAGCTCGCCTCGGTGGCCGTGGACATCGTGGCCGGGCGCGGCCCGGTGCTCGACCACCCCGTGCGCACCGCCGCGGACGTCACCGCGCTGCCCGAACTGCCGGACTCGGCACTGGACCCGATCCGCGAGGCCGTGGCGCGCACGGTCGCCGAGCTCGGGGACACCCCGCTGATCGGTTTCGCGGGCGCGCCGTTCACGATCGCCGCATACGCCGTGGAGGGCGGGCCCTCGCGCGACCACTTGCGCCCGCGCACCATGATGCACGCGGACCCCGCGTCCTGGACCGCTCTGGCCGAGTGGGCCGCGCGCACCTCCGGAGCGTTCCTGCGCGCCCAAGTGGAAGCGGGGGCCTCGGCCGTGCAGTTGTTCGACTCGTGGGCGGGCTCCCTGTCGCTCGCCGACTACGAGGCGCACGTCCAGCGCCACTCCGCGGACGCGCTCGCCGCCGTGGTGGACCTGGGGGTACCGCGGATCCATTTCGGCACGGGTACGGGCGAGCTGTTGGCCGCCATGCGGGACGCGGGAGCGGACGCCGTGGGTGTGGATTACCGCACCCCGTTGGACGTCGCATCGCAGCGTCTGGGTGGGCGCACCGTGGTGCAGGGCAACATCGATCCCGCGCTGCTCGCCGCCCCGCGGGAGGTGTTGCACGAGCACGCCCGCGACGTTCTGCGCCGCGGTCGCAGCGCCCCCGGTCACGTGGTCAACCTGGGCCACGGCGTGCCGCCGGAGACGGACCCGGACGTACTGAGCGAACTGGTGACCTTCATCCACAAGGAGACTCGGTGACAACTTCCCCCGGTGCCCAGCGGCGCACCGCGCCACGGCGTCCTCGCACGGCTCTCGTGGTGGGCGGCGGCGTCGCCGGGTTGACGGCCGCCCGTGACCTGGCGCGCGCCGGTCTGCGCGTGACCCTGGTCGAGGCCTCGGACCACTTCGGCGGCGCCGTGGGTGCCCACGAGGTGGCGGGACTCGTCCTGGACTCCGGCGCGGAATCCTTCGCCACACGCTCGGACGCCGTACCCGATCTGCTCGAGGAACTCGGGCTCTCCGACCGCGTGGTCACCCCCCATCCCGCGGGCTCCTGGTTGCAACTCCCTGAGGGCGCGGTGCCCGCCCCCAAGTCCGGGGTGCTCGGGATCCCCGCGGACCCCACCGCACCGGAGCTGCGCAAGCCCCTGGGCCGGGCGGGCGTGGCCCGTGCGCGCATGGACAGGGCGCTGCCGGCCCGCGTGGGCGCGGGGGAGCGTTCCATCGGCGGTCTCGTGCGTGCCCGCATGGGCCAGCGCGTGCTGGACCGGTTGGTCACCCCGTTCGTCTCCGGGGTCTACTCGACCCACCCGGACGAACTCGACGTCGACGCCGTGGCCCCCGGTTTGCGCGCCCGCTTGCGCGAACTCGGCAGCCTGGGCGCGGCCGCGGGTGCACTGCGCACAGCGAGCCCCGCGGGTGCGAACGTGGCCGGTCTCGAC
This sequence comes from Kocuria sp. CPCC 205297, assembly GCF_040981035.1. Taxonomy (NCBI): domain Bacteria; kingdom Bacillati; phylum Actinomycetota; class Actinomycetes; order Micrococcales; family Micrococcaceae; genus Kocuria; species Kocuria sp. CPCC 205297. The sequence continues at coordinate 251,517 of NZ_JAVKPY010000003.1, read as the reverse complement.
GGCGGGATGAACCTGCTCAGCGAACGGCTCGTGCGGGACGCGGAGCGGTTGGGCGTCAAGCTCGTGACCCGCTACGACGTCATCGCCCTGGACCGCGACCCGCGCAGGCCCGGGTGGATGGTGATCCAGCGCCAACCAGTGAACGGGGACAAGACGGCCGTGGCCCGCGGGGAACTGCTCGTGATGGCCACGGACGGACCCACCACGGTGCGCTTGCTCGGCACGCAGGTCAGCGACGTCCAGAACTTCACGCCTCGCTCGGGGCCCCGGATCGCGCTCGCCACCCTCGTGCTGGATTGCCCCGCCCTGGACAGTGCACCCCGCGGGACCGGTCTGCTCGTGAGCGACGACGTGCGCGAGGTGCGCGCCAAGGCCCTGACCCACGCCACGGCCAAGTGGAAGTGGGTGGCTCGCGAGGCCGGGGAGCACCGCCACGTGGTGCGGTTATCCTACGGCCGGGCCACCCCGCGTGGATCGGGCCCCTCCCCGGAGGTCACGCTCGAGGACAAGCACCTCATCTCGCTCGCCCTCGGGGACGCGAGCACACTGCTGGGCGTACCGATCGAGCCGGAACAGCTCGTGGGCGCGGACGTCGTGCGGTGGCACACCGCCCTGCCGCGCACGGACGCGGGTCACAGCGCCCGCGTCACGGGGTTCCGCCGGGCGCTCAAGGACGTCCCGGACGCCGCGGCCGTGGGGGCGTGGCTGTCCGGTACGGGACTCGCGGCGGTCGTCGCGGACACCCGCCACCAGGTCAGGACCCTGCTCAAGCACCACGGGTTCGACGTGACCCCGAACTGAGGGACCGCCGCGCGCGGGACCGAGCCGTGCGACGTCGTCCGCGCAGCCCGGGCAGTTCTGCGCGGGACGAGAACCACCGAACGTGAACAGAACGAGAAGTCGAAAGGGAGCACACACGATGAGTGAGCACGCAACCGAGGCACGCCAGGACGCGGCACAGGCCGGCGGGGACACGCTGTACTGGGCCGGTTACACGGTGTTCGAGCGGACGGGTGAGCGCCCGCGGGACGCGGACTCGCAGGCCAACCGCAGCGCGTTCGACGAGCTGGTGAAGGACCTCGAGGGTCGGGGCGTCACCGTGCGCGGCGTGTACGACGTCTCCGGGATGCGCGAGAGCGCCGATCTGATGCTGTGGCTCACGGGCAAGGAACCGGACGCCCTGCAGGCCGCGATCCGGCAACTGCGCCGTCAGCCGCTGCTCGCGGGCACCCGGCAGTCCTGGAACGCCATGGGCGTGCACCGCGAGGCGGAGTTCACGTCCAACCATTCGCCCGCGTTCGCGCGCGGTGCGGAGGCTGGCGCGTGGGTGTGCGTCTACCCGTTCGTGCGCTCCTACGAGTGGTACTACATGAACCCGCAGCGCCGCGGGGAGATGCTCAAGAACCACGGCATGAAGGCCCGCGAGTACCCGCAGGTGCTCGCCAACACGATCGCGTGCTTCGGGCTCAACGACTTCGAGTGGCTGCTGGCCCTGGAGGCCCCGGAGCTCGTGGACCTGGTGGACATCATGCGCCACTTCCGCAACACCGAGGCACGCCTGCACGTGCGTGAGGAGACCCCGTTCTACACGGGGCGCCGGATCACCACCCACGAGATTGCCGAGGTGCTTGACTGAGATGACTGACACCCGAGAGACCAATGCCCTGAGTGCCGAGCGCGCCAACGCGCCGCACAGCTTCGACGCCCTGATCCTCTCCTCCTTCGGCGGGCCGGAGGGTCAGGAGGACGTGATCCCGTTCCTGCGCAACGTCACGCGCGGCCGCGGCATCCCGGACGAGCGGCTCGAGGAGGTGGCCACCCACTACCGTGCGAACGGCGGCGTGAGCCCCATCAACGCCCAGAACCGGGCGCTGCGCGATGCGCTCGAGGCCGAGCTGCGGCGTCGTGGTGTGGAGCTGCCCGTGCTGCTCGCCAACCGCAACTGGGACCCGTACGTGGCGGACGTTCTGCGCGAGAGCCACGAGCGAGGGTACCGGGACCTGCTGGTGCTCGCCACGAGCGCGTACTCCGGGTACTCCAGCTGCCGCCAGTACCGGGAGGACTACGGCGTGGGCCTGGAGGAGACGGGGCTGCAGGACGAGCTGCACGTGGAGAAGATCCGGCAGTACTACGACTCCGAGGGTTTCCTGCGCCCCTACGCCACCAAGCTGCGTGAGTCACTGGAGGCTCTGCGGCAGCGCACGGACGGTGCGCTCCGCGTGCTGTTCACGACCCACTCGGTGCCCATGACGGACGCGCACGCCGCGGGTCCCGAGCGCATGGACTTCGAGGGGGACTCCGCCTACGTGGCGCAGCACCTCGCGGCCGCGCGTTGGATCGTGGAGCAGGCGGGAGAGGAGATGAGCGGCGTGGAGTGGGAGCTCGTCTACCAGTCCCGCTCCGGGCCCCCGAGCGTGCCGTGGCTCGAACCGGACATCTGCGACGTGATCGAGGAACTGCCCGGTCAGGGCGTCACGGGCGTGGCCGTGGTGCCCCTGGGCTTCGTCTCCGACCACATGGAAGTGATGTGGGACCTGGACACCGAGGCCCGCGACGCCGCCGCGCACGCGGGGCTCGAGTTCGAAAGGATCCCCACCGCGGGGACGGACCCGGACTTCGTCGCGGCGCTCGCGGATCTCGTGGAGCAGCGCCTGGGCACGCCCACCGCGCCCCCGAGGCTGTCGGTGTGTTCACAGGGCACATGGTTCGACAACTGCGCCCCCGACTGTTGCGTCAAGGTCCTGCGCGGTCAGGACGCACCCCGTCCCACGATCGCCCAGCGACCCGTGGGGGAGCCCATCCCCGTGGGCCTGGACGAGTCCGGGGACGTGACCTACCGATGAGCGGCGCCGATTTCACCGTGGGCACCCGCGGTTCGCAGCTGGCCATGACGCAGAGCCGCTGGGCCGCCGAAGCCTTGGCCAGCGCGAGCGGACTCGACTACGAACTGGTCACCGTGCGCACCGAGGGCGACGTGCTCACCGGGCCGCTGTCCCAGTTGGGCGGTACAGGGGTCTTCGCCACGGCGTTGCGGTCCAAGGTGCTCGACGGCGCCGTGGACCTGGCCGTGCACTCCCTCAAGGACTTGCCCACCGCGGCGGTCACGGGGCTCACCATTGCCGCGCTGCCGCAGCGTGAGGACCCGCGGGACGCCCTGTGCGCCCGTGACGGTCTGACCCTCGACGAACTGCCGGAGGGCGCGGCCGTAGGCACGGGCTCGCCGCGGCGCGTCGCGCAGTTGCGCGCGCTGCGCCCCGACCTGCGCATCGTGGACATCCGCGGCAACGTGGGCACGCGGCTCAACCGCGTGGCTCCCGGGGACCCGGGGGACCTCGACGCGGTGGTGCTCGCGGCGTCGGGCCTCAAGCGCCTGGGCCTCGAGGGGCGGATCACCGAGTACCTGGATCCGCACCGGATGCTGCCGGCCCCGGGCCAGGGTGCGCTCGCGCTCGAGGTCTCGGCGGAACTCGCGGCGGACTCGGGTCTCGCGACCGGTCTGGCCGCGGTGGACCACCTGCCCACGCGGCTCGCGGTCACCGCGGAGCGCTCGGTGCTGGCTCGCCTCGAGGCGGGCTGCGCCGCACCTGTGGGAACCTTCGCACGCCTCGTGGACGGTGATCTCGAACTGGACGTCGTCGTGGCGAATCCGGACGGCTCCGAGGTCATGCGCCGCACGGAGTCCGCGCCGGAACCCTCGGTCGAGGCCGCGCGGGCTCTCGGTCAGCGGGTCGCGGATGACCTGTTGGCCCACGGCGCGGACCGGTTGGCACGGTTGAGCCTGTGACCGCGGCGCGCGTGCTCATCACCCGCGACCCCGCTTCCGCGAGCGCCCTGGCGGCGCTGCTGCGGGAGCGCGGGTACGAGCCGTGCGCCTCGCCCCTGCTCGAGGCCCAGTTGCCGTCGGACGTGGAATCACTGCGGGAGCTGCTGGCCGAGGCCACCGGCCCGAGCGGTCCCACGTGGTTGTGCGTGACGTCCGCGACCACGGTGGCGGCGCTCGCCGCGGTCGCCCCCACCCCGCAGTGGGGTGCCGCGCTCGACGCCGCTCGGCGGCCCTCCGCTCGTCACCGCACCGAGGCCGGTGGGCCCGCCCTGCGGGTCGCCGCGGTGGGCGAGGCGACCGTCCGCGCGCTGGGGGAGTATGGTGTGGGCGTGGATTTCGTCCCCGCGCGCGTCTCGAGCGCGGCGGGCATGCTCGCCGAGTGGCCCGAGGAGCACCCGGATGCATCCGGGGCCCCGGTGCGGGCCCTCGTGCCGGTCTCGGCGCTCGCGTCCGACGCCCTCGTGAGCGGACTGCGGGAGCGGGGGTACGACGTCGTGCGGATCACCGCGTACGACACCGTCCCGGCCCCGGCGGACCGCCCGCTGCGCGCACCCGGTGCCGGGACCGCAACCACACCGGAAGCCCCCGAGGAATGGGGCGCCGACGCCGCTCGGGCCGCGTGCGCGTCCGGTGAGCTGGCCGCGGTGGTGGTCACGGCGCCGTCGCGCGCGGACGCCCTGCTGGAGGGCATGACGCCCGCGGCCGCCACGGCGTGGATCGCGATCGGGGAACCGACCGCCCGCGCGCTGCGGGCCCGCGGAGTCGACCCGATGACCTCCGCGCAACCGACCCCAGCGGCCCTGGCCGACGCCGTGTCGCGGGCGCTGGGTGAGCCGGACACTTCGGCGCCGGAGCGGGACGATCACGCCGAGCCCGCGACGACCCGCCCCTCGACGACTCAAAGATTTCGATGATCAGGAGATGTGAACCATGACCGACCATGACGTGTCGTACGACCTCGTGTCACGGCCCCGCAGACTGCGCAGTACCCCGGCCATGCGCCGGTTCACCGCGGAGACCCGCGTGACGCCGTCCGAGCTGATCCTGCCCGTGTTCGTCAAGGAAGGACTCGACGAGCCGCAGCCCCTGGCCTCGATGCCCGGTGTGGTGCAGCACAACATGGACTCTCTCAAGCGCGCGGCCGCCGAAGCCGTGGAGCTGGGGCTGGGCGGCTTCATGTTGTTCGGGATCCCGCAGACCCGCGACGCAGAGGGCTCCGCCGCGCTGGACCCGGACGGCATCCTCAACCGCGGGATCCGTGCCGTGCGTGACGAGGTGGGGGACGACATCGTGGTCATGTCGGACCTGTGCCTGGACGAGTTCACCGATCACGGCCACTGCGGTGTGCTGGATGATCAGGGCCGCGTGGACAACGATCGCACCCTGGAGATCTACGGCCGCATGGGCCTGGCCCAGGCCGAGGCCGGCGCCCACATGCTGGGACCCTCCGGGATGATGGACGGCCAGGTGGGCGTGATCCGCGCGGCACTGGACGCTGCGGGCCGCGAAGACGTGTCGATCCTCGCCTACAGCGCCAAGTACTCGTCCGCGTTCTACGGCCCGTTCCGCGAGGCCGTGGACTCCACGCTCACGGGTGACCGCAAGACCTATCAGATGGATCCTGCGAACCGCCGGGAGGCCCTGCTGGAGCTGCAGCTGGACCTGGACGAGGGCGCGGACATGGTCATGGTCAAGCCGGCCATGAGCTATCTGGACATCCTGCGCGAGGTCGCGGACGCGTCCCCCGTGCCGGTCTCGGCGTACCAGATCTCGGGTGAGTACGCGATGATCGAGGCCGCCGCGGCGAACGGCTGGATCAACCGCGACGCCGCGATCTGCGAGTCCGTGCTGTCCATCAAGCGCGCCGGGGCCAACTCGATCCTGACCTACTACGCGACCGAGCTCGCCCGCTGGTTCCACGAGGAGAACGGCAGGTAACCCCAGAACCCCCGCGCCCGCGCCGTCGCGCGGCACGGTCCCACCGGGAGAGCCTCCCGGCGAAAGGAATGAAGTGATCTCATGAGTGTTTCGCAAGAACTGTTCGACCGCGCCCAGCGCGTCATGCCCGGGGGCGTCAACTCGCCCGTGCGCGCGTTCAACTCCGTGGGCGGTACCCCGCCGTTCATCGCCGCGGCCAAGGGCCCGTACCTCACGGACGTGGACGGGCGCGAGTACGTGGACTTGGTGTGCTCGTGGGGCCCCGCGCTGGTCGGTCACGCGCATCCCGTGGTCACGGAGGCCGTCCACGAGGCCGTGGAGCGCGGTCTCGGTTTCGGCGCCACCACGCGCGGTGAGACCGAACTCGCCGAGCTCGTGGTGGACCGCGTGGCCCCGCTCGAGGAAATCCGCATGGTCTCCACGGGCACCGAGGCCACCATGACGGCGCTGCGCCTGGCCCGCGGGTTCACAGGTCGCGACCTGGTGGTCAAGTTCGCCGGGTGCTACCACGGTCACGTGGATTCGCTCCTGTCGGAGGCCGGTTCCGGTGTCGCGACCCTGGCCCTGCCGGGTTCCGCGGGGGTCACCGAGGCCACCGCCGCCCAGACGCTCGTGGTGGCCTACAACGACGTCGCGGCGCTCGAGACCGTCTTCGCCGAGCACCCCGGTGAGATCGCCGCGGTGATCACCGAGGCCGCTCCGTGCAACATGGGCGTGGTCACCCCGGAGAACGACTTCAACGAGCACATCCGTCGGATCACCCGGGACAACGGCACCCTGATGATTCTGGACGAGGTTCTCACGGGCTTCCGCGTCCACGAGGCCGGGTACTGGGGGCTCAGCAACCAGAACGGTGAGGACTGGGTCCCGGACCTGTTCACGTTCGGCAAGGTCATCGGCGGGGGACTGCCCACCGCCGCACTGGGCGGGCGCCGCGAGATCATGGAGTACCTGGCCCCCATGGGCCCGGTGTACCAGGCGGGCACGCTGTCCGGGAACCCCGTGGCTATGGCCGCGGGGATCGCGACGCTCAAGTGCGCGGACCGGATCGCGTATCAGACCATCGACCGCCGTTCCGAGCAGCTGCAGGCGGGGGTGCACGAGGCCCTCGATGCCGCCGGGGTCGATCACTCAATCCAGGTGGCCGGCAACCTGTTCTCGGTGGCCTTCGGGACCGGTGCCCGCGGGGTGCACGACTACGCGGACGCCAAGGCCCAGGAGAGCTTCCGGTACACGCCGTTCTTCCACTCCATGCTGGATGCCGGGGTCTACCTCCCGCCCTCGGTCTTCGAGGCGTGGTTCCTCTCCGCGGCGCACGACGATTCGGCCATGGACCGGATCCTCTCGGCCCTTCCCGCCGCGGCTCGTGCGGCAGCGGAGGCTCGACCCGCCGAAGGCTGATCCGCTCCGCCTTTTCTGTACGCCTTTTCCTGTACGACGACGGCGCGGCGCCGCCCGGGTGGTTCCCGGCGGTGCTGCGCCGTCGTCATTGCGCAGTGCGACGGCCGCGGTCGTGTGCGTGACGGTCGCTGTAGCGGTGCGGGTGGGGTCAGGGGTGCGAGCGGTCCCAGGGGCGCGGGTGGACGGGCCACGTGCCGTCCACCACGGCCTCGGGATCTCGGCGCCGGAAGTACTCCTGCAACGACGCCGCTTGCTCGGCTGCCCAGCCGATCTGCAGTTCGTGCAGCTCCTCCGCGGGTCGTTCGAGCTCTGCGAACCGTTCGACCAGGGCGGTGGCGAGCCGCTCGGTGGCCAGTGCATCCGCGGCGGAGGTGTGTGCGGCATCCAGGACCACGCCGTACTCCTCGCACAGTGCGCCCAGCGTCCGCTTGCCGCGGCGGTAGCGGTGCACCTGCTTGTTGAGCACGAACGGGTCCAGCACGGGCATCGGGGCCGGGGCGGGCAGACCGTGGCGCTCGCTCTCTCTCGCGAGGACCGTGAGGTCGTAGGCGGCGTTGAATGCGAGCACCGGGATCCCCGCGCGCCACAGCCCGCTCAGCACGTCGTGCAGTTGCGCGGTGACCTCCGCGGCGGGGCGGCCCTCGGCGCGGGCCCGCTCGGTCGTGACGCCGTGGACCGCGGCGGCCTCCGCGGGGATCTCGATCCCGGGATCGGCGAGCCACTCCCATTCCCGCGTCACGGTCCCAATGGCGTCCACGAGGACCACCGACGCCGTCACGATCCTCGCCTCCTGTGGATCCCGCCCCGTGGTCTCGAGGTCGAACGCCGCGCGCTCGCCGGCGGTCCACGACGGCGCGGCGCCGACCTCCCTGCGAGCCGCCCCGTGGGGGACGGTTGCTGCGGTCGCCGCGGGCTCGGCGGCGTCGTCGCCGGCGGTCTGTGCTACTTCGGACGCGCGGTCGCGTGAGGGCGCGGAGCGGGTGTCGGCAGCGTTGTCCCGCGTGAGTTCAGGCGCGGGCTCGGGCGCGGCGTCGAACAGCGTGGGCTGCTCGGGCTGCGGCGCGGAGGGCTCCTCGGGGTCCGCCGCGGGTGGCGGGGGCGGCACGTCGAAGAGTGCGGGCTGTTCGGTGTCACCTGTGTCGTGCGGGGAAGCCATGCGACCACGGTACCGGTCGGTGCGCGGGCCGTTATGCGTGTCGGATGACCGTGATGTGATCACCACATGCGAACGCAGCGTGAACCGTCTTGGCGCGTCCTCCCGCCCCGCGGTGTCGAATCCGGCGGGGCGGACCCGGAGCTGGACCCCGCGCAACGCACCGTCGTGGAGCTACCGGCCGACCACGGGCCGGTCCTCGTGCTGGGAGCGCCCGGGACGGGGCGCAGCACGGTGACCGTGGAGGGTGCGGTGCGACGGATCGTCGAGGGAGCCGATCCGCAGCGCCTGCTCGTGCTCGCGCCATCGCGTGAACTGGCGGCCACGCTGCGGGACGAGATCAGCCGCCGTGCGCGCGCGACCATCAGCACGCCGCTCGTGCGCGCGTGGCAGGCGTACGCGTTCGACGTCCTGCGCCGCGCACAGGCCCAGGACCTGTTGTCCGGGGTCACCACCACACCGGTGTTGTTGTCCGGGCCGGAACAGGACGCGTTCCTCGCGGAGATGATGCGCGGGCACGCTGCCGGGTACGGCAGCCCCGTGGTGTGGCCCGCGGAACTCGATCAGGCGCTCGGCACGCGCGGCTTCCGCGGCGAATTGCGCGAGCTGTTCGACCGCATGAACGAATACCGCCTGGCGCCCGACGTTCTGGCGCGCTGGGCGCAGCCCCTCGGTCGCCCCGAGTGGCGCAGCGCGGCGGCGTTCCGCGCCGAGTACCAGCAGATCCGCGCCCTGCGCATGCCCAACGCCTTCGACCCGTCCGAGCTCGTGGACCGCGCGGCCCGCGTCCTCGAGGAGAATCCGGATTTCCTCGCCCGGGAACAGGACCGGTTGGACGTCGTGCTCGTGGATGACCTCCAGGACGCCACCCCGTCCGCCCACAGGCTCATTGGCGTGCTCACCCGGGGCCGGGACGCCGTGTTCACCGCCAATCCGGACACCACCGTCCAGGGGTTCCGCGGGGCCCGTCCGGACCTGTTGCGCACGCTCGAGGACCGGGTGGGCACCCCCGCTCGGCCACTGCAGCGCTTGCAGCTAGGCACGAGTCACCGCATGCCACTGCGGGTCAAAGAGGCGTGGCAGCGCGTGGCGCGGGCCATCTCGGTCGTACCGGGGGCCCGCGTCCAGCGCGCCCCCGAGCAACCCCGTGCGACCGAGCACATCGCCTCCCAGGCAACCGACGCCCACACAGCCGACGCCCTCCACGCCGCCGACGACGCCCACCCTGCCGACGACGCCGCAGCGCCGGGTTCGGTGCGCGCGGCGCTCTTCGATTCGCCCACGGCCCAGGCGCGCTGGTGCGCGGACCACTTCTTGCGTTTGCACGTTTTGCACGGCGTGCCCTACCGGGACATGGCGGTGATCGTGCGCAGCGGTTCTCAATTGTCGGCGCTGACCCGGCAGCTGTCGGCGCTGGGCGTGCCCACGACCACGTCCGCGGCCGAGACCCCCTTGCGCGAGGAACCCGCGGTGATCCCGCTGCTGCATGCCCTGCGCTTGTTGCTCGCGGCGCAGGATGCGGTCGCGGAACCGGACGGAGCACTTGATCAGGAAGCACAGGAGGCCGGCCCGGGCCGGGGTGGGCAACCGGGCGACGATCCCGATTCCGCTTCCGGAACGTCGATGGAGGGCTCGGAGGCCGAGGACGCGGACCGTGAGCGGGCCGCCCACCGATCCATGCTCACGGCCAGTGCCGCGGTGGCCCTGTTGACGTCGCGGATCGGCGGGGCGTCCCCCATGGAGGTGCGCCGGATCCGCCAGAAACTGCGCGGTTACGAGCTGCGTACCGGTGGTGGACGCACGAGCGACGACCTCCTCGTCCAGGCGCTCGCGGACGGTGTGTTGCTCGAGCTCGCGGAGGTGCACTCGGATTCCGCGGCGCGCGTCGCTGACATGCTCCAGGCCGGTCAGGAGGCGCTGGACGAGCCCGGCGCCACCGCTGAATCCGTGTTGTGGGCCCTGTGGGACGCGTCCGGGGTCGCACCGCGCTGGCGGCGTCGTGCCCTGGCCGGGGGAGCGGAGGCCGTGCGGGCGGACCGGGACCTGGACGCAGTCGTCGGACTGTTCGAGGCCGCCGAACGGTTCGTGGACCAGGTCCCGGGCGCCACGGCACGGGCGTTCATGGACTACATGGACCACCAGGAATTGCCCATGGACACCCTGGCGGCCCGAGCACCGGCGGAGGACAACGTCTCGGTGATGACCCCCGCGGGGTCGGCGGGCCGGCAGTGGGCGCACGTGGTCGTCGCCGGGGTGCAACAGGGGGTGTGGCCCAACACCGCCCTGCGCGGTCAGTTGCTGGGAACGGACGTGCTCACCGACGCCCTGGACCACGGGCCGGAACAGGCCACACGGTTGAGCGCGGTGGACCGGTTGCGGCAGGTGCGCTTCGACGAACTGCGGCAGTTCGCCACGGCCGTCTCCCGCGCCACGGCCGGCCTCACGGTCACCGCGGTGGCCAGCCAGGACGAGCAACCGTCCGAGTTCGTGGACCTCGTGGCCGGTGGGAGCCGCGACGATCCCGGCATCTCCGTCGAGGAACTGAGCGCACCCGAACCCCTCACGTTGCGCCAGCTCACGGGTGCGCTGCGCCGCACCGTGCAGCAACCGGACGCGGCCGCCCACGAACGAGAGGCCGCCGCGCGTCTGCTGCATGATTTCGCCGCGCTCGCAGAGCCCGTACCGGGTGCCGCACCCGAGCAGTGGTGGGGCCGCAACGCTTTGTCCACCGAGGACGCGCTGTTCGCACCGGACGAGGCGGTACGGGTCTCCCCGTCCACGATCGAGACGATCCACCGCAGCCCGCTCGACTGGTTCGTGAGCGAGGCCCATGCCACCGAGGTGACCGATCTGCGGCGCAGCCTGGGAACGCTCGTGCACGACATCGCCGAGCGACTCCCGGACGCCGACAGCGTCGAGTTGATCGCGCACCTGCGCCGCCGCTGGCCCTCCCTGGGCATGCCCCACGGCTGGACGGGGGAGCAGGAGCTCGAACGCGCGGAGAAGATGTTGCGTAAGTTCGCGCAGTACTCGCGGGAGATGCGCTCCGAGCACGGGCGCGAGCTCGTCTCGGTGGAGGGCAGTTTCGAGGTCCTGGTGCGCAGCGAGGCCCGGGACGCCCTGCTGACCGGGCGCGTGGACCGGCTGGAGGTGGACGCCCACGGGCGCCACGTCGTCGTGGATCTCAAGACCGGCAAACACCAGCCGACCAAGAAGGACATCCCCGAGCACCCGCAGCTGGGCGCGTATCAGGTGGCATTGCAGGCCGGCGCCGGGCGGGCCATGCAGGAGGCCTCCCGCACCGAGGATCTGCATGAAACCCGACGTCCGGAGCGCATCGAGCTGCCCGAGGGCGCCGTGTCCGCCCAACCAGGGGGAGCGCTGCTCGTCCAGCTCGGCGGCCCCGCGGCGTCGCCCGGTGTGCAACTCCAGGACCCCCTGGACGAGGAACACCGCTGGGCGCGGGACCTCATCACGCAAGCGGCCCTCCTCGTGGCGGGCACGCGATTCGAAGCGCGGCACACCGCGGATCAGGAGGCCGGGTTCGGGATCCGGTGCTCCGTCCCGTGGCTGTGTCCGCTGTGCGCCCAGGGAAGGCAGGTCACAGAGCAATGACCCAGCAGGATTCCGCCCCCCAGCCCCGCTCACCGCAGGACGTCCGGTACTCCCCGTACGAGATCGCGGAGGCGCTCGGGGACTTCCCGCCCACCGAGCAACAGGCCGCGGTGATCGCGTCCCCGTTGACCCCACGACTGGTCGTGGCGGGCGCGGGCTCGGGTAAGACGACCACCATGTCCGATCGCGTCGCGTGGCTTGTGGCCAACGGGCTGGCCCGCCCGGACGAGATCCTCGGGGTCACCTTCACTCGCAAGGCCGCGGGCGAACTGTCCCAGCGGATCAACCAGAAGCTGCGGAACCTGCGCCGCGCGGGACTCATCGACGAGTCCGAGGACGACGACGCCCCGGCCGCGGCGCAGGAGCCCACGGTCAGCACGTACCACTCCTACGCGAACTCGCTCGTACGCAGTTACGGGCTTCGGCTGGGCGTGGAATCGGACACCGTCCTGCTCGGTCAGGCCCAGGCCTGGCAACTCGCACACGACCTCGTGCAGAGCTGGGACGGCCCGTTGCCCGCGACCGTGCCCGCCGCATCCACGCTCACCACGGGTCTCATGCAGTTGGCGTCCGAGGCCTCGGAGCACCTCGTGGAACCGCGCCGGATCCACGAGTTCGTGGGCCGGCTGCGTGCGATGTGCCTGGACACCCCTCCGGACGGGCGGAAGAAGTCCCCGGGGCGCAAGGTGCAGGACGCCGTGCGCCGGATGGAGCAGACCGAGGTCCTCGCGCAGCTCGTAGAGCGCTTCCGCGCGGCCAAGCGCGTGGACTCGGCGCTCGACTACGGCGATCTGCTGGCACTCGCGGCACGGATCGTGCGGATGGACCCCCACGCGCGCGCGGTCGAGCGGGAACGTTTCTCGGTGGTCCTGCTGGACGAGTTCCAGGACACGTCCCACGCCCAGTTGGCCCTGTTCTCGGGATTGTTCGGGGAGGGGCACTGCGTCATGGCCGTGGGCGATCCCCAGCAGTCCATCTACGGCTTCCGGGGGGCGTCCTCCGGCCAGCTGTTCAGTTTCGTGGAGAACTTCCCGGTCCGGGGGTCCTCGGACGTGGAGCCGTCCCGGTTCGCGGACACGAGTTTCCTCACCACGGCGTGGCGCAACAGCCTCGCGGTCCTCGAGGTGGCGAACGCCGTGGCCGAGCCGCTGCGCACCCCGCCCGCGTGGAGCCGTTCCGCGGCCACGGTCGAGGTCCCGCCGCTGGACCCGGCGCCGGGTGCGGTGCGCGGTCGTGTGCGGGTGAGCCGCTACTTCACGGACACCGAGGAGGCCCAGGCCGTGGCCGCGTCGATCCACGACCAGCGGGCCGCGCATCAGGGCCAGGCCCCGGACGAGATGCCCACCATGGCCGTGCTGTGCCGCAAACGCGCGCAGTTCGAACCCCTGCGCCTGGAACTCGAAGCCCGGGACATCCCCTACGAAGTGGTCGGGCTGGGTGGGCTGTTGCACACCCCGGAGGTCGCCGACGTCGTCGCGATGCTCCACGTCCTCACCGATCCGGGCCGCTCGGACGCCCTCGCCCGATTGCTCGCCGGTGCCAGGTGGCGGCTGGGTGCACGCGACCTCGCGGCACTCGGCGACTGGGCCGCGGCCCTCGAGCGCGGCCACGAGCGGGCCGCGCGCGGCGAGGATCCGGAGCCCGCCGACGACGCGGCCACCACCGGCGAGAATGCCGAGGAGCCCGTGGTCATGGCGGACATCGTGGACCGCGCGAGCCTGATCGAGGCGCTCGAGACACTGCCCCCCGAGGGCTGGGTCTCCTCGCGCGGTCGCGGGATCAGTGCCGAGGGCGTGCGCCGGTTGCGCGCATTGCGCCGGGACGTGCGAGACCTGCGCAGTGTGCTCGGGGACGAGCTGACCACCGTGATCCACGAGGTCGAGACCGTGCTGGGCCTCGATATCGAACTCGCAGCGCTGCCCGGGGAGGATCCCGTGCACGCGCGGCGCAACCTGGACGGCTTCCACGACCAGGCGGTCCAGTTCACGGCCACGACCCGCACGCACGACGTCGCCGCGTTCCTGGACTGGCTCGAGGCCGCGTCCCACGAAGAGAACGGCCTGGAACTTCCGCCCGCGCACACGCGCCGGGACGCCGTACAACTGCTCACGGTCCACGCCTCCAAGGGCCTCGAGTGGGACCACGTCTACGTCCCCGGGCTCAACAAGAACGACTTCCCCTCCAAGAAGTCCTCCGCGTGGACCCTGGAAGCGGCCAAGCTGCCGTGGCCGTTACGGGGCGACGCCGCTCAGTTGCCCCAGTGGGATGCGCGCGTCTCGGACGTGCGCGAACTCGAGAGTTCTTACGAGGAGTTCGCGGAGGACGTCGAACAGTACGACCTCGCCGAGGAACGTCGGTTGGCCTATGTCGCGTTCACACGCGCCAAGTCCCTGCTCGAACTCTCCGGCAGCGTGTTCCGGGGCACCGCCCAGGAGGTCAAGGAGGCCTCACCGTTTTTGCTCGAAGCGCGGGAGTTGCTCGAGGGATCGAGCCCCGGTTTCGAGGCGGGTCCTTGGGTCGAGCCGGAACCGGATGCCACCAACCCGCAGCGGGACACCCGGGTCAGCGCGCTGTGGCCGTACGACCCCGTGGAGGGACCGGAACTCGTGCGCACCGAACGCTCCGCGGACGGCGAGCACATGGAAACCGTGATCGCTCCGGCACACCGAGGCCGCCGAGAGGTCATGGAACGCGCTGCCCGCGCCGTGGCCGAGCGCGGTTTCCCGGACACCCGCGAGCTCACGGACGAGGAGTTGGCACAGGGGCCCTCCGGTGACGTGGTCACGCGGTGGCGGCGCGAGGCCGAACTGTTGCTGGGTCGCCGCGCGGCGTCCGAGGAGGACCGCAGCGTGCACATGCCCTCCCACGTCTCGGCGTCCGCGCTCGTGGCCATGGACACCGATCCCGAGGGGTTCATCAGCAGTCTGCGCCGACCGATGCCACGCAAACCGGGCTCCGCGGCCCGGGCGGGCACGGCGTTCCACACGTGGGTTGAGAACTACTTCGGGGACTCCGCGATTTTCGACGCGGACGAACTGCCCGGTTCCGACGACTACGTGGACGAGGACCTGGACCTGCCCCGGCTCGCCGAGACCTTCCGGAACAGCCCGTGGGCGTCCCTGGAGCCCTACGCGATCGAACTGCCCGTGGAGACCCCGGTGGGGTCGCTCACGGTGCGCGGTCGGATCGATGCCGTGTTCCGCACCGCGGACGGCTGGGAACTCGTGGACTGGAAAACAGGGCGAATCCCGCACGGTCGGGAGCTCAAGCGCAAGTCCGGGCAGCTCGCGCTGTACCGGTTGGCGTTCGCGCGGTTGCACGAGGTCCCGGTGGAGCTTGTGTCGGCGGCGTTCTACTACGTGGCCGCGGACCAGGTGGTGCGTCCCCACGACCTCGCGGACGAGACGGAACTCGAGGCCGTGGTGAGCTCGCTCTACGAGGTGGGCGTGACGGATCCGGACGCCGCGGAGGAACCGCCGGTGGAGGAGCCGCGCTCGCCGGAGTGATGGTCGGGGGACAAGCCGTCATCGCTGGGGTGACCGTCCGGGGCGGAGTCGTCGTCGAGGGCGCGGCCGTCGGAGTCAGTGCGGTCCACCGAGTCGACGTCGGAGTCGCCGGCCCGATCCGCACCGGACGCGGCGGCCGACGCGGTCGAGGCGGGCGGCGGACCGGCCACCCCCGGGGACGGCGACGCGCTGGCCCGCACGTCCGCCGCGAGGGTCGTGAGCATCCGCTGGGCGTTGTCCACCATGGACGTGATGCCCCGGTCCACACCGCGCACGAGCCATTCCGCGAGCGCGAACTCGGCCTTGAGGTGCGCGCGGCGCAACAGATGGCGGTCCGGGGGTTGGACGGCCGCCACGGAGTAGGCCTCTAGCACGGTGTCCGCGAACGCGGGGTCTGACATGCCCACGAGCCATGAGAAGTCCACGGCGGGATCGCCCACGTGCAGATCGCTCCACCCCGTGAAGGACGCGAGTGAACCGTGGTCCACGGTGATGTTGTCCTCGTGTAGGTCCCCGTGCACCACGCGCGTGGAGAACTGCCACAGCGTGGTGTCCTCGAGGGCCTCCTCCCACCGACGCAATAGGTCCCCGGGGATCAGCCCCGTGGTCGCGGCCTGATCGAGATCGTGGAGCATGCGCTTGCGGCACTGTTCGGCGCTGTAGGCGGGCAGGTCCGCGTCCATCACGAGCGCACGGGGCAGAGAATGAAGGCACCCGAGCGAACGGCCCAGTTGCACGGCCAGGGGGGCGCGCGGCGTCGCACTCGGGGAGGGCGTGTGCACGGGAGGTTCGGGATGTTCGTTCTGCCGCTGGAACTCCCGCAGGCTGAGCGTGTGACCCGGCAGGTGCGAGTAGACAAAGGTGCGCAACCCGTCCTGCGCCACGGACCCCGCGACCGTGGGCAGGTGGAACGGCAACCGCGAGCGCACGGACGGGGTGAACGCCTGCAACACCAGGTGCTCGGTCTCCAGGCGCATGCTCGCTTCGGTGTTCAGGGGACTGCGGACGCGCCAGCGGCGACCCTCGGAGTCCTGGACCACGCACGAGCGGAAATCCGCGGCGTCGTCGGGAGAAGGACCGGTGGCCACAGGGGCCACCCCGGGCACGGCCGCGGCCGCGACGGCGGCCAGCAATTCGGGGGTCGTTCTCACCTCACCCACCCTACCGGCCTCGGCCCGGGGCGGGCTGTCCACCGCGGCCCGTGAGGATGTCCGGACCCCGGTCTACAGTGGTCGGATGATCTCATCCCAGGACCGTCCCGGCGCCGTCGCGCCCCTGCTCGACGACGCCCAGCTGCCCTTCGCCGGGCGCCCCTTCGACCGGGACGCGGTCGCCCGGGAGCACCGCGATCTCGTGGCTGAGGCGCTCGCCTCGCCCACCGCGCGGGTGCTCGTGCTGCGGGGCTCCCAGGCCCCCACGCGCGACGGCGCCCTGGTCCTCCCGCTCGTGGCGGAGGTCCCGGGACCCACGGATGATGCCGGCCGCCCGGACGTGTACCTGGGCCGCCTGGCGGACGGCACCCAGGTGATCCTGCGCACCTTCCCCGAGGACACCCAGCTGTCCGGTCTCGACGGTGCCCGGTGGGAGGGGCTGCGCACGCTGGCCACCGTGGTGGACCCCGAGCAGACGTCGTTGCTCGTCACGGCGCAGGCGGTGGCCTTGTGGCACCGCGACCACCCGCGGTGTCCTCGCTGCGGGGCGCTCACGCAGAGCATCCGCTCCGGGTGGGCCCGGCGCTGCCCCGAGGACGACTCGCTGCACTTCCCCCGCACGGATCCAGCGGTCATCGTGGCGGTGGTCGAGGACGGCCCGGACCCGGCATCGCCGCGCATCCTGCTGGGCCGCTCTGCGGCATGGGCCGGCAACATGTACTCCACGTTCGCAGGCTTCGTCGAGCCGGGGGAGTCCGCCGAGCAAGCGGTCGTGCGCGAGGTGGGCGAGGAGGCCGGGATCACGGTGGACACCGTGCAGTACCAGGGCTCTCAGCCGTGGCCGTTCCCCCGCTCCCTGATGCTGGGCTTTCGCGCCGTGGCCCACACGTCGGTGGCCGAGGCGGACGGCGAGGAGATCCTGGACGTCCGGTGGTTCACGCGCGAGCAGCTGCTCACGAGCACCCGCACCGGTGAGGTCACGCTGCCGGGGAGGGTGTCGATCGCGCACGCGCTGATCGTCAGCTGGCTGGGCGAGGACCTCCCGGGGACCGACTGGTGAGCGTGGAGCAGAGCGCCGAGGAGCGGATCCTCGGAGGCCTGGACCCGGAGCAGCGCGTGGTCGCGACCACACTGAACGGTCCGGTGTGCGTGCGCGCTGGAGCGGGCACCGGCAAGACGCGGGCCATCACCCACCGCATCGCGTGGGGCATCGCCTCGGGGGTCTATACCCCCCAGAAGACCCTGGCCCTGACCTTCACCGCGCGCGCCGCCAATGAGATGCGCCAGCGGCTGCGGGCTCTCGGGGCTCCCGGTGTGCAGGCCCGGACCTTCCACTCTGCCGCCCTGCGCCAGCTGCAGTACTTCTGGCCGCAGGCCGTGGGTGGGCCCCCGCCGGGGCTCGTGAACCACAAGGCGAGACTGATCACCGAGGCCGCCCAGGCCATGCGCCTGACCACGGACCGGGCGACCGTCCGGGACGTCGCGGCCGAGATCGAGTGGGCCAAGGTCTCCATGCACACCCCGGACACCTATCCGCAGGCGGCGGGCCAGCGGGACATGCCCGCGGGCTACGACGTCCGCACCATGCAGCGGCTCTACCAGTCCTACGAGGACCTCAAGGCGGACCGGCACCTGATCGACTTCGAGGACGTCCTGCTGATCACGGTGGGGATCCTGGAGGAGGACGAGCGGATCGCCGCGGCGGTGCACGCGCAGTACCGCCAGTTCGTGGTGGACGAGTACCAGGACGTCTCGCCCCTGCAGCAGCGGCTGCTGGACGCGTGGCTCGGCTCCCGGGACGATCTCTGCGTGGTGGGGGACGCCTCCCAGACCATCTACTCCTTCACGGGCGCCACGTCCCGGCACCTGCTGGAGTTCCCGTCCCGGTACCCCGGGGCGTCCGTGGTGGAGCTGATCCGCGACTACCGCTCCACCCCTCAGGTGGTCAACACCGCCAACCGGCTGCTGGCCGCGCGCCGCCCGTCCCTCACGTCCACCCCGGACACGTGGGCCACACCGCTGCGCCTGGTCTCCCAGCGCCCCGCGGGCCCCGAGCCCGCGTGGAACGAGTACCCGGACGACGAGGCCGAGGCCGCGGGCGTGGCCGTGCGGATCCAGGACCTGATCGACGACGGCGTGGCCCCGCACGAGATCGCCGTCCTGTTCCGCACCAACGGCCAGTCGCAGGCGTTCGAAGCCGCACTCGCGGATGCGAACATCGGTTTTCAGCTGCGTGGCTCCGAACGGTTCTTCAACCGGCCCGAGATCCGGCAGGCCATCGTGCAGATCCGTTCCGCCGCACGCACCGCGGGCGCGGACCGCGCGGACGTCCCCCAGCAGGTGCGGGACATGCTCGGTTCGCTCGGCTACACGGAGCGGGCCCCGCGCTCCGACAGTGCCACGCGCGCCAAGTGGGAGTCCCTGCGTGCACTCGTCTCGCTCGCGGACACCATGGCCCGCCGCGCCGTGGCGGACGGCGAGACGCTGTCGCTCGCCGGTTTCGCGCGGGAGATCGAACGCCGTGCGACCACCCAGGAGGCCCCGGTGGTGGACGGGGTCACGCTCGCGTCCCTGCACTCGGCTAAGGGCCTGGAGTGGGATGCCGTGTTCCTCGTGGGGCTCTCCGAGGGACTCATGCCCATCAGCTTCGCCGATACCCCGGATGCCATGGACGAGGAGCGCCGGCTGCTCTACGTGGGGATCACCCGCGCGCGGGAGCACCTCGTGCTCTCGTGGTCGCTGTCCCGGACCCCGGGCGGTCGGCCCAACCGGGCCCGGTCCCGTTTCCTCGACGCCGTGCTGCCCCCCGCGCCGCGCACCCCGGCACGACGCCGCGGCGGCCGCTAAGCGGGTGCGGCCGAGGCCCGGCCGGGACGACCGGTACCACCACCCGGTGACGCGCTGTGTGGTCGCAGCGCGGCGGGTGAGCGTGGACCGGGACCGGCCCGTGTGGCGTCGTCAGCTGCGCTCCGCGCTCGCCCAGAACTCGGTGGCCAGGCGGGCGAACTCGTCGGGCCGCTCGATCATGGGCCCGTGGCCGGTGTCGGGAAACCGGTGGCTGCGAGCCCCCAGGGCCTTCGCCCCACGGGCGAGGTGACGGAAGGGCAGCACGGTGTCCTTGTCGCCCCACATGATGAACACGGGAACACCGGTGGCCCGCACGCGGGGGAGCAGCCGGCGCCGCCAGGGCCGCTTCACACCCGCGATCGAGCCGATCGAGCGCAGCATCTGCAGCATGGCCTCGGAGCCGCCGGGGCGCTGCGCGAGCTCGTAGCCGCGTTCCACGCGCTCGGGCGTGGCCAGGGCGGGGTCGTGGTACATGGCCCGCTCGGAGCGCAGCGCACCCTTGCGGCTCGGTGCCAGTGCGCGCTCGCCCACCCCGGGCAGCGCCGCGAGACGCAGGGCCGGGCTCACGCCCCGTCCGAATCCTGCGGAGTCCACGAGCAGCAGGCTGCGCACGAGTTCCGGGTGGTCGGCGGTGAGCTGCATGGCCACGGCCCCGCCCAGGGAGTTGCCGGCCACGTGGGTCGGCGCAATGCCCTGGGCGCGCACGAACTCCGCCACGCGGGAGGCGAGATTCGAGAGGCTCATGCCCTCGGTGGGGACCTCGGAGCCACCGAAGCCGGGGAGGTCCACGCTGATCACACGGTGCCGCGCGGCCAGACGCTCGTGCTGCTCGTCCCAGTCGGCCAGGCTGCGTCCGATCCCGTGGATCAGCAGCACCGGGGTGCCCTCACCGGTCTCGCGCCAGCTCAGCCCGTTCCACATCTGCGTGCTCACGCGCCCACCCCCGAGGTGGTGCGGGCGGGCACCGTGAACTCCAGTTGCTCGTCCTTCTCGGCACCCGGACGGAACAGCACCCGGTCCCGCAGGTAGTTCTGCCGCACGTTCCATGCCCCGTCGCGGCCCTGGCGGGGCAGCAGGTGTGCGCCACGCTGGATGTAGCCGGAGGCCAGGTCGATGAGCGGGCGCAGCCCGGTGCGGGGGCCGGAGTACCGGGGCGTGACGGCCACGGCGCCCTCGCGGTCCATGCGGTCCAGCAGCCGCCGGAAGTACTCTGTGATCAGGTCCACGCGCAGGGTCCACGAGGAGTTCGTGTACCCGATGGCGAAGGCCATGTTGGGGACGCCGTCGAGCATCATGCCGCGGTAGCTCACGCGCGCGGCCGGATCCACGGTCTCCCCGTCCACCACGAGATCCATGTTCCCAAGAAACTGCACGTTGAGCCCCGTGGCGGTGACGATCACGTCCGCCGGGAGGTGACGGCCCGAGCGCAGCTGGATCCCGTCCGCGGTGAAGCGTTCGATGGTGTCCGTGACCACCTCGGCG
This sequence comes from Kocuria sp. CPCC 205297, assembly GCF_040981035.1. Classification (NCBI taxonomy): domain Bacteria; kingdom Bacillati; phylum Actinomycetota; class Actinomycetes; order Micrococcales; family Micrococcaceae; genus Kocuria; species Kocuria sp. CPCC 205297. The sequence continues at coordinate 230,601 of NZ_JAVKPY010000003.1, read as the reverse complement.
TGCTCCCCGCGCACAGCCTTGAAGAAGTCGCCGTCCGGTGCCGCGCACAGCCGCTGGTCCCACGGGTCGTACTCGGGGGTGAAGTGCTCGTCGACCGGGAAGGTGGGGCCCAGGTGCTTCACAGCCCCGCGGTGCAGCAGGTCCCGCATGGCCTGCGGTCGGCGGCGGCTGAACTCGTAGATGGCCATGGAGCGCACGATGTTGCGCCAGCGGTTGGCCTCCCCGGCCACGCGCGGCGGCAGCCACTTGCGCAGCTTGATGCCAGTCTCGTCCCTGCCGGGCACGGAGGCCACGTAGGACGGGGAGCGCTGCAGCATGCTCACGTGAGCGCCGCGGTCCGTGAGCGCGGGCACGAGGGTCACGGCGGTGGCGCCGCTGCCGATCACGACCACGCGACGGCCCGCCACGTCCAGGTCCTCCGGCCAGTGCTGCGGGTGGACCACGGTCCCCTCGAACTCGGACAGCGTGGGCCAGTCGGGGGTGAAGCCCTCGTCGTAGCGGTAGTAGCCCGTGGCCATGAACAGCCACCGGCCGGTGAGCTGCTCGGCCCCGCCCGTGTGGACGTCGCGGTGCGTGACGGTCCATGTGTGGGTTTCGGAGGACCACCGTGCCTGCTCGGCGCGCCGCCCGAACCGGATGTCCTTCGTGACGTCGGCCTCCTCGGCCGCCGCGTGGACGTAGTCGAGGATGGTGTCCCCAGTGGCCAGGCTGCGCTCTCCTGTCCAGGGGTGGCTGCGGTAGCCGAAGGTGGCCATGTCCGAGTCAGAGCGGATACCCGGGTACCTGAAGAGGTCCCACGTGCCGCCCATGTCCTCGCGCGCCTCGAGGATGCGGACGGTGCGGCCGGTGCCGGCGAGCTCCCGAGCGGCGCCGATGCCGGAGATCCCGGCACCGATGATGATCACGTCGACATCCTGAGTGTCCATGTGGTTCTCCAACTTCCTTGCGGTCTCGCGCCCCGGTCGGATCCGGGTGGTGCCGCCGGTGCCCGACGGCGTTCCCGACGGGTACCGGCTCCGAAACCTCGCGGCGACGTGGCCGCTTCCAGTTCCCTGCACGCAGGCCGTGCGCCGGGAGGGGCCCGGGGCGGCAGCGGTCCGTGCCGGTGCACACTAACGCGTGTTAGCTTGATGGTTGTCGAGTGTAACAGCTCACATTCGTGGGGCATCAGGGCTCGGCGGCGGTGGGCCACTCGCTACCATGTGGCCACCGACCTCCAGGGAGAACTCACGAGCATGCACCGGCACCCCACCCCCGCACGGCGGGCCACGAGCGCCGACGTGGCACGGCTGGCCGGGGTCTCCCGCACCACCGTGAGCTTCGTGCTCAACGACACCCCCTCGCAGTCCATCTCCGCGGGCACCCGACGCCGCGTGCTCGACGCCGCTCGGGAGCTCTCCTACGCGCCCTCGGCGGAGGCGCGGGCACTCGGCCGGGGCCGCTCCACCTCCGTGCTGCTATACCTCCCGCCGGCGGGGTCCCTCACCGAGGACATCGGGGTGATCGTGGAGCGGCTCTCGGTGCTGTTCTCCGAGGTGGGGCTGTCCATGGTGATCCATGCGTGGACCCGCCGCCCCGCCGCCCAGGTCTGGTCCTCCGTGACGCCGGCCGCCGTGCTCGCGTGGGACCTCGCGGAGGACGACGCCGAGCGCATGCGTCGAAGTGGCGTGCGCGGCGTCGTCTCCTGGACCGGTTCGGACGACATGGGGCGGTGGATCACGGGTCTCCGTGAGCGGGACATCGCCAGGGTGCAGGTGCAGCGGCTCGTGGCCGCGGGCCATACGCACCTGGGCTATGCGATCACGGGCGGGGAGCACATGCACGGCGTCTCCCAGTGGCGCTTCGAGGTGCTGCAGCGCGAGTGCGCGGCCCGTGGCCTGCCTCGCCCGAGCGCTCTTCCCCTTCCTGCGGATCCCCGCGGGGCGGCCGATGTGCTGCTGCAGTGGCGCGAACGGCACCCGGGGGCGTCCGGGGTGTGCGCCCACGACACCACCGCCGCGCTCGCCGTGCTCTGCGGGATGCGGCGGCTCGGCTGGAAAGCGCCCGCGGACCTCGCGATCGTGGGGGTCAACGACTCCCCGGCGGCGGCGCTGGCCGACCCTCCGCTGACCATGGTGGCGCTGGACCCGGAGGTCACGGCCCGGCACATCGTGGCCGTGATCAACGCCCTGGTGCGGGACGAGCCCGCGCCCTCGCCCCCGGACACGGCGGGGGCCTTCACGGTGGACCGCGACTCCGTCTGAGCGGGCACGGATGGTACGGCGGACTCCGCACGCACGGTTCACAGCCCGGTGAACGCGAGGGAGCACAGGCACCTCGGATCCGGGGCCAAAGGCAGAACCGTCAGCCCCCGGCGCAGCACGAGGCACGCGTCCGGACCGTCAGGTGACTGCGTTCCGGACGGGGGCCGGGCCGGCGGTGGGCCGGACGGTGCCGTTCCGGTGCCGGCAGGTGGCACGTCCGGGGGAGCGTCGTGTGGCGGGTCGGACGGTGCCGCCCGCGGAGCGGCGTCGTCCCGCAGCACGTGGGACAGCAGGCGACCCGCGATCTCCCCGGTGGCCACCGTGCGCGTCAGCACGGCCACCGTCCCGTCCTGACGCGGAAGCAGAGGCTCGCCGGGCGTGGGTGGGGACCCACGGAACGCGCGTCGCGCTTCACGGACCGCACTCGCCACACAGGCCCGGCACGGGCGATGCGCCCAGTCGGTGAGGGGCCAGACAACCACGTACCCGCCGTCGCGGACCACGCTCAGGGTGGGCAGCGCCGGGTCCAGGTCCGGGGAGGGAGCCGTGGCGAGGTCCGCCACGAGATCACCGGGCACGGACCACGTGTGGAGCACCACGGCCGTGGGCACCGCCGCCGACGGGAAGAGCTCGGGTGCGCTGAGCGGGGCGCAGCGCGGGGATCTGCGCCGCAGCAGGGTCCTCAGCACCAGTTCACGTGGCTGGCCCTGGAACTCCGCGGGATACGGGCCGTGGCGGACGTCCGCGGTCCCGACGGGTGCAGGATCCCGGACGTTGAGCAGGCAGACCCCGGCCTCCGCGAGCGCGAGGCACACGGCGGCGGTGAGGGGGTCGAGCCCGAGCGCGAGAACGCGCAGCTCGTCGAGCGCCGGGGGAACGCAGGGTTCCTCGGGGGCGGTTGGGCAACGGTGGGTCATGGCACCAGGGTTGCCGAAGCGGGGCGCTCCCGCGGCCGGCGCGGGGCAATCCACAGGACGGGTGCCGCGGGCATCGTGCTCCCCTTCTGCGTCCCGGTTCGTGCCCCGCCCGGGCGGGGTGGTGAACTGGGGGCATGCCCCCACCACGAGCCAGAATCGTCGAACCACCGGAGGAGATGCCGGAGATCGTCGTCAAGCGCAGTGCCCGCCGCACCAAGACCGTCAACGCCCACTTCAGCGGGGATGCCGTGGTGCTCTCGGTGCCGCAACGGGCCACCCGTGCCCAGATCGCGCATTGGAGTGCAACTCTCGTTCCCAGGGTCGTGGCCAAGCGGCGCGCGGCGGAGGCGGCCTCGCGCACGCGGCACTCCGACACGGCGCTGGAGGAGATGGCGCAGCGGCTGTCCCGGACCTACCTGGAGGGTCGTGCCCGGCCCACGAGCATCACGTGGTCCGCCCGCCAGCACACACGGTGGGGCTCGGCGACCCCCGCCACGGGTGCCATACGGATCTCACGGCGACTCGCGGACGCGCCCGAGTGGGTTCTGGAGACCGTGGTGCTGCATGAGCTCGTGCACCTGCTCGAGGCTCACCACAACGAGCGGTTCTGGGAGATGGCACGGCGCCACCCCAGGGCGCACGACGCCGACCAGTTCCTGGACGGCGCCGCGTGGGCGGAGCGGAACCCCGCGCAGGTCACGGGCCGGGAGTGAGGCACCCGAGAGGCCAGCCCGGCGAGCCGGGTCGGCGAGGGGCCGGTACGAGGTCCGCACGAGTCTCGGTGCGAGTGGCTCCGGGCCGTTCGTACGGGCCCGGCCGCGAACCCTGAAGTCCGTACGACGGGCCTACTACACGGAGGCCCAGCCGCCCACGATCAGTCCTCGTCCCGCGTGGTGTCGGGATCGTCCTGGTCGTCGTCGCCGGCAGTGCCCGTGCTCTCACCCGGCTCGCGTCCAGGCGACGTCTCCCCGGACGCACCCTGCTCCGCGTCCGCGGAGGCCTGGCCGGTGGAACTCGCGCCCCCCGGGGCCTGCCGGCCGTCCTCGTACCCGCCGGCCAGCAGCTTCTCCAGGGCGGCGTCCATCTCCTCGTCGCTGGCCGTGAGCAGCCCGCGGCGCTCCTCGAAGCCCTGGGGATCGTCGAGGTCCTCGTTGGTGGGCAGCAGCTCGGGGGACTCCCAGAGGCTGTCGCGCTCGGTGATCCCGCGCTGTTCCTCCACGTAGCCCCAGAAGGTCGCTGCCTCACGCAATCGGCGGGGGCGCAGTTCGAGACCCACGAGGGAACCGAAGGTGCGCTCGGCGGGCCCGCCCTCGGCGCGGCGTCGGGCCATCATCTCGGTGAGGGCGGCGGCGGAGGGGATGTTGGCGGTGGAGGCCACGGTGACGCGGTTGACCCAACCCTCCACGAGCGCGAGGACCGTCTCGAGCTTGGCGAGTGTGGCCTCCTGGCGCGGGGTCATCTCGGGGCTGAACACGCCGGAGGCCAGCGCGTCCTGGATGCCCGAGGGGTCGGAGGGGTCGAGTTCCTGGGCGATGGACTCGATCCGGTCCATGTCGATGTGGATCTCGGACGCGAACGCCGTGATCAGGTCCAGCACGTACTGGCGCAACCACGGCACACCGTGGAACAAACGCGTGTGGGCGGCCTCGCGGATGGCCACGTACAGCATCACGTCCGAGGCCGGCAGGTCCAGCCCCTCGCTGAACTCGGCCACGTTGGACGGCACGAGCGCGCAGCGGTCCTTGGCCAGGGGGATGCCCACGTCCGTGGAGGACAGCACCTCGCACGAGAGCGCACCCACGGCCTGTCCCAGCTGCATCCCGAACATCATGGAGCCCGCGCCGGAGAGCATCCCGGACAGGTCCGCCCCGCCCATGGCCTGGGAGAGCTCGGGGGGCAACTGCTGGGTCAGGGCGTCGGACATGGCCTTGGACACGGAGGTGGCCACCGGGGTGGTCATCTCCTTCCAGGTCTCCCACGTGGCCTCGATCCACTCGGCGCGCGCCCACGCGGACGGCAGCACGGGGGCTTCGCCGAACGCGGTGTTGTCCGTGAGCCACAGGTCCGCGAGCTTCATGGCATCGTTCACGGCGCCCTTCTGCTTCGCCGAGACGGACGCGTCGCCCTTCTGCGCGGCCACCTGACGGGCGTGCTGGTTGGCGAGCTCCCAGTTGATGGGCTCCCCCGAGGAGGTCGAACTCATCATGGACTGGATCTGCTGGAACATCATGGACATGGCCTGCGGGTCCACGGGCATACCGGCCGACATGTCACCGGGCTTCATGTTCCCGGACCCCAGCAGACGCTCGAACATCTCCTGGAACGGGTCCTTGGGGTTCTCGCCGTTCTCGTCGTTCGGAGGGTTCGAAGGCATGGGACCGCCAATCGTCGTGGAGGATCTAGGACTGCTCAAACCCTAGCCGTCCGCCCCGGGCCCGAACCACCGCGTGCGCGCCCAGTTCGCTGATGGCTCAGGTATCCTCCGGGCGCCCGTTCACCGGGAGCGGGCGACGCCGCCGTCCCCGGCCGTGCGGCGTCTTCGAACCTTCCACGAGGGCGTGCGACGTACGCCCCAGACGGTGTGCGCGGGACCTTCCCAGGGTGGGCCGAGTACGCTGGGACGGTCCTGGAGGCCGTGGAGAGGAAGCGACGTGACGGGTGAGCAGAAGGGGGCGCGGCGCGGATTCCTCCGCCGCCGGTCGTTGCCGTCGGTCGCGCTCGCGGGGACCACGGTGCTGCTGCTCGCGGGCGTGGTGCTGCCCGCGCCGTACGTCGTGGAATCCGCCGGACCCACGTTCAACACCGTGGGCAGCCACGACGACAAGCAGCTCGTCAAGATCACGGGCGCCCCGACCTACCCGAGCGACGGCCGGTTGGACCTGACCACCGTGTACGTCACGGGCGGACCCTCCGGGCGGCTCAACTCCATCAACGCGCTGCTGGGCTGGTTGGATCCCTCCGATGCCGTGATCCCGGAGGACACCCTTTACCCGCCGGACACCACGGGCCAGCAGGTGGACGAGTCCAACGCCGCGGCCATGGTCACCTCCCAGGAGGACTCCGTGGCGGCCGCGCTGAACCACCTGGGCAAGCCGTTCACAACCACCCTGACCGTGCACGCCGTGATCCCCGGCGGCGCCGCGGACGGTGTCCTGCGGGCCGAGGACCGGATCCTCTCCGTGAACGGCACGCAAGTCACCTCGCTCGAGCTGTTGCGCGAGCAACTCGACGCCGCGGGGGAGCGGGGAGCGGACGTCGTCGTGCGCCGGGACGGCAGGACGGTCACCGAACACGTGAAGCTGACCCGGGACGAGGACTCGCAGCGGTGGCAGCTCGGCGTGTACCTCGTACCGAAATACGAGTTCCCCGTGGACGTGGACTTCCAACTGGACCAGGTGGGTGGACCCAGCGCCGGGATGATGTTCGCGCTGGGGATCATCGAGGAACTGACCCCCGGATCGATGGCGGGCGACGAACACATCGCGGGTACCGGAACGATCTCGGTGGACGGGAATGTCGGTCCCATCGGCGGGATCCGACAGAAATTGCAGGGCGCAGCGGAGTCCGGTGCCACGTACTTCCTGGCCCCCTCGGACAATTGCGGTGAGGTGGCCGGGCACGTCCCGGATGGTCTCACGGTGATCGAGGTGAAGACACTGGGAGATGCTGTGGAAGGGGTCGAAAAAGCGGCGTCCGGATCGGTCGTGGAGCTGCCTTCCTGCGGCACCCGGTGACATCCCGAGGCGGTGAAATTGCATGCCGCGACGGGGGCCAGCACAATAGGGTGGACACTGATCATTGACAGATCATCATCCGTGCCCAGGGAATTCAGAGGTATTCAGTGACCGCCGGATCCACATCCCCACGTCCATCCAGCGAGTCCGCAGCGGGCCGCAAGAAACACGGGGCCCTGTTGCCCACGGTGATCGCGGTGGTGGTCCTCATCGCCCTGTTCGTGGGGTTCACCCAGGTCTACACGAACATCCTCTGGTTCGAGCAGCTCGGCTACCTGCGGGTGTTCGTCACCCGTAACCTCGCGATGATCGGTCTGTTCATCATCTCCGCCGTGATCGTGGCCACGCTCATATTCCTGAGCCTGTGGCTCGCGTACCGCAACCGCCCCCGGGACACCGGCCAGGTCAGCGACAACATGCAGAAGTACCAGCAGGCGCTGGACCCCGTGCGCAAGATCGTCATGGTGGCCGTGCCGGTGATCTTCGGACTGTTCGCCGCCTCCACGATCACGTCCCAGTGGCAGACCGTGCTGCTGTTCTTCAACCAGGAACCCTTCGGGCAGACCGACCCCCAGTTCGACCTGGACCTGGGCTTCTACGTGTTCACCCTCCCGTTCCTGCGGCTGCTGATCGGCTTCCTGGTCACCGCCCTGCTGCTCGCCGGTGTGGCCGGGCTGCTCATGCACTACGTCTACGGCGGGATCCGCATCCATGAACGCGGGATCGCCACGACCCGTTCCTCCCGCGTGCACCTGGGCTCCATCGTGGCCGCGTTCCTCGCGCTGCAGGCCGTGAACTTCTGGCTGGACCGCTACGCGACCCTGACCTCCAACTCGGGCAAGTGGACAGGTGCGCTGTACACCGACGTCAACGCCGTGATCCCCACCAAGGGCATCCTGGCGATCGCCGCCGTCCTGGTGGCCATCCTGTTCGTGGTGGCCGGGTTCATCGGCCGTTGGAAGCTGCCTCTGATCGGTGCCGCAATGCTCGTGGTCGTGGCCGTGGTGGCCGGTGGGCTCTACCCGTGGGCCATCCAGCGCTTCCAGGTGACCCCCACGGAGCAGGCGCTCGAGAACGAGTACATCCAGCGCAACATCACCATGACCCGGCAGGCCTACGGTCTGGACAACACCGAGGTCACCCCGTACGACGCCACGACCCAGACCGAACAGGGTGCGCTGCGCCAGGACACGGAGACCACCTCCAACATCCGTCTGCTGGACCCCAACGTGGTCTCCTCCGCGTTCGCCCAGCTGCAGCAGTTCCGGCCGTACTACCAGTTCTCCGACATGCTCAACGTGGACCGCTACAGGATCGACGGGCAGACCCAGGACACGGTCATCGCGACCCGTGAACTGAACCCGGACCAGATCCAGGGCTGGTACAACCAGTCGGTGGTCTACACCCACGGCTACGGCGTGGTGGCCGCGTACGGCTCCCGCGTGCAGTCGGACGGCAAGCCCCAATTCATGCAGGCCGGGATCCCGTCCCGCGGTGAGATCTCCAACGACTACGAGCCGCGGATCTACTTCGGGAAGAACTCGCCCGAGTACTCGATCGTGGGTGGCTCCCCTGAGGACCCGCCGCTCGAGCTGGACCGCCCCCAGACCAATGACGGGGACGCCCAGGACGCCAAGACCACGTTCGCCGGCAATGGCGGCCCCACCGTGGGCAACTGGTTTAACAAGCTGTCCTACTCCATCAAGTTCCAGTCCACGGACATGCTGCTCTCGGACGCGGTGCGCCCGGAGTCCCAGATCCTCTACGACCGCAACCCGCGTGAGCGGGTGGAGAAGGTGGCCCCCTACCTCACGGTGGACGGCAACCCGTACCCGGCGATCGTGGACAACAAGGTCGTGTGGATCGTGGACGCCTACACCACGGCGGCGTCCTACCCGTACTCCACGCCGTCCGTGCTCCAGGACGCCACCCAGGACACCCAGACCGCGCAGGGCACCGCCGCTGCGTTGCCGCCCGAGCGTGTGAACTACATCCGTAACTCGGTCAAGGCCACGGTCAACGCCTACGACGGTTCCGTGGATCTCTACGCGTGGGACGACCAGGACCCCGTCCTGAAGTCGTGGCAGAAGGTCTTCCCGAACACGCTCAAGCCGTACTCGGAGATGTCCGCGGACCTCATGGCCCATGTGCGCTACCCCGAAGACATGTTCAAGGTCCAGCGTGAGCTGCTCAACCGCTACCACGTCACGGACGCGAACAGCTTCTACGCGAGCGACGACGTGTGGTCCGTGCCCAACGACCCCACCCAGCAGAACCAGGACGTCCCGCAGCCGCCGTACTACCTCTCCATGCGCATGCCGGGTGAGGACAAGGCGAACTTCTCGCTCACCTCGTCCTTCATCCCGCAGCAGAACGAGTCCGGCAATACCCGTAACGTGATGTACGGGTACCTCTCCGCCAACGCGGACGCCGGGACGGGTGAGGACGGCGTCAAGAGCGAGGACTACGGCAAGCTGAGGCTGCTCGAACTGCCGCGCTCCTCTGTGGTGCCCGGTCCGGGCCAGGCGCAGAACCTGTTCAACTCGGACACGGATGTGTCCCAGGAGCTGAACCTGCTGCGTCAGGGTGCGTCCGAGGTCATCAACGGCAACCTGCTGACACTGCCCGCGGGCGGGGGCATGCTCTACGTCCAGCCCGTGTACGTGCAGTCCTCCGGCGATGCCGCCTACCCCACCCTGCGCCGCGTCCTCGTGGGCTTCGGTGAGAAGGTCGGATTCGCCCCCACGCTCGACGGCGCTCTGGATGAGGTTTTCAGCGGTAACTCCGGTGCCACCACGGACACCGGGGCCGGCGTGAACGACCAGGCCGCGGAGGCCGCCCAGGGCGGCGGCGGGCGCACCGGCGCGGTGGACGACGGCGCGTCGGCCAGCCCCTCGCCGCAGCCCTCCGGGACCCCGTCGCCGCGCTCCACGTCCCTGCAGCAGGCTCTGGACAACGCCAACCAGGCCATGCAGGAAGCGGATCGAGCACGCCGGGACGGTGACTGGACGCAGTACGGCGAGGCCCAGGACCGGCTGAAGCAGGCCATCGACGAGGCCATGCGTCAGGACGGCGCCACCCCGTAATCCAGGGGAGACGCCCGAAGGGCGGTGATCGGGTTCTCCCGGTCACCGCCCTTCGCTATCACCGTCCCCCCTTGTCGCCGCCCCTGTCCTCACCGCCCCTCGCCATCGGGGCGCTGTCCCGTGCGGATCCGCGCCGGGGGACACCCGATTTGCACGATCCGTTCACCCTCCGTATAGTTGAGGACGTCGCCGCGGGGTGGAGCAGTTCGGTAGCTCGCTGGGCTCATAACCCAGAGGTCGCAAGTTCAAATCTTGCCCCCGCAACCACGAAGAAGCCCGGTTTCCCAGGAAACCGGGCTTCTGGCATGTCCGGACACATGTCCGGGGTTACTTCGCGACAAGCAGTGGAGCAAACGCAGCAGGCGATGCCGCGTTTGCTCCACGTCAGCTCACGCCGGGGGTGTCTGCTCAGCCGCGGGATGACGCCCTGAATGCTGCGGCCACCACACCGGCAGCCCCGGAAGTGACTCAGACTTCCTCGGAGGACACAATCTTCTCGCCGTCCTTGGTGGCGTTGCCGGCCTTGAGCGCCGCGAGCCGCGCCTCGATCTCGGTTTGCTGACCCATGTCCTCGAGCGCCTCGAACTGGCGGTCCAGGGAGGAATCGGCGAGCTCCTGCTGGCCGGCCACGCGAGCCTCCTCGCGGCGGATCTTGTCCTCGAACCGGGAGACCTCGCTCGTGGGGTCCATGACGTCGAACGCCTTGAGGGAGTCCTGCACCTGCGCCTGGGCCTGGACGGTCTTCTGGCGAGCGGCCAGCTCGTCACGCTTGGCGGAGAGCTCCTGGAGCTTACCACGCATGGTGTTGAGCCCGTCCTTGAGCTTCTCCACGATCTCGGTCTGGGACGCGATCTGGGGTTCGACCCCGCGGGCCTCGCTCTCGGACTGGATCTGACGTTGCAGCGCGACCTTGGCGAGGTTGTCGAACTTCTGGGCCTCGCTCTCCTTGCCCGACGAACGGAACTCTTCCGCCTTGTTGGACGCGGCCAGTGCCTTGTTGCCCCACTGGGCGGCCTCCTGGACGTCCTCGGCGTGGTCCTTCTCGAGCAAGCGGAGGTTACCGATGGTCTGGGCCACGGCGGACTCCGCCTCGCGGATGTTCTCGGTGTAGTCGCGGACCATCTGATCCAGCATCTTCTGGGGGTCCTCCGCGGAATCGATCATCGCGTTGATGTTCGCCTTGGCCAGCTGAGCGATCCGCCCGAAAATGGACTGTTTGGACATGGTGTTCTCCTCTTCTCGTATCTCGGACAAAACTGAAATCTGTCACGGGGCGGCGGGTGCGTCGCTCACCCGGAGGGGGTCAGAAGTTCCCGCCCACACCGCCGTCGAAGCCACCGAAATCGCCGCCTCCGCCGCCGAAACCGCCGCCGAAGTCACCGCCTCCGCCGCCGTAGTGGCCCCCGCCGATGCCGCCGTTGAGGATCCCGCCCAGCAGGATCCCGCCGAGCATGGCACCACCGAGGCCGTTGCTACGCCGGCCGTAACCCATGCCGCCGTAGCCCATGGGAGAGTTGTAGAACTCGTCCACGTCCGTCTGTGCGGAGCGCTGTGCGGAGTCCGCGAGGCGGATGGACTGGTTGGCCTCGTTGAGTGCTCGCTCGGGATCAGAGTTCTGTAGTTGCTGCGCGATCTCCAGGTGGCGTTCGGCCTCCGCGAGTTCGGTGCGCGCGCGGGCGCCCACACCGCCGCGGCGCGCCCACACGTAGTCGGACGCGGTGGTCAGGCTCGCCTGCGCGCTCACGAGCGCGTGGGACAGGGTCTCGCGCGCGGAGCGGGCGCGGTCGTTCGCGCTCCGGACGTCGTCCAGGCCCTTGTCGAGCTCGGCCTTGGCCTGCGCGAGCCGGCGGGCGGAGCCCATGGGGTCGTAGCGCCCGGAACGCATGTTCTGGGTCACGGTCTGCAGCACGGAGCGCACCCCGGCGGCGGCACCCGCGAGCTCGGGACGGGAGCCCTGCTGGACCAGTCCCTCGGCCTCGGCGACGTCCCGTTGGGCGATGCTCACGGCGTCCTTGAGGGACTCCTCGGCCTTGGCCAGTTCCCGGCGGGCGTTCTCCACCGAGGTGATCAGACCCTCGGCCTGGCCCTGCGCCTCCTCGGCGGCTCGGATGTTGAGCACGGCCTGGGAAACCTGTCCCGCGTCCAGGTGCTGTTGGGCCTGGGTGATCGCGGAGTCGGCGAACTCGAGGCGTTCGCGCGCCTGCTCGCCGTTGTCCCGCACGGGGGCCAGAGCGGCGTCGTCGTACGTTGCGTGCAGCGAGACGAGCAAGGACTCGGCGTCCTGCAGGCGCGGCTGGACACCGGCCACGGCGTGGCGCACGTCCTCGAGCGCCTCGGGGGCGCGGGTCTCGAGTTGACGCAACTGTGAGAAGTTCTGTTCCTGTTCCGCAAGGGAGCCGCGCGCCTGGTTGGAGCGCTCGATGATTTCCCCGAGCCACGCGCGCTGGTCCGCCTCGGTGTCCGGGATGTGGTCCTCGAGCTTCTGCTGCAGCTCGAAGGACGCGCGCATATGCTCCTTGGCCCGCGCGAGCGCGTGCTCGAACGGCTGGGTCTGCTCGCGGCCGTACTGCAGCTGCGCGAAGGTGAGTTCCTGCTCGGAATGCTGGATCGCGTTGTCCGCCTCCACGAGCGCCGAACCCGCGCGCTTGTGCAGCTCGGGCAGGGGCACGAGCGGTCGCTGCGGCGCGCTGCTGCCGTTGTGCGGTTCCGGGGCCTGGGGTGCATTTGCACGACGACGCCGCCCGCGCATGAGCGACGCGACGCCCACGCCCGCAGCCGCGAGCCCGCCGAGCACCACGACCCCGCCGACCACACCGCCGGCCCCGTTCAGGCTCACCCCGCCGAGTTTCGAGTCGATCCCCTTCACGGCACCCTGGGCGGCGGCGTCCCAGTTGCCGTTGCGCAGGGCCGGGACGATGTTCTCGTCGTAGATCTCCTGGGTGTCCGAGCGGGACAGGGGACCCGCCGAGTTGGCCACGAACCGCGCCTGGCGGGTCTCGGTGGCCACGGTGAGCACGGCGTCGTTGGTCCCGAAACCGTTGTTCCGGGCGAAGTCCTGGACCCACTGACCGGGATCGGTGGGGTTCGTGAATCGGTCCACGTACACCACGTAGAGCGTGATGTTGTGTTCGCTGGCGACCCTGTTGATCTCGTCCTGCAACTGCGACGTGTTGCCCAGGACGTTGGCCGAATCCACGATCCGTGTGCCGGGGTCCACCTGCTGAGGGGGCTCGGCCAGGGCGGCGGGCGCCGCGAACAAGCACACTCCCGAGAGTACGGTCGCGGAAACAGCGCGGCGCCAAACGGTGTGTGAATTCATGACCCTCGTTCCAATCGATCTCAGCCCGGCGGACGCCCGCCCGGGGATCGTCCCCGGGACATGATGGTCGTCTGAGTCACAGACTACGCTGAACGGACAATGCGGTCACGAGATCAGCGAGCGTCCCGGAGATCGCCAGACAACGTGCAGGAATCGGCCAGTTCTCACAGCCGCGGCTCAGTACGCCCGGGCATACTGGGCCACCGGAAGCCGCCGGGCGGGTCCCGGTATCCGCGTCCAGACACACGATCCCTCGACGTCCTGTCACAGTCCTGAAGGAGAGAACATGGCCGATTCCTATGACCCCCGTGCGGGCGGCGATCCCCAGCGTCCCGTGCCCCGGTACGGCCAGTACGGCTCCGGGACGGAGGGGGCCGGCCAGGGTTCGCCGTGGCACGCGCAGGACACCCAACCCATCCCGCCCGCGGGCGAACACCCCGGCGCCACCGGGGGTTACCAGTACGGCACCTATTCCGGTGGTCAGGACGGCTACACCGCGGCGTCGCAACCGGTCGGTGGTGCTGCGACCGCCACGACGCCCAAGCGCAAGTTCTCGGCGGGTGCCCTGGTCGCCGGGATGGTGCTCGCAGGGCTGATCGGTGCGGGGACCGCGGTGGGGACCGGCGCCCTCGCCGAGAACAACGGCGTGTCCGCGGCGGGCAACAGCTCCCCGGTGATCGTGAACAACACGGAATCGGTCAACCAGATCACGGGGGCCACCCACAAGGCCTCCCCGTCCGTGGTGACGATCTCCGCGTCCGCCGGGGGCCGCGCGGGGACGGGGTCCGGTGTGATCTTGGACGATCAAGGACACATCCTCACCAACACCCACGTGGTCACGCTGGACGGCGCGAGCTCGGATGCCAACCTGGAGGTCCAGACCTCGGACGGTTCCGTGCGCAAGGCCAGCCTCGTGGGCACGGACCCCGAATCGGACCTCGCGGTGATCAAGGTGGACCCGAGCGGTCTTACGCCCGCGGAATTCGGGGATTCGAGCAAGCTCAACGTGGGGGACACCGCGATCGCGATCGGCTCACCGCTCGGACTGAGCGGGACCGTCACGGACGGCATCGTCTCCACGCTCAACCGGACGATCGCCGTCGCCTCCTCAGCGGCGCAGGAGACCCCAGAGGACTCCCAGCAGGGCGGCGGCGGGCAGGACTTCTTCTTCAACTTCCCGGACAACGGGCAGTCGGGCTCGCGGTCCGCGAAGTCGAGCGTCTACCTCAACGTCCTGCAGACGGACGCGGCGATCAACCCCGGCAACTCGGGCGGCGCGCTCGTGAACTCGAGCGGTCAGGTGATCGGCATCAACGTGGCGATCGCCTCGGCGGCGGGGTCCTCCTCGAACGACTCCTCCAGTTCGGGGAACATCGGGGTGGGATTCTCGATCCCGTCCAATACGGCCAAGCGGGTCGCGGACGAGATCATCAAGGACGGCAAGGCCACGCACGGCTACCTGGGCGCGTCCGTCTCCGCCTACACGCCGTCCGGGAGCAACTCGGAGCAGTTCTCCTCGGGTGCCCTCGTGCGTAGCGTGCAGGACGGCTCCCCGGCCGCGGACACCGGGTTGCGCGCGAACGACGTGATCACGCAGTTCAACGGCAAGCGCATCACGGACGCGGACGCTCTCACCGCCGGCGTGCGGGAACTCGCGGCCGGGACGGAGGCGGAGGTCACCTACCGGCGCGGCGGGGACGAGCACACGGCCAAGGTCAGGGTGGGCAACGCCGCCGAGCAATCGGGCAAGTAGGCGCCCCCGGCTCCGGCCGCGCCGACGGCGTTCACAACGGCGCTCGCAGGGTGTGCATACGCACGGTACCCGCGAGCGCCGTCGTCGTGGCGGGATCACACGCCGTCGGGGAAGCCCAACTGCCGCCAGGCCTCGTAGAGTGCGATGGACGCGGAGTTGGCGAGGTTGAGGGAGCGGCGCCCGGGCAGCATGGGGATCCGGACGTGTTCGGTGACGTGCTCGTCCTCGAGGACATCGGTGGGCAGCCCCGTGGACTCGCGGCCGAAGAGCAGAACGTCCCCGTCCTGGTAGGCCACGTCCGTGTGGCGGGTGCTCGAGTGGGACGTGAACGCGAGGACCCGGGCGTCCCCGAGCGCGTCCCACAGTGCTTCCACGCTGGGGTGCACGTCCATGACCGCGAGATCGTGGTAGTCCAACCCCGCCCGGCGCAGGTGGGCGTCCCCGAACGTGAAGCCCAGGGGCTCCACGAGGTGCAGGCGCGCGCCCGTACAGGCCGCGAGGCGGATGGCGTTTCCCGTGTTGCCGGGGATCTCGGGGGTGTGGAAGACGAAATGCAGCATGGCTGCGAGTGTAGGCGCGTCCGTGCGGCACGGCACCGGCGGGGCGCGGGGCGTTGTATCGACGCAGCCGGGGGGCTCACCGGTGGTGCGCTGGGGGAGGTCGCACCGGAGGTGCGCGGCCGAGGGAGGGCCGCGGTGGGCGCGCCTAGAATTGGACCCATGCCCACACCACGCGTCTACATGGATCACGCCGCCACGACCGACATGCTGCCCGAGGCCGTCGAGGCCTACGTGGCGCAGGCCCAACGCGGCGGCAACCCCGCGTCCCTGCACTCGGGTGGGCGCTCCGCGCGCATGGCCCTGGAGACCGGACGGGACAGCGTGGCCGCGGCGTTGAACGCGGAACCGGTGGAGATCATCCTCACATCCGGCGGGACGGAAGCGGACAACATGGCCGTGCTCGGGCTGTTCCGGGCAGCCCGGGACGCGGATTCGCGTCGCACCGTGATCGCGCTGTCCACCGTGGAACACCACGCGGTATCCGAGGCCGCCGAGTGGCTCGTCGCGCACGAGGGCGCCGAGCTCGCGTGGCTCGAGGTCGATGCCGACGGCCGGGTGGACCCCGACGACCTGCGGGAGTTGCTCGACCGCCGCGGAGACGAGCTGGCCCTGGTGACCGTGATGTGGGCCAACAACGAGGTCGGCACGGTGCAACCGATCGCGGAGCTCGCGGCCCTGTGCGACCGGGCGGGGGTGTCCTTCCACGTGGACGCCGTGCAGGCGTTCTGCGCGGTGCCCGTGGACGCGCACTTGCCCGGGATCAGCACTCTTGCGGTGTCCGCACACAAGCTCGGCGGTCCGATGGGTGTGGGCGCGCTGTACGCCCCCCGCACGGTGACGTTGGCCGCCACGAGTTTCGGCGGGGGCCAGGAGCGCAGCGTGCGTTCCGGCACGGTCAACGCCGCGGGGGCGGCCGCGTTCGGTGCCGCAGTGCACGCCGCCCAGCGTGATGCGCACGCCGAGTTCGTGCGTCGCGCACGATTGCGCGACACCCTCGTGGCGGGGATCCGCGAACGGGTCCCGCAGGCCGTGCTGCGCGGGCCCGAGCCCGGCGCACCCGAGGACGAGTGGGCGCACCCCACGCGGCTGCCGGGCAACGCGCACTTCACGTTCCCCGGGTGCGAGGGCGATTCCATGCTCTTCCTCTTCGACGCCGCGGGGGTCGCGCTGTCCACGGGCTCGGCGTGCAACGCGGGCGTCCCGCGCGCATCCCACGTGTTGCTGGCCATGGGGGTGCCCGAGGAGACCGCGCGCGGTGCCCAGCGCTTCTCCCTGGGACACTCGAGCACGCCGGACGACGTCACCGCGGTGCTGGCTGCCGTGGGGGAGGTCTACGACCGCGCCCACACCGCGGGGCTGTCCGGGCACGTCCCGGGCTTCGCGTCCTGAGCAGCGCCGTCAGGAACCGCGGAGTGGCCGGGAACGGCGGGGTCAGGAACGGCGGGGTCGTCGGGTACTGCGGCGCCGTCGGGAATAGCCCCGGCGGCGCGCTGGTTGTTAAACCGGTTCGACCCACAATTTTCGACCCTCGACGGACCTGGAGGAATTGACGTGCGTGTTCTGGCAGCGATGAGCGGCGGTGTGGACTCGGCGGTGGCCGCGGCGCGCGCCGTGGACGCGGGGCACGACGTCACGGGCGTGCACCTGGCGCTGTCCCGCACCCCGGGCACGCTGCGCACGGGCGCGCGGGGGTGTTGCACGATCGAGGACTCCCGGGATGCATGGCGCGCGGCCGAGAAGCTCGGGATCCCGTACTACGTGTGGGACTTCTCCGAACGGTTCCAGGCGGACGTCGTGGACGACTTCGTGGCCGAGTACGCTGCGGGGCGTACTCCCAACCCGTGCATGCGCTGCAACGAGAAGATCAAGTTCGCGGCCCTGCTCGAGAAAGCGCTCGCCCTGGGGTTCGACGCCGTGTGCACGGGCCACTACGCCAAGGTCGTGACGGATGCGGACGGGCACAAGGAACTGCACCGCGCGGCCGATTGGGCCAAGGACCAGTCCTACGTGCTGGGCGTGCTCACCGCCGGGCAGCTCGAGCACGCGATCTTCCCCCTGGCCGAGACCCCGTCCAAGGCGCAGGTGCGCGCCGAGGCTGAGGAACGCGGGCTGTCCGTGGCCAAGAAACCCGATTCGCACGACATCTGCTTCATCCCGGACGGGGACACCCGCGGGTGGCTCGAGGACCACATGGAGCTCGCCCCCGGGAGGATCGTGGACACCCAGGGCACCGAACTCGGTGAGCACCGCGGCGCGCACGCCTACACGGTGGGTCAGCGCCGGGGTCTGCACATCGGCCGGCCCGCCCCGGACGGCAAGCCCCGCTTCGTCCTGGAGATCCGGCCCAAGACCAACGAGGTGGTCGTGGGGCCGGAGGCCCTGCTGTCGGTCGACGTCATGGAGGGCATCCGACCGTCGTGGGCCGGGCTCCCGCCCCGCGAGGTGGCGGCGATGGCCGAGGACGTGGACGGTCGCTCCGATGAGTTCCCCGTGACGGTCCAGGTGCGCGCCCACGGCGATCCCGCGCCGGCGCGCGCGTGGCTCACCCGGCAGGACGGGCAGCAGCGGTTGTGCGTGCGCCTCGACGAGCCCCAGCGCGGTGTGGCCCCCGGGCAGACCATGGTGCTCTACCAGGGCACCCGTGTGCTGGGCCAGGCCACCATCGACGCCGCCTTCGCCGATCGCGCGGCCGCGGCCGCGTCCTGAGCCCCACGTGGGGCGGCATGATCGCCACACGACCGGGCGCCGGGGCGCGCCACTATTACAGTGGACGCATGAGTGCAGTCACCGACCCCGCCGACCACGCGCCCGTCGACTCATCGGGAGCCGATTCACCGGGCACCGACCGTCCCGCGGACAGCGCGTTGACGCGCTTGGAAGCCATTCGCGGCACGATCGACAACATCGACGCCGCACTCGTGCACCTGCTCGCCGAACGCTTCAAGGCGACCCAACAGGTGGGCAAGCTCAAGGCGGAGAACGACCTCCCGCCCTCGGACCCCGAACGCGAGAAGACGCAAATCCAACGGTTGCGCCGACTTGCGGAGGCCGCGCACCTGGATCCCGAGTTCGCGGAGAAGTTCCTGAACTTCATCATCAGCGAGGTCATCCGCCACCACGAGGCCATTTCCGAAAACCACCAGCGCAGCACCGACGCATGAGCGAAGCAGTCACCGCGACCCTCACCCGTTCCCTGCGGGGTACGGACCTCCTCGAGACGTTCACCGTGCTGCGCGGCGAGCTGGGCGCACCGCACCTGGCCACCGTGCCGCTGCTGCCGGAGCGGGGTCCGCACGCCGAGCTCGCGGCCCGCACGTGCGCCGTGCTCGATTCCCTCTACGCGGACCGGCAGCCCCACGGGTGGCGGATCAGCGGTGTCCCCGGAGACGACTCCCGCCGTGCACGCCGGCAACTGGAGAGCGACCTCAACGTGGTCGCGGACGTCCTGGGCGCCGAATCCGGCGCGGACACCGGACCGATCGCCTTCTCGCTGCTCGGCCCGGTCTCCCTCGCGGCGACCGTCCACGTGCACAACGGGGAGAAGCTGCAGTCGGATCCCGGCGCTCGCCGTGATCTCGCGCAGTCGTGGTGCTTGGGCGTCGCGGACCTCGTGGCCGTGCTGCGGCGCAACACGGACGGGCGCGGTGTCGTGCTGGTGCTCGAGGAACCAGAGCTGGAACGCGTGGTGACCGGGCGCATCCCGACCGCGAGCGGCTACCGCACCCTGCGTGCGCTGCCGCGCCAGGAACTGCGCGCCACGCTCTCGGACGCCGTGGCCGCGTGCCGTGCGACGGGGGTGGAGACCGTGGTCCTGGACGCGGGCGCCGTCGGGATCGACTGGACCCCGCGGGTCGGCGCGGACGCCGCCGTGCTTGGTCTGCCGGACGGGCCCACCGAGCAGTGGGAGCCCCTCGCGGCCCTGCACGAGGCGGGGGTGCGGTTGTGTTTCGACACCGTCCCTGTGGCCGGGCGCACGCCCGTGTCCGAGCTCGTGGGGCGCGTGCTGGGCCCGTGGCGTGAGCTGGGCATGGATCCGGCGGCGTTGCTGGGAACCGTGCTGGCGCCGTCGGCGCGGATCAGCGAGCTCACCCCGCCGCACCTGCCGGACGCCCTGCGGCGGGTGACGCACCTGGGCGGCGCGCTCACCGAGGCGTGCAACGAGGGTTGAGCCCGGCCAGGCCGTAGAATCGAGGGCGTACACGGACGCCGATCCCGGCCGCTCCGGGTGTCAGGGACGAGCGCGAAAGCGGGCCATGAAAGCAAGAATCCTGGTGGTGGACGACGACGCCGCGTTGTCCGAAATGATCGGCATCATCCTCGCGTCCGAGGACTTCGAGCCCGTCTACTGCTACGACGGCGCCGGCGCCCGGGACGTGTTCCGCGCCTCCGAACCGGACCTCATCCTCCTGGACCTCATGCTCCCCGGCATGGACGGGATCCAGGTGTGCCAGCAGATCCGCGCCGAGTCGGACATCCCGATCGTGATGCTCACCGCCAAGTCCGACACCGCGGACGTGGTGCGCGGGCTCGAGGCCGGCGCGGACGACTACGTCCCCAAGCCCTTCAAACCCGCCGAGCTCGTGGCCCGCGTCAAGGCGCGTCTGCGCCCTATGGACCGCGGGGCCACCCAGGAGATCACGCTCGGGGACATCGTGATCGACGTGACCGGGCACAGCGTGACCCGGGCCGGGCAGGAGATTTTCCTGACCCCGCTGGAGTTCGACCTGCTCGCGACCCTGGCGCGCTCGCCGCACCAGGTGTTCAGCCGGGACGAGCTGCTGCGTGACGTGTGGGGCTACCCCCACGCCGCGGACAACCGCCTGGTCAATGTGCACGTGCAGCGGTTGCGCTCCAAGGTGGAACGCGATCCGGAGAACCCGGAGGTGGTCCTCACGGTGCGCGGGATCGGCTACAAAGCCGGGGGACACGCGCATAAATGACGTCCGCCCCGGCGCGACCCGTGGCGCACAGCCCCGCCGAGCGGTGTCCACCCAAACGCTTCCGCAGGATCCGGCTGGGTCGGCGCATGCTCATCCGCCGCTGGCGGCAGTCCCTGCAGTTTCGCTCGATCGCCGTGGCGCTCACGCTCACGTCCGTGGCGTTCCTCGCCACGGGTAGCTTCCTGTCCCACCAGATCGCGGACCGGTTGTTCACCGACCGCCTGGACCAGGTGCTCGAGGAGGCCCGCAGCGACATCCGCACCGCCCAGGCGAGCTTCGACGCCTCCGACGCCTCCGACCGCACCGAGGTCCAGGCGCTGATCAACTCCATGCTGGGCGGGCTGAGCCAGGACACGAGCACCACCGACCACCGCTGGATCCTGATCCCCCTGGAGCAGGGCGCGGGGCAGTTGTTCGTGGGCGTGCAGACCGAGAGCGCGTGGATGACCTCTGCCACCGTGCCCCAACAACTGCAACGGCGCGTGGCCGATGGGGACGGCACGTACTGGCAACCGGCCTCGGTCCGCATGGCGGAGAACGAGCCGGAGAAACCGGTCATCGTGATCGGGGACGTAGTCCAGCTCAACCAGAACTCTCGCTACGGGTTGTACTTCGTCTACGATTTCTCGGACCCGCAGGCCACCCTGGACTCGATCCACGCGGTGCTGTTGCTGTCCATGGTCGCGCTGTTGCTGCTCGTGGGAACCATCGTGTGGTACGTGACCCGGGAAGTGGTGCGCCCGGTCTCGAGTACGGCGCGCGTGTCGCAGCGGTTGTCCGAGGGTGACCTGGACGTGCGCATGGAGGTCCACGGCAGCAACGAGGCCGCCCGGTTGAGCCGTTCGTTCAACCGCATGGCGGATTCCATCCAGGGGCAGATCACCCAGCTCGAACAACTCTCGTCCATGCAGCAGACCTTCGTCTCGGACGTCTCCCACGAGCTGCGCACGCCCTTGACCACTGTGAAGATGGCCGCGGAGGTGCTCTACAATGCACGCGAGGACTTCGATCCCGTCAACCGGCGCTCCGCCGAGCTGCTGCACAACCAGGTGGACCGCTTCGACTCGTTGCTCTCGGACCTGCTCGAGATTTCACGGTTCGACGCCGGCGCGGCCCGCCTGGACATGGCGTCCACGGACATCTTCACCGTCATCTACGACGTCGTGGAGGCGTGCGCGCCGCTCGTGCTCGAATCCGGTTCGGAGCTCACGGTGCGGTCCACCCTGACCCGCTGCGTGGTGCAGATGGACCAGCGGCGGATCGACCGGATCCTGCGCAATCTCGTGACCAACGCGCTCGAGCACGGGGAGAGCAAGCCCGTGGACATCTACGTGGGCGCCAACGAGAACTGTGTGTCCGTGGCGGTGCGCGACCACGGCATCGGGATGACCGAGGAGCAGACGACCAAGGTCTTCAACCGGTTCTGGCGCGGGGATCCCGCACGCGCTCGCACGGTGGGCGGTACGGGCCTGGGGCTCGCGATCGCCACGGAGGACACGCGGTTGCACGGGGGCGCGCTCACGGTGTGGGCCGAACCCGACAATGGCGCGTGCTTCCGGCTCACCCTGCCCCTGCTGCGGAACCAGGGGCTGGATCCAGAGCAGCCCAATCCGCTGCCCATGCCACCCGTGGAACAGCACAACGAATCCACCGCTCGGGTCACCGACACCGGTTCGTTGCAGCTCACTGCCCCGGCCGTGCGCCCGAGCGAGGACCGGGACACGGGCCAGCTGCTCATGGACTTTTCGGACGCCGACGTGGCCGCCGGGGAGCCAGCCGCGACGACGGATGCGAACGCCTCGGCACAAGAGCGCACGGGCTCGAGCGCCTCGCGACACCGTGATCGGACGGAGGAATCATGAATCCCGCAGACCACGATCGGACCCGTGATCGGGCGGATGCCATCCGGGCCGTCGGGGACACGCACCGGGTGAGCGACGTCGTGTTCGGGACCACGCGGCGTCGGGCGCGGCACACGGGCCTGGCGTGCGCGATGGTTCTGGGCCTGACCCTCTCCGCGTGCGGGGCCATGCCGCGGTCCGGGCCCGTGCACAAGGTGATCGAGCCTACGGAGCAGACCCAGCAGTCCGCGATGCCCTTCAATCCCCAGGGGCCCCGGGTGGGGGCCACGGCCCAGGAGATTGTGGAGGGGTTCCTGGCCGCCGGGGTGGGCGCGCAGGACGACTACTCCGTGGCCCGCCAGTACCTCACACCGCAGCTCGCCGCGACCTGGAAGCCGGATACCCGCGTGCTCATCCACTCGGGGGAGCCCACCACGGTGCCGCGGCTCAACGACGGCGAATTCCGCACGAGCATGGAGGTCAGCGGGGAGCTCAGTGCCAGCGGCGTGCTCGCCAAGCAGCCCTCGGGCAGCACACGCGTCCTGGATTTCGTGCTCACCTCGGTGGACGGGCAGTGGCGGATCTCCCGGGCGCCCGACGGCGTGGTGGTCCCGCAAGCGGACTTCGAGAAGATCTTTTCGCCCACCAATCTCTACTTCTACTCGGCTCAGGACAGCAAGTACCTCGTTCCGGATCCGCGGTGGTTCGCGACCCGCTCCACGACCTCCACGGCGGCGGTGCGCGCGCTCATGCGCGGGCCCGCCGCGTATCTGGGCAATGCCGTGACCAGTGCGATCCCGCAGGGTACCGCGCTGTCCCGTTCGGCCGTGCCGGTGTCCGGGGGGACCGCGGCGGTGGACCTCACGCTCGCGAGCTTCGACCCCGCGGAGGTGAACCAGGCACGCCGGATGGAACAACAGCTGCGGGCCACCCTGCGCACCATCCCGAACGTGGACGACGTCGAACTGCGGATCAACGACGCCCCGGTGGACACCTCCGGCGGCAGCGACAACGACCCGATCCAGGCCGTGACCGTCCCCAACCGGCAGATCGGGGTCTCCGACAACAAGCTCGCGTTCTACCAGGGCGGCCAGACCGAGCTGATCCCGGACCTCACGCTGCCAGAGGGCGTCACGCTCAGCAAACCGGGAATGGGCGTGGAGGCCGGGGCCTTCGGGTTTGTGGACAGCGCCGGTTCCACGGTCTACACCGTGTCCCCCGGACAGCAACCCCGGCAGCGGTGGTCCGGGTACAAGCCCACCCGGCCGAGTTTCGACAACCTGGGGTGGGTGTGGGGCGCGGACCGCTCCGGGACCGTCCGGGTCGTGCGGGCGTCGTCGGAGGGGCAGGGTGACACCGTGTCCGCCTCGTGGCTCGACGACCAGCACGTGGCGTCCCTGCGGATCTCCCGCGAGGGCAGCCGCGCGCTCGTGGTCACGACCGACGCCGCCGCGACGCGTTCCACCGTGTGGATCGCGGGCGTGGTGCGGGACGCCTCCGGCAGACCCACCGAACTCGCGAAGGGCAATGCCGTGGCCACGGGCGTGGACGTGGACACCGCCCAGTGGATCGGCCCGGACGAGTTCGTGTCCAGTGCCCTGGACCAGGACACCAACGCGCAACCCCGCCGGTACACGATCGCGGGCAAGGTGGACGAGCTGCCTGCCCTGACCGGGGTGACCTCCCTGGCCGGGGGCAACGGGTCCGCCGCGGTGTACGGCGCCTCGGACGGGCGGCTCTACATGCTCACGGGCAGTTCCTGGGCGCTGCAGAGCGAAGAGGTCACGGACACCGCATTCGCGGGGTGAGCACCCGTTCCTGAGTGGGTGCGCCGTGCGCTGCGCGCTGCACATGTCTGCCGTACCGGGGACGGACACCGTCCGCGCACCGTGAACTGGTGCCATGACCCGCTCCCGCCCCGTCGTTCCGTACCGCTCCTCGGCGGTGCCTCGTTCCGCGCTGTACGACGCCGCTCCGGGCAGTGGCACCGTCGGCGCACCGTGGCGTCGCCCGTCGGTTCTCGCGCGGTGGGACCGTCGGGCCGCGGTCGTCAGCGGGTGGTGCACGCAGGCCCTGGACCTGGTGTTACCGGTGTCGTGCGCGGTGTGTGCCGCCCCGGGCGCCATACTGTGCCGTGCGTGTCGGATCGTGCTGCGCCGCGCCACGGCCCGGCCGCACCCGGTGACACCCCCGGCGGCGCTCGCCGCGTCCGGTGTGCGGGTCGTCGTCGCGGGGGAGTACGAGCACGAACTCGCCTCGTGCGTGCTGTCCTTCAAGAACGGCGGCCGTACCGACCTCGCTCCCGTACTCTCCGCCGTGCTCTCGGCAGCCCTGGCGACCGTGGCGCGCGAGCTCGGCGACGACAGGCCCACCCTGTACTTGGTGCCGGTGCCCACGAGCGCCCGCGCGCGGCGGCGTCGATGGTTCGATCCGGTCGCCACCCTGCTGCGCGGCGCGGCCCTGCCCCCGCGGTCGCACATCGCACCCGCCCTCACGCACCGCGCGGTGGCCGGGAGCGGCACCCAGAAGGGCCGCGGGAGGATCCAGCGCACCCGGGCGCTACGCGGGAGCCTGCGCGCTCGGGACATGTCGGGACTCACGTGCGTGGTCGTGGACGACGTGCTCACCACGGGCGCCACGGCCGCCGAGGCCGTCCGCGCCCTGACCGCGGCCGGGGCCAGGGTGCCCGCGGTCGTGACCCTCGCGGGGGTGCGCGTAGGGCGTTCACCGGAGAGAACGTAGGAACATCGGATGTCGTCATCCATGAATTTCCCCGTTGTTTCCTCTAGCGTTAGATCACGGGAAGCATTGAAGGTGTCCCGTGTGGGAGAGCAGCACATCCCGCGTCATCCCCAAGATGTGGAGGGTCTCATGGAACTGAACATCCTAGGCCGCAACGTCACCCTGCCGGACCGATTCAAGGAATACGTCGAGGAGAAGAGCGAGCGCTTCCAGCAGCTCGGCGACAAGGTCCAATCCATCGAGGTCAAGGTCACCAAGGAACACGCCGCTTCCGGCCACCAGGGCATGCGGGTGGAGATCACCGTCGTGGGGCGCGGGCCCCTGGTGCGCGCCGAATCACGCAACGACGACAAGTTCGCGGCGTTCGACGAGGCCTACGCCAAGCTCGTGGAGCGGTTGCGTCGGGCGCGTGACCGCCGTAAGGTCCACCGCACCGGGCACCAGAGGCCCATCGCCGTGCACGAGGCCACGGGATCGCTGCCCGTCGACCCTTCGGGACCGACTCCCACGTATGCCAGCCAGGAAGAACTCGCGGCGGCCGAGGACGAGGCCTTCAGCACCGAGTACCCCCTGAGCGACCCCCCTACCCCCGTGGAGATCCGGCGCAAGCGCTTCCCCGCCCACGAGATCACCGTGGACGAGGCCGTGGACCGGATGGAGCTCGTGGGTCACGACTTCTTCCTGTTCGTGGACAAGGAGACCCAGGAACCCTCCGCCGTGTACCGCCGTAAGGGGTGGGAGTACGGGGTGATCAGTCTCAGCAATGACGGACGCTCCGGGGAGGAGAAGGCGCGGGCCTACCAGCCAGACACCGCGAACTCCGAGGCCTCCTGAGTATTCACAGCACCGCACCGAGGACGGGCCCGCGACCGCGTCGCGGGCCCGTCCCGTGCCCGGCGAGCGGGTAGCGGGAACCTGGTCGTTGCCCGTCCCGCGCCTGCCGAGTGGGCATCGGGGATTCGGCGGCTACCCGTCCGGGGGCCACCCGGTGCCCGGCGCGGTGGCACGCGGTCGGCGTCCAGCCTGGCTCACGTACACTGTTCGGCGGTGCACCCAATGTCCTGCCGGTGCCCACCATTGATCTCGGAGGAGCGAACACACGTGGCGTCATTCCTGGAAAAGGTTCTTCGCACTGGGGACAAGCGGGTCCTGAAGCGGCTGAGGACTTACGCCGACGCCGTCAACAGCCTCGAGGACAGTTTCAAGGAACTCTCCGACGCCGAGCTGCGCGCCGAGACCGACTCGTTCCGGGAGCGCATCGAGGGCGGCGAATCCCTGGACCGGCTTCTTCCCGAGGCGTTCGCGGCCGTGCGGGAAGCGGCGTCCCGCACCCTAGGTCAGCGTCACTTCGACGTCCAGATCATGGGCGGTGCCGCTCTGCACCTGGGTTACATCGCGGAGATGAAGACCGGTGAGGGCAAGACCCTGGTGGCCACGGCGCCGGCCTACCTCAACGCGCTCGCGGGCAAGGGCGTGCACGTGGTCACGGTCAACGACTACCTCGCCGAGTATCAAGCCAACCTCATGGGCCGTGTCTACCGTTTCCTGGGGTTGGAGACCGGCGTGATCCTGAGCGGTCAGGACCCTGCGACCCGGCGTGAGCAGTACGCCGCGGACATCACCTACGGCACGAACAACGAGTTCGGCTTCGACTACCTCCGGGACAACATGGCCTGGTCCAAGGAGGAGCTCGTCCAGCGCGGGCACAACTTCGCGATCGTGGACGAAGTGGACTCCATCCTCATCGACGAGGCGCGGACCCCGCTCATCATCTCCGGACCGGCCTCCGGGGAGGCCAACCGGTGGTACCGCGAGTTCGCGACCGTCGTGCAGAAGCTCGACCCGGAGGCCGACTACGAGGTCGACGAGAAGAAACGCACCGTGGGCGTGCTCGAACCGGGGATCGAGAAGATCGAGGACTGGCTCGGCATCGACAACCTCTACGAGTCGCAGAACACCCCGCTGATCGGGTTCCTCAACAACGCGATCAAGGCCAAGGAACTGTTCCGTGCGAACAAGGACTACATCGTCGCGGGTGGCGAGGTGAAGATCGTGGACGAGCACACCGGCCGAGTGCTCTCCGGGCGGCGCTACAACGAGGGCGTCCACCAGGCCATCGAGGCCAAAGAGGGCGTGGAGATCAAGCCCGAGAACCAGACGATGGCCACCATCACACTGCAGAACTACTTCCGTCTGTACGACAAGCTCTCGGGCATGACGGGTACGGCCCAGACCGAGGCGGCCGAGTTCATGAATACGTACGAGACTGGCGTCGTGGCCATCCCGCCGCACCGCGGCATCGCCCGCGAGGACAAGCGGGACGTGGTCTACAAGAACGAGGCCACCAAGTACGCCGCCGTGGTGCGGGACATCGAGAATCGCCACGAGAAGGGCCAGCCAGTCCTCGTGGGCACTGCGTCCGTGGAGAAGTCGGAGTACCTCTCCCGTCTGCTGGCCAAGCGCGGTGTGCGCCACGAGGTGCTCAACGCCAAGAACCACGCGCGTGAGGCCGCGATCGTGGCCCAGGCCGGCCGCAAGGGCGCGGTCACCGTGGCCACCAACATGGCCGGTCGAGGCACCGACATCATGCTGGGTGGTAACGCCGAGTTCAACGCCGTGGAGAAAATGGCCGAACTCGGCCTGGACCCCGAACGCGATGCCGAGAAGTACGAGGCGCGGTGGCCCGACGTCCTCGCGGAATGCGAGGCCTCGACCAAGACGGAACACGAGGAGGTCCTCGAATCCGGGGGGCTCTACGTCCTGGGCACGGAGCGCCACGAGTCCCGCCGGATCGACAACCAGTTGCGCGGGCGGTCCGGTCGTCAGGGGGACCCGGGGGAATCCCGGTTCTACCTGTCCCTGTCGGACGACCTCATGCGCCTGTTCAACCCCGGTGCGGCGCAGCGCCTCATGGCGATCGCCCCGGACGACGTCCCCGTGACGGGTCGTTTGATCACCTCCGGTATCGCCAACGCGCAGAACCAGGTGGAGGGGCGCAACGCCGAGCAGCGCAAGAACGTGCTCAAGTACGACGACGTCCTGAACCGCCAGCGCGCCGTGATCTACCGGGATCGCAAGCGGATCCTCATGGGCGACGACATCGAAGATCAGATCCGGCAGTTCACGGACGAGGTCATCACGTCGGTGATCACGGAGCACACCGGGACGGGTCACCCCGAGGACTGGGACCTGGACGCGCTGTGGACCGCGCTGCGGGCCATCTACCCCGTCTCCCTGACCCGCGACGAGGTCCTCGAGGAAGCGGGCGGCCGCCCGCGGTTGACCTCGGACTTCCTCCAGGAGCAGATCCTCTCGGACGCCGCGGTCACCTACAAGGAACGCGAGGACGAACTCGGTTCCGAGGCCATGCGCAACCTGGAGCGCCGGGTCCTGCTCTCGGTGATCGGTCAGCGCTGGCCCGAGCACCTCTACGAGATGGACTACCTCAAGGAGGGGATCGGGCTGCGCGCCATGGCCCAGCGCGATCCGCTCGTGGAGTACCAGCGCGAGGGCCACGCCATGTTCCAGGAGATGATGGCCGCCATCCGCGAGCAGACCGTGGTGACGCTGTTCAACCTGGAGGTCCGCAAGCAGCGCACCGGCGCGGACGGTGGTGCCGTGGAGCTCACGACGCCCCAGCGTCCCGCGTTCCTGCAGTACACCGCCCCGGACGAGGACGGCACGCCGAGCGCGGCCGTGGAGTCCGAGCCCCGGGTGTCCTCCGACGACGACGAGCCTGCGGCGGACACCGAGCCGGCGACGATGAACGGGGCCTCGGATGCCGACGGTGTCACCTCCGCTGGCGAGGGGGCCAACCGCGCCCAGCGTCGGGGGAAGTCCGCCAAGGCCAGCGGCAAGGCGAAGCGGGGCAAGCGGCGCTGAGGCCCGGCTGGACCCGGCGAGATCACCCGACCTCCAGATGGGTGACCCGCCACTGCCGCGCGATCCGCTCGATCCGTAACGCCACGGCGCGCGCCCGGGTGGATTCCTCCACCACGAGGGATGCCTCGTAGCACCCGGGGGCTGGGCTGCACACCCGGATCCGCCGGATCCGGGCGGCGCGGTGCACCTCGAACACGGCGCGCCGGTCCGGGCACTGTTCCTGCACGAGCTTGAGCATGGCCGCGCGCTGGGTGAAGCGTTCCACGACCTCAGGCTCCGTCCACCGGGACAGTTGGTTCGCCGGGCGGGTGCCCGCGAGGATCTCCACCGCGGCTTGCCCGATGCTGCGGGCGATCGCGCCGACCCGCTCCATCTCGTTCTTGCCCGTGAGGGCCGCCACCGTGCGGTCCTGGCGCCACGTGTAACCGCCCGCGGGAGTGCGGGGTGCTGATTCGGGGACGGCGATGCTCATGGTGTGCTCCTCGGTGACGAAGGGTGGGCCGGACGGCCCGGGGACGATGGAGAGAGGTTGTGGCCCCGCCGCGAGGCGAGTTCCCGACGGTGTTCCGGGGCCCGCGTGGGTCGCGGGCGGGTCCTGAAGTGGCCGTGTTTGAAGTAATGGATCCCAGGGCGGACCTGCCTGGGGTAGACCTATCCGGTGCAGCGCTCCTCGTGCGGTGCGCCCGCCGGATCGAGCAGGTGGGGCGGAACGCGTAACTGGTCCCCGGGGCGGATCAGATCCCCCTGGTGCGCCACGGCGTTCAGCTCGAGCCACGCCGGGAGGTTGTGGCACACGGTGGCGTCCGTGGCCCCCGGCCCCAGCAATTGTTCGGTGAGGCCCCACAGGGTGTCCCCGGCCATCACGGTGAGGACGCCATTGGAGACGCGCTGCCCAGCGGGCGGGTTGGCCGGCTCGAGCATCGGGGTCGAGGCCTCCGGGGCCCGTACAGGAGCGGTCGTGGATTCGGGGGTCGCTTCCGGGCCGCTCGTCTGCGCTCCGGGCGCGGTGTCGGGAACAGCTTCCTGAACGGATTCCGGCGCGGGGGCGGAGGGCTCCGCGAGCTGCTCGGTACCGGCGGTGGCCGGGGCCCAGAAGGGGTCGAGGGCGGCGTCGTCGGCGTGGGCGGGCGCCACGACCACGAGCTGCACGCCCACGAGGGCGACCGCGGTGCGCGCGACCAGGGTGGGCGTGAGGCGCATGGCCCACCGCTCCAGGCCGTGCCAGCGCAGTCGCCGGGCCGCCCGGGCGAGGGCGAGCATCACCAGTCCACCGACCCACCACCCGGCCACGGCGAGGCACGCACCCGCCGCGACCACCGCGACCAACAGGTCGGGGTCTTGACCGGATCCTGTGGCGCGCAGAGTCTGCGCATATCCGAGGCCCAGAACCCCCAGCGCCCCGGCCAGCACGGGGACGCCGAGCCACGCGGCGGCCAAGCGGGTGCCGGTGGAAGGTGCCGATCGATGGATCGTAGACATCTTTGCCTCCGAATAGTGCTGTTTGATGCCGTTTGACATTTCTAGATCATTCAGCGGTCTCGGTCGGCTGTCAATCATCGTTGCAATTGCATTCATGTCGACATGACATCCGACGCGGAGCCGGCCCCTGCACGCCGTAGCGTGACCTCAGGACCCCGAGACCCAAGGACGGTGGCGGATGCGCTGGGACGACCTCTTCGAGGACATGGAGGCCCAACTCGAGCAGGCCAGGGTGCGGCTCGTGGAGCAGGAGGCCGTGGAGACCGCGCGCGCGGAGCTGTCACGACTCACGCTGCTCGAGCGGCTCGCGGCACACCGCGGCGGTCCCGTGCGGCTGCGCCCAGCGCGCGGTGACACCCTGGAGGGAGAGCTCGCGGACGTGGGCTCCGGCTGGGTTGTGGTGCGCGAGCGGCACCTCCAGCACCTGGTCCCACTGCACAGCGTGGTGTGGTGGGAGGGACTACCGCGTCGCTTCGAGGTGCTCCCGGAACGTTCGACCATCCGCAGGCTCGGCATGGGCCACGTCCTGCGCGCCCTCAGCACCGCGCGCGTGCACGTGCGGGTCGTGCTGCAGGACGAATCCCGTCACGGGGAGATCGAGGGCACGGTGGACGCCGTGGGTCAGGACTTCTTCGACGTCGCGGTGCACCCGCAGGACCAGTTCCGCCGACGTAGCTCGGTCACCGCGGTGCGCACGGTGGGGTTCCATGCCGTGGCGCTGGTCTCGTCCCTCGATGCGGGGTGAGTCGCCCGGCGTCCCAAGGGTGTGTCAGTGCAGGGTGCCCTCACGCACCGCTTGCTCGGTGCGCTCGTAGCCCTGTTGGATGTACTCCTCCAGCTTGACCGTCTCCACGCGCCACTGCCCCCGGCCGCCCACCTGGATCGCGGGGAGCTCCCCCGAACGCACCATGGCACGCGCTTGCGGGACGGAGATCGAGAGGATCTCGGCGACGTCCGCGAGTGTGAGGAATCGCTGCTGGGACATTCCGGTCCATCACTTTCTTAGGTGCCGTTGCATGCTGTTTCATCGGGGTTCGCTCGTCATTGTCCCACGTGAGGGGGTAGGCGGCGGGTTATCAACAGGTCCTGGGCGGAATGAACACGTGGCCACCTCCGTCCACAGGTCGTTCGTCACACTTCCCAGCGCGGTGTGCGACGCGGCACACTCGGGTGCAGCCGGCGGGGGCCGGCGCATCACGAAAGGATGTCAGCATGGGGAGCACCGCGGCGCTCGAGCGCTCGGGACGGTCCACGGCCGCACGATTCCGCAAACCGTCCTGGCGGGATCCGCGGCTGCTCGTGGGGCTGCTGTTGGTCCTTCTCTCCGTGCTGGGGGTGATCCTGCTGGTCGCCACGGCCAACCGTACCCAGCCGTACTACGTCGCGGCCAACGACCTCTCCGTGGGGCAACGGATCTCGCGGGAGGACCTGGGCACGGTGGACGCACACCTGCAGGATTCCTCCGCGCAGTACGTCGCGGACGGGCAACTGCGGGAGAACGCGGTGGTGACCCAGCGCGTGGCGCGCGGGCAACTCGTGCCGGCTGCGGCGGTGGGCACCGCGGACGAGCTCGACCGCACACCCGTGGGGATCGCCCTGACCACCCCCATGCCGGCCCAGGCGGAGGCGGGGTCCCACGTGGACGTGTGGGTGGCCGAGCCCAAACCCACGGGGCGCGGGTACGGGGCGCCCGAGAAACTCGTCACGGGCGCGGAGATCGCGCGCGTGGACACCAAGGACACGGCGCTTGGCGGTAACGCCTCGGCCACGGTCTACGTGCTCGTCACGCAGGCCCAAGTGGGTCCGCTCGTGGATGCGCTCGGCAACGACGCCAAGGTGACCCTGGTGCTCAACACGGCGGGTTCCGGCTCGTGAGTATCTCGGTGGTGACGCTCGGGACGAGCACGTGGCCGCTCGTGGACCGGCTCGAACGCTTGCACGGGGACGTCACGGTGGTGCGGCGCTGTCTGGACCTCGCCGAGCTGCTCGCATGCGCCCACACCCGCATGGCCCACGTGGCGCTCGTCGCGGAGGGTGCCGAGGAGCTCACCGCGAGCCTGCTCGATCAACTCGAGACCGACGACCTGCGGGTCCTGGTGGTCGAGGGACACGACGAGTCCCGCGTGCAGCGTCTGGGTGTCGACAGCGTGCCCCCGGACGCCACCGGGGAGGAGCTGGCCCGGATCATCACCCGCGCGATGCTCGGTCCCGCACGCTCGCCGTCGTCGGTGCGGGACGACGGCGCTGGGGCGCCGGGCGAACGCCCGGCACCCGAGCGTGAAGCGGCGTCGAGAGGAACGTCGTCCAAGGGAATGGCATCGAAGGCAGCGGTATCGAACAGCGCGGCGGCGACTGATGCACCCGCGGACGGGCCGACGTCGCGCGAAGGAGCAGTCGGGCGAGCCGCGGGCCGAGCAGTCGCGAATTCCGCATCCTCCCCGGACAGCACCCATGGGGAAGGGCACATCGGCCCCGGCCCCGACGCCGCCGGACTCGGCTCGGGGGCTGCCGTACCCGGTGGGTCATCCGGCGATCCCGCGACGGCGCACGACCTCGATGACTCAGACGCCCTCGACCATGTCGAAGCCTGCCGGGTGATCGCCGTGTGGGGACCGATGGGAGCGCCCGGTCGCACGGTCACCTCGCTCAATCTCGCCGCCGAACTTGCCCTGCTCGCGCGGCGTGTGCTGCTCGTAGACGCGGACACCTACGCCGCCTCGGTCGCGGCGAGCCTCGGGATGCTGGACGAAGCCGCGGGGCTGGCGCAGGCGTGCCGGCTCGCCGACCAGGCGCGGCTGGACCGGGAGGGATTGCGACGCTGCGCGAGCACGGTGTCCGTCGCGGGCGCCTCGCTGGACGTCCTGACCGGGATCACCCGCTACGACCGCTGGCCCGAGATCCGGGGTTCCGCCCTGGACCTCGTGCTCGACCGTGCCCGGAAGGACTACGACGCCGTGGTCGTGGACACCGCCTCCGGCCTCGAGTCCGACGAGGAGATCAGTTCCGACTTCATGGCCCCACGGCGCAATGCCGGGACGCTGACCGCGGTCGCGGCCGCGGACGTGGTGATAGCACTCGGCGCAGCGGACACCCTCGGCGTACCGCGGCTCGTCAAGGCTCTGCCGGACCTGTTGGACGCGGCACCGGACGCGCGGATCGTCGTCGTCATGAACAAACTGCGCGCCGCCGCCACCGGTCGCTCCGCGGCCGAGTCCGTGCGGGAGGCCTGGGAGCGCTTCTCGCCCGGGCACCCCGTGGCCCACACCCTCTCGTGGGACGCCAAAGCGTGCGACGACGCCCTGCTCGCCGGTGCTGTGCTCTCGGAGACAGCGCCACGCAGCACGCTACGTCACGAGATGAGTGGGCTCGCGGAGCTCGTGCGGCGGATGCGTGAGCCCGATGCACACGAGGGCGCGGCAGAACCCGTGGGCGCGGGAGCGGGCCCGGCGGGGACTAGGCTGGGGCGTCGGATGGGCGCGTGGTTGCGCCGCGGTTGAGCATCGGAAAGCGAGCGTTCCATGGCCTTCACGGATCCGTTGCGATCTGTCCCGGACTTCGACGCCGGGGACGCCGAGTGGCTGCACCTGCTCGTGGGGGACTGGCAGATGGTCGCGGACCTGGGCTTCGGGGACCTGCTGTTGTGCTTCCCCGCGGACGTGATCCCCGCCGCCGAGAGCCCCACGGGGGATCCGATCCCGGGTGAGGGCAGCGAGTTCCTCGTGTTGGCGCACGCCCGGCCCACCACGGGACCCACCGCTTACCAGAAAGACATGGTGGGGGAGGTCGTGGGTGGCGAGGCTGCGTTCACACTGCGCAGGGCGTGGGTGGACCGGCGGATCGAACGGGCCGGTCCGTCCGAGTGGTCGAGCCTCGCGTCGCGGTCGGTCACCCTCGTGCCGCTCGTGCGCAACAACCGCACGATCGCCGTCCTCAGTCTCACCGCGGACCCCCAGCACGACCGCTTGCCGTCCCGCATGGAACTCGTGTACCACGAGCTGGCTTCGGCCCTGCTGCGCATGGCGAACCAGGGGACGTGGCCGGATTTCGCGGTGCGCACCGATTCCCGCCGGGGCGCCCCGCGCGTGGGCGACGGCATGATGCGGCTCAACGCCGAGGGGACCGTCGAGTTCTGTTCCCCCAACGGTCTGTCCACGTTCCGGCGGCTGGGTCTGGCGGGGGACATCACGGGGCAGAACCTGTTGCACGTGGCACGCCAGTTGCCCCTGACCGCCCCGGGCGTGGACGAGACCCTGGCGCCCGTGCTCGCGGGGACCATGCCGTGGCGCGCGGAACTGGCCACCGGCAAGGCCTCCGCCACGCTGCGTGCGATCCCGCTGCGGGAGGGCCCGGAACGCACCGGGGCGCTGTTGCTGTGCCGGGACGTCACGGAACTGCGGCGCCGCGACCTGCAGCTCGTGTCCAAGGACGCGACGATCCGGGAGATCCACCACCGGGTCAAGAACAACCTGCAGACGGTCTCCGCCCTCCTGCGCCTGCAGTCCCGGCGCATGCATTCCGACGAGGGACGCAACGGCCTGCAGCAGGCCATGCGGCGCGTGAGTGCGATCGCGCGCGTGCACGAGTCCCTGTCCCACGAGATCTCGGAGGACGTGGACTTCGACGACCTCATCCGCCACCAGGTCAAACTCGCGGTGGAGACCGCCTCCGCGGGCCAGCACGTGCGCACCCGGGTCAGCGGCCGGTTCGGGCGGTTGCCGTCCAAGAGCGCGACGTCCGTGGCCCTCGTGGTCAACGAGATCGTGGCCAACGCCGTGGAGCATGGGCTCAAGGACCGGGACGGCACCGTGGAGCTCGCGGTGACGCACCGGCAGGACGAGGTCACGGACGCGGGGGAGAGGTACCGCGTCGTCGAGATCGCGATCAACGACGACGGGCGCGGCATGGGGGACGCCGTGATCGAGGAATCCGGTGTGGACGCCTACCGCCCACCCGCGGAGGGCGAGGGACTCGGGATGCAGATCGTGCGCACGCTCGTGGCCGGTGAGCTGCAGGGCGGCATCCGGTGGCAACCCGCTGACGGGGGTGGGACGAGCGTGATCATCACCGCCCGGTTCCCGCGAGCGACGTCCGGGCGCTCCTGACACGCCCAGCCGGCCGCGGACGACGGCGGCCCGTGACCCGCTCGTGGGAGCAGGTCACGGGCCGCCGTGGGGAACGGACTCAGGAGGCGCGGCGGGCGCGGGCGGCGCGGCGCTTCAACGCACGCCGTTCGTCCTCGCTCATACCGCCCCACACACCGGCGTCCTGGCCGGATTCGAGGGCCCACTGCAGGCACGTGTCCATGACCTCGCACGTGCGGCACACGGCCTTGGCTTCCTCGATCTGCAACAGGGCGGGGCCGGTGTTGCCCACCGGGAAGAACAGTTCGGGATCCTTTTCGAGGCAAGCTGCGCGACTACGCCAATCCATGACGGCACGGCTCCTTTCGGGTTCGTGGGTGCGGGCCCGTGCGCATCCCACGCAATGCGGCAGCGAGCCGCGTCGCGGATTTCCGGGGGGAATGACACACAGAAAAGGCCCGTGAATGTCGGGCCTTGGGGATTCTGCCCACAATTTTCCCACGTAAACACACAGTAAACAAGGGTGTGAGCGCTATATCACATCCCAAGGCGCCCCTCGCAACGATTGCCGCCGGATGTCCGTGCGCGAGGCCGGCCCCTGTACCGGCGGCTGGGACCCACCGATGAGACGGACCCGTGGGACCGGTTGCTCGGGCCGCTGCCCGCGCGGCCGACGGCCGGCATCGGTGGCCGGGACCGAGTGTTAGGACCGGTCTCCCGAATGAGCCGTCGGCACCGACTGGTGGCATCGGCCTCCGGCATCAGCGGACGGGACAGGTTCCCGGCATCCGTCACCGGCCGCGGGCCGATGCGGTCACTACAGTGGGAGTGCTCCCGTTCCCGCCGAAAGGTTTTCCGCATGGCCGCCCCGGATCGTCGTACCGCCCCCGGAGCCGCGAGCTCCCGGCCCTGGACTGCATCCGTGATCACCGTGCTGGTGGCGTTGGAGGGTGCGGCATTGCTCGCGGTTGCCGTGGGCCTGGTCGTCTCCCTGTTCTCCGTGCATGTCCTGCCCATCGCGGGGATCATCTTCGCGACCGTGGTGCTCGCCGCGGGTGCGTTGTGGCTCGGCGCGGCGGCCCGCGGGACCTGGCGAGGGTTACGCTGGCCGCGCGCCGCGGTCCTGGTGTCTCAGGCGTTCTTGTTGATCGTCGGACTGTCCTTCCTGCAGCTCACCGTGGGCTTATGGGGGATCGTGGTCGCGGCGATCGCGGTGGTCACCGTCCTGTGCTTGTTCGCACCGCGCACCGTCGCCTGGATGCATCGCACCCACGACGACGTCGCCCGCTGACCTCGCGGGACC
Source organism: Kocuria sp. CPCC 205297 (assembly GCF_040981035.1). Taxonomy (NCBI): domain Bacteria; kingdom Bacillati; phylum Actinomycetota; class Actinomycetes; order Micrococcales; family Micrococcaceae; genus Kocuria; species Kocuria sp. CPCC 205297. The sequence continues at coordinate 193,721 of NZ_JAVKPY010000003.1, read as the reverse complement.
TCCCGCGGAGCACGCCGGGACCTCAGGCACCGATGCTCGCGCGAGCCGGCAGTGATGGCGTCCACCGCAACGGCCCCGGGTGACCGGACGGTTGCGGGGCGTGGCCCGCCGAACGGGGCTGAGCGTCGTCGTACCTCTCACCCTGTGACCGCCTGCGCGGGCGCGGGCAGCTGCACCGGTTCCGCGAGGCCGCGGTGCACCCAGACCGCGCGGCCGGGCGGCCCGCCCAGCGCAAGGCCCGTGAGGGACGCGCCGAACACGTCACCGTCGAACACCCGCCGTGGACGCACCAGGAGCGTGTCCGCGTGCTGTCGCCACGCGAGTAGCGGGGGAAAGGTCCCCGCGAGCGCATCCGTGAGGCGCACGCCCACGATCATTCGTGCCCCGGGCTGGGCCGAGGCGGTGGCTGAGCTGTCCGCAGCCTGGTGGGACTCGACCGGGGCTGCATGCGCGGACCACGCGGTGGCCAGTGCCCGGAGGACATCGGAGGTGAGGTGGTCGGCGTCGTCGATCACGATCGTGGCCGGCCGATCAGCTGACCTGGCGGCGTGCAGGAGCTCCTCGGCCTCGGCTGCGGTGCTGGGGGAGCCGGCGAATACGAGATGTCCAGGCCCGCCGCCTCGGGATGCGCGTGCAGCCAACCCGGAACGGGCGGCGTCAAGGAACGTGGATCGCCCCGACCGCGCCGGGCCGGCGACGATCAGGGTCGAACCGGGACCCCACGGGTGAACGGCGCATTGCCCGTCCCGCGTGACACCCAGCACCAAGCCGGCCACGGACCGATCGGGGACATGCCACACGGTGGGCAAGGGGAAGGACGTGGGCCACGGGTTCGCCGGCTGGTGCGTCGGGCCGTCGGTGCGCCGTGCGTCCGGGGAATCCTGGGACGCGGCGGCGAGTGCACCCGCAGGTTCATCGGGCCGTGGCGGAACGAGCCGGGCATCCCGGAGGCCCGTGGGCACGGTGGGTCCGGGCGGGGCACTGTGGGCGACCGCGGGTGCGTCGGGTCCGAGCCACCTGGCGAGCTGGACGACCGCGAGGTGCCCCGAAGAATCCTCCACGCCCCACGGCGTGCAGCGGGCGGCCATCGGGCCCGCGAGGGCGGCTCGCTCGGGATGCGGCGTGAACGGGGGCAGGCGGGGCCACTGCACGAGGGCATCGTTGCTCTGTCCTTGTGGGAAGTACAAGCGGTTGGAGCCGAGGTGGGAAGCGCGTCCCGCAACCAGCGCGCGATCCCCCGCGACCACGCAGGACAGCCCGCCGGACGCACCCGTGGCCATGAGAGACACCAGCTCGTCCTCCAGATGCGCCCACGTGCTCGCACGCAGGACCTGGCAACAGCGATCCCAGTCGTCCACGGCGAGGACGGCGCGTGACGGGGGATCCCTGGGAACGGTGGACGCGTGTTCGAGCCCCTCATGGAGTTGTCGCACCAGGTGGGCCACGTCCCCGGGCTGGTCCGCACGGGCACAGCCGCGGACAGCGGGGTGCAGGGGCCGACCGCCCGCCGTGGTGAGCCCCTCCACGGGCTGGCCCGAGGCGGTGAGGACGTACACCGCCACCCCCGTGTGTGCCTCGTCCGTGGCGGTCGGGATCCGGATGTGGGCGCAGCGCCGCAGCACATCGCGCAGTCCCTTGCGCGTGGCCTCGGGGCGTCCGATCAGCAACAGCGGCCCGTCCTGCCACGGGTGCCACGAGACCCGCCCGCACCAGTGGGCCGCCGGATTCTCCGCGGCACCCAGATCCACCTCGTCACCGTCGGTGCGCACCGCGGGCACGTGGCGGGGTAGGGGCGGTGGGACAGCGGCGTCGGCGGGAACGCGAGACGATGCCATATCAGTGGAGGTGGGCGGCGGATACCCGTGCCAGGCGCGGGAGACGTCGCGCACCGCGGCGGTGACCCCGGCTTCCCGCTCCGAGGACGCGGTGAGGCGGAGGTGCCCGGTTCCCGCGGCGGGCGGGCTCGGAAGGGGTCCGGGATCGAAACGAAGCACCAGGGGCTCGGGCCGCGGTGGGATCATGCGGGTCAGGACCGCCGCCTGCACCTCCACGGGCAGGCCGTCCCCGCGGTCCAGGAACCCGCGGCCCGGGATGCCGGGGGTGATGCGGGCCGCCGCGGCGGTTCCGAGTACGTCCATCGATTCCTGATCACTGCGCACCCGCAGACACAGTGCCTGGGTGATGTTGGCGCGCACGTCCGCGCTCAATGCACCCTGGGGACGCTGGGTCGCGAGCACGAGGTGCACACCGAGGGAACGGCCCACCGCGGCAATCACCGCGAGCTGTTGCCCCGCATCCGGGAAGGCATCCGTGAGCATCCTGGCCTCGTCCACCACGACCACGAGCTCCCGTAGGGGAAGGGCACCGCTCGCGGCGCACAGCAGCTGCGCCATATCATTGAGCCCGAGGGAGCACAGGACCCGCTCGCGGCGCTGCACCTCGGAGCGTAGGAAGGCCAGGGCGCGGCCGACCTCGTCGGGTCCCAGGTCCGTGAGCAGGGTCGTGACGTGCGGTAGCCCCGTCAGTGGGGCCAGGGCCGCCCCGCCCTTGAAGTCGATGAACACGAATTCCAGGCGCTCGGGTGGGAATGCGTGTGCGAGCCCCGTAACGAGGGTGCGCAGCACTTCCGACTTCCCGCATCCCGTGGTGCCCGCGACGAGCAGGTGCGGGTTCTCGTCGTCGAGCCGGACGACCTCCGGCCCCGCGGATGACACGCCGAACACCGCGGCCAGCGCTGCGTTCGACGTCGTGGGCTGGGGACGAGCGGCGGACCCGCCACGGCACGTGCCGACGAGCGAGGTGGAGGTCGGACCGAGGTGCGCGGCCACCAGCTCGTGCGAGCCCACGCGGCGAGGCAGTGGGCCACCGTGAGCGCCTCCCGCGGCTCGTCGCCACGCGCGGATCGCCGCCTCTGCGGTGTCGAAGGTCACGGTGTCCGGCGTGAACGCGAGGTGCGTCCCGCGCCCGGTGTCCGCAAGCCCCGGAACGGCATGGATCACTCGGCTGCTGAGCCGCAGGCCGTCCGGCCCCGCGGTGACGACGGTGTCCCCGGGGGCACCCTCCGGGTCTGCCGTCACGATGATGCGAAGCGTCCCGGGCGTGGCCGGCGCGGTGGCGGCCCACGCCGGTGTCACGACCTCCAGCGCGACGTCCCGGTCCGGTGAAGAGGCCGTGGGATTCTCGCGGGGTGCTGCGAGCAGATCGTGGGCCACGGGCGGGCGCCACGTGATGCCCGGGGACACGCGCAATGCGGCGAGCGCCGCGTGCCCCGTGAACAACTGCACGGCCAGGGCATGGAGAACACCCTCCGCGCGTTCCCGGTCGAGAACCAGGGTCAGGCTGCCGATCCCCGCCAGATCCAGTAACACGGGAGCGTGGGAGTGGAATGCCGCGCGAGGCGCCGTCGCACGGTCACCGACGATGTGCGCGGACCGTGCCGCGTGACCCAGCCGGACCCACCGACGTGTCCGCTCAGCAGGGGCGCCGATCCGTCCGGGCGTTGTCGCGTCATGGGACAGTGCGGTGGCCGGGCGGGGTCCGCCGCCGTCACTCCGGGACGAGCTGCGCACCGCCCGGCCGCGCGCCACGATCTCCGCGGCCGACGGCGCCGCCTTCTCACAGCGGCGCAGGTCCCGTTGGAGTGCCGCGGCCAGGCGACGTCGATGATCGCGCCGCGCGCCGCGCTCGCCGAACCAACCCACCGCGGACGTGACCGCACCAAGGGCACTGAAGACCAGGAAGAACCACCAGTGGGTGACCACCGCGATACCGATCCCGGCCAGGAGGGGGAGCAGACCCGTGATCAGGGCGATCCGGGACTTCCCGACCGCGGGGGAGTCCACACGCAAGGGGTGGGCCGGATCCGTCTCCTGGGCGGTGAATCCTGCCGGGGGCACCGCCGGATCCGGCCAGGCCAGGTCCTCGGTGTGCGCCGGGGGGAACGAGACCCGCAGGGTGCACGCGCGACCGTCCGCCCGCACACGGACCCGGTCGCCGTGCCGCAGTGCTGCGCCTCCCGGGAGCACCCGCAGGCCCACGTCATCCATGATCAGGGTCGGGTGGGCGGGATCTTTTCGTAGCTGCGACGCGGGGAGCAATTGTGGCTCGTGGGGCGTGAGGTCGAGCTGATGCGTTCCGCGGGCCAGCGGGAGGCGCGTTCCCACCCCGACGCCCTCCACGGCCACGAGATACGCGGTCTCCTGTGGATCCGCGAGCGGCTCGACCGGGGACGGGGGACCCGGCGTCGAGGCCTGAGCGGGCCCGGCCGGCACGTCCGCGTCGTCGAGGGTCCGTGCCTCCGGGGTCAGGACCACCGTGGCACCATCCGTCAGGGGCGGGGTGCCCACGCGCGCGGCCGCGAGATCGACGCCCGATACCACGGCGGTGCACGGCGTCCCCAGGAGTCGGGCGAGTTCGGCGCGCAGGTCCGCCCCGCGCGCACCCGATGCGGCGGTGAGGTGCGCGGTGTGGACCACGCCGGAACCGGCCCACGTGATCCGGAGACTCAACTGCATGACAGCACTTCACCCGCCGGTGACCGCCCGCGGCGAGGACACGTCCCGCCGTGTGGATCCGCGCGGCGCGGGGGCGTACAAGGGCTCGCTCGTGCAGTGGGCTCACCGCGGGCCGATCTTCCCACCGAACGCCCATGCACGCGCCGTGGACGCGGTCCGGATTGGGGCGTGAATCATGAGACAGTAAAGGCCATGAGACCCCGCAAGGTTGTCATCGTCAGCCGAATCTTCCTCCCCGAACCGGCGGCCGCGTCCTTCCGTCTGGCCGCCCTGGCCAGGGGCTTCGCCGCCGAGGGGGCCGACGTCACGGTCCTGACCACGAACCCGCCCCGCGCCATGGCTGCGGCCACCGTGGACGAGCCGTACCGCATCGTGCGGGTCCCCGTTCTGCGGGACAGCGAGGATTACGTCCGCGGCGTGGCCCAGTACCTGAGTTTCGACGTCCAGGCCTTCGCCCGCCTCCTCACCATGGACGCGGACATCGTGGTGAGCGAACCACCCCCCACCACGGGACTCGCGGTGTGGCTGTCGAGTGCACTGCGGCGTCGTCCGTACATCTGGTACAACCCGGACGTGTGGACCTCCGCGACCCTGAACATGGACGTCCCCTCGGTGGTGACGCAGCTGATGCGCGTCGCGGAGACCGTGTCCGCCCGGCGCGCCGGCGGTGTGATCACGGTGTCCGAATCGATGGGCGAGGAACTGCGCCGCGTGACCGGGGTCGGGCGGGACAAGATGTTCCTCGCCGAGAACGGGATCGACACCGACACCTTCACCGCGGACGGCCCCGCCGAACCGTGGGACGGACCGTATTTCGTGTACGCGGGGTCCGTGTCCGAATGGCAGGGTATGGACATCTTCATCGAGGCGCTCGCCCGGATCCTGCCGCGCCACCCCGGGGTGACCCTGCACGTCCTGGGGCGCGGGTCGGACCTCACCCGCGTCCAGGAGGTCGCCGCGCGGCTGGCCCCGGACAACGTCGTGTTCCACGGCGTGCAGCCCCCGGCGCGCACCGCGGCGTTCCTGCGGGGTGCCGTGGCCGCCCTCGCCTCCGTCATCCCGCACACCGGGTACGACTTCTCCAAGCCCACCAAGCTCTACGCGGCCGCCGCGTGCGGCACACCGTCCATCTACGCCGGGGTGGGCGCGGGTGCCCGCCTCGTGTCCGAGAACCGGTTGGGAACGCCCGTGGAGTTCACCCCCGAGGCGGTCGCGGACGCCATGGAACGCGCGCTCGACGACGCCCGCTCGGGTGAGCGCGAGGGCGCACGTGAGCGCCGTCGGACGTGGGCCCGCGAGAACGCGTCGCTCGCGGCGTCGGGGCGAGCCGCCGCCGCGTGGGTGCTCAGCGGCTTCACCCCGGGCGCCCGCTGAACGCGGAGCGCGCCTCGCTGTCATCCCGGTGCGGCGGTGCGTGAACCCCGCCGTCCTCCGAGCTGCGGCGCCGTCGCCGTAGCGGCCGAGCGGCGTCGCACCCTGCGCACGACGCCGCCGTGTGACGACGCTCACGAGGCGCGGCGCTGTGCGGGTCACACAGGGCGCACGGGGTGGTGTCCGGTATTTTTAGGCCAGACGATGTCCGTGCATGAATCGCGGAAGATGCTAGGAGAAACACATGAACACTGATCTGGTGGTCGTGGGCTCGGGTCTGTTCGGTTTGACCGTGGCGGAACGAGCGGCGCGAGAAATGGGTCTGAAGGTCACCATGATCGACCGGCGTTCCCACCTGGGCGGCAACGCCTACAGCGAGAACGAGGAGCGGACCGGGATCGAGGTGCACCGCTACGGGGCCCACCTGTTCCACACCTCGAACGAGCGCGTGTGGGAGTACGTGAACCGCTTCACCGCGTTCACGAACTACGTGCACCGGGTGTACACCCGGCACAAGGGGGAGGTGTTCCCCATGCCCATCAACCTGGGCACGATCAACCAGTTCTTCCGCGCGGCGTACTCCCCGGGGGAGGCACGCGATCTGATCCGCGAGCAGGCCGGTGAACTGGCGGGCACGGATCCGCAGAACCTCAACGACAAGGGCATCCAGCTGATCGGACGCCCGCTGTACGAGGCGTTCATCAAGCACTACACCGGCAAGCAGTGGCAGACCGATCCGAAGGACCTGCCCGCGTCCATCATCTCCCGGCTGCCCGTGCGCTACACGTACGACAACCGCTACTTCAACGACACCCACGAGGGCCTGCCCGTGGACGGGTACACCGCGTGGCTTGAGCGCATGGCGGACCATCCGAACATCGACGTGCGCCTGGACACCGACTTCTTCGACGACTCCCAGGAGTTCTCCAAGTCGAACGTGGTGGGCCAGGTCCCCGTGGTCTACACGGGCCCGGTGGACCGGTACTTCGACTACGCCCAGGGCGACCTCTCGTGGCGCACGATCGATCTGGAGGAAGAGGTCCTGGACATCGAGGACTTCCAGGGCACCTCGGTGATGAACTACCCGGACGAGGACGTCCCGTTCACGCGCATTCACGAGTTCCGCCACTTCCACCCGGAGCGTGATTACACCAAGGACGCGACCGTGATCATGCGGGAGTTTTCGCGTTTCGCCGAGAAGGGCGACGAGCCCTACTACCCCGTGAACACGCAGGCGGACCGCGAGAAGCTGCTCGCGTACCGGGATCTGGCCAAGGGGGAGTCGTCGGTATTGTTCGGCGGCCGCTTAGGCACGTACAAGTACCTGGACATGCACATGGCCATCGGCTCGGCATTGTCCATGGTGGACAACAAGATCGCACCGCATTTCACCTCCGGTGCGCCCCTGAGCAGCGGAGGAATGGACGAGTGAGCAGCGAACGCGTGGAACAGGCCAGCCAGCCCGAACCGCAGACCACGGATGACCAGGAGTACCTGGCCAAGATCAACACGGAGCCCAGCACGGCGGAGGACCTGCGGGAGGTGGCCCGGGTCGTGTTCCCCGCGAACAAGGACTTGGACGCCCTGCCGCTGTACATCGACGGTCCCATCAACCGGGACGGCCCGTCCTCGGCCGGCGCCGACACCGCCAACCAGCACCCGGACGACATCCTCTCGCGCCGTTCGGTGCGGATCCGGGCCGGGCGACGCGTCTCGTTCGGCTCCTACTTCAACGCGTTCCCGGCGTCCTACTGGCGCCGCTGGACCGTGGCCGAGTCCGTGGTGCTGCGTGTGCGCACTACGGGTGCCGGATCGCTCATCGTGTACCGCACGAATGCTCGCGGGGTCGCGCAGCGCGTCGAGGACCGCCGGGTCAGCGGGAGCGCCACGTGCGAGTTCGAGCTCACGCTGGCCCCGTTCGGTGACGGCGGCTGGTACTGGTTCGACCTGATCGCGGACGAGGAGGGCATGGTCCTGGACGCGGCGTCCTGGCTCGTGCCGTCCCATGGCCGCCCGGTGGGTCGCGTGACCCTGGGTGTGACGACGTTCAACCGCCCGGACTACTGCGTCAACACGATCAAGACCATTGCCGAGGCGGACGGCCTGGACGAGGTCCTCGACGAGCTGATCATCGTGGACCAGGGTAACAAGCTGGTCCAGGACGAACCCGATTTCTCGCAGGCCGAGAAGGCCATGCGCGGGAAGCTGCGGATGATCCGGCAGGGGAACATGGGAGGTTCCGGTGGTTTCGCCCGGAACATGTACGAGGTCGTGCGCGGCCGGGACACCCCGAACGGCGTGGAGAAGTCCGACTACGTCCTGATCCTGGACGACGACATCCTGCTCGAGTCCGAGGGCGTGCTGCGGGCCACCGCGTTCGCGGACATGTGCCACACCCCGTCCATCGTGGGCGGGCACATGTTCGACATGTACAACAAGCCCCTGCTCAACGCGTACGCGGAGGTCGTGAACCCCTATCGGTTCTTGTGGGGTCCCATCGACGGCCTGGGTGGCGTGGACTTCGCCGAGCGCGGTCTGCGTTCGCGTCCCCAGCTGCACCGGCGCTGGGACGCCGACTACAACGGCTGGTGGATGTGTTTGATCCCGCGCGTGGTCCTCGAGGACATCGGGCTGTCCCTGCCGGTGTTCATCAAGTGGGACGACTCCGAGTACTCGCTGCGAGCCAAGGCCGCCGGCTACCCGACCATCTCCCTGCCGGGTGCGGCCGTGTGGCACGTGTCGTGGGCGGACAAGGACGACGCCGTGGACTGGCAGGCGTACTTCCACGAGCGCAACCGCCTGATCGCGGCTCTGCTGCACTCGCCGTTCGCCAAGGGCGGGCGGATGCTGCGCGAGTCCCTGACCACGGATACCAAGCACGTGGTGTCCATGCAGTACTACCCGGCCAAGTCCGTGTTGCTCGCGATCCAGGACGTCCTGGACGGCCCGGACGGGCTGCACGCCATGCTGCCCACCCGCATGCCCGAGATCCGCGCCATGAAGGACGAGTACTCGGACGCGCGCGTGGTCAAGGACCCGGCCACTCTGCCGCCGGTCCGGCGCAAGAAGCCCCCGCGCACCATGGGGGCTCCCAAGTCCCCGACCAAGGCGCAGCTGATCCCGTGGGCGGTGCGCACCGTGCTCAAGCAGACGCTGCGCCCCGTGCGGGACATGGCCAAGGAGTACCCGGAGGCCAGCGTGGCGCACATGGACAGCCACTGGTCCTACCTGGCGTCCCTGGACTCGGCGATCGTCTCCAACGCGGACGGCACCGGGGCGTCCTGGTACCGCCGGGATCCCGCTCAGGTCCGTGAGCTCATGATGGAGAGCGTCAAGCTCCACGCCGAGTTGCTCTCCCGTTGGGACGCGCTGAGCGAGCAGTACCGCGCCGCCCTCCCGGAGATCACATCGGTGGACGCGTGGGCGCGGACTTTTGCGGAGAACAGCCCCGCGCAGTAATTTGGCCCCTGCACGACGCCGCACGCAGACTTCCGCGTGCGGCGTCGGCGTGTATCCGGTCACGGCGCACAACGGCCCGTGCGAGGAAAGGACGGCAGATGGAAATGCAAGCCCCCGCGACGCAGTTGCGGCCTCCGGGGCAGGACCGCGGTTTGCGGGACGTGTTCGCCAACAGGTTCCTGCTCAAGCTGATCGTGGACAAGGAGATCCAGATCAGGTACCGCGGCACGGTGCTGGGTCTGTTATGGTCCTACCTCAAGCCGGGCGTGCAGTTCCTGGTGTTCTACATCGCCATGGGCGTGTTCCTGGACCTGAACCGGGGGATCGAGAACTTCGCGGTCTACTTGTTCTCCGGGATCGTGGTGATGAACCTGTTCGGTGAGGTCTTCGGCAACGCATCGCGTTCGGTGGTGGCCAACGGCGGTCTGCTCAAGAAGATCTACCTGCCACGGCAGTTGTTCCCGGTGTCCAACCTGCTGGTCGCGTTCATCCACTTCGTCCCGCAATTGGCCATCCTGCTGCTCGCGTGTCTCGTGACCGGGTGGCGCCCGGACCTCAAACAGTTGCTGGCCGTGGTCGTGGGGACGTTGATCATCGCCCTGTTCTCCCTGGCCCTGGGCATGTTGTTCACCACGTTCAACGTGTTCTTCCGGGACGCGGAGAACATCGTGGACCTGATCGTCATGGTCTCCACGTGGGCCTCGCCCGTGCTCTACATGTGGACCATGGTGCGGGAGAAGCTGTGGGACTGGGTGTATTACGTCTACATGGTCAACCCCCTCACGGTGGCCGTGGAACTGTTCCACTACGGGTTCTGGTTCCCCACCACGGATAACCCGCAGATCTGGCACGTCCCGCCCCACCTGATGACGGGCTGGACCCCGTTGGCCATCGTCACCAGCCTGATCCTCTTCGTGATCGCGGACCGGCTCTTCCGGTCCCAAGAGGGCAACTTCGCGCAGGAGCTGTGAATCATGTCTAGTTCAGTCACCCCGCACACCCCCGGGCGCACCGAGGCGGACGTCGCCATCCGGGTCAGGCACATGACCAAGGAGTTCGTGCTGCGCCACACCCGCTCCATGAAGGAGGCCTTCGTGTGGCTCGCGAAGGGCCGCAAGGGGGACCTCACGGCCAAGTTCACGGCACTCAACGACGTCTCGTTCGATGTCTACGACGGTGAGACCGTGGCCCTGCTGGGCTTCAACGGTTCGGGCAAGTCCACGACCCTGAAGATGATCTCCGGGGTCATGAACCCGGACTCGGGGGAGGTGCTCACGCGGGAGCGCGTGGCGGGGCTCATCGAGGTGGGCGCGGGGTTCCACCCGGATCTCACGGGCCGCGACAACGTCTACCTCAACGGCGCCATCCTGGGGATGGACAAGGCGGAGATCGACGCCAAGTTCGACGACATCGTGGCCTTTTCCGAGATCGCCGAGTTCATCGACACCGAGGTCAAGTTCTACAGCTCCGGCATGTACTTGCGCCTCGCGTTCTCCGTGGCCATCCACACCGACCCCGAGGTCTTCCTGGTGGACGAGATCCTCTCCGTGGGGGACGAGCCGTTCCAGAAGAAATGCATCGGTCGGATCAAGGACCTCGTGCGCCGGGGCAAGACCCTCGTGGTGGTCTCCCACGACCTCAACCTCGTGATGGACATCTGCGAACGCGGGATCGTGATGGACCACGGCAACAAGGTCTTCGACGGCAACGTCTACGGCGCCGTCGCCCACATGCGCAACCAGCCCGAGGAGGAGGTGCGCCGCGAGCACGCGGAAGGCCTCGCGCGCGCCCTCGAGGACAAGCGCCGCAAGCGCGAGTGGCAGGCACGCGAGGCCGCCGAGCGCGGCGAGGAGTTCGTGCCCCAGTACGACCCGGACTTGGACGGGCCCCTGGCAGGCTGAGCCCGCTGTGTTGCCCAGCGGCCTACATGACGACGGCGCCGCGAGAGTCCTACTCTCGCGGCGCCGTCGTCATGTAGGCGGGGATGTTCAGTCGCAGCCCACGACCTTGTAGAGGACGCTGCCGCCCTGCCGGTCGACCTCCTCGTAGTGGTCACCCGGAACGTCGTGGACGTTCGTATACGCGGGGAAGTCGTCCCAGTCCGGAGTGTCCGGTATCAGGGCCCGGTCACCGAAGTCGAGGACGTAGTCGATTCCCGACTCGTTCACTGCTGGGCACGTCTCAGCCGACTTGGAGGTATCCCCGAGGTCCCGGGTCACGACGGCCTCGGCCGGGGACAGATGGGTGAAAATGTGGGGCGAGGTCACGTGGCGGTCCGCCACGCTGTAGGCCAGGCTCGCTCCCGTCCAGGGGTTGACGCCGATGAGGGCGTCCTCGGGAACGCTCAGGTCCACGCGTTTCAGCAGCTCGTACTCGTCCGGAGTGAGTCCGAACGAATTCGCGTCAATCCGGAAGGCGTCCCTCAGGTAGACGTCCATATGACGGAACGGCGCCTCCTGGGTGGCGGGGAGCATGAGGACGCACAGCACCACCGCGAGGACGAGTTCACTGGGTGCCCGCCACCGCATGACCCGGTCCGAGGCGATATGCCGGGGGAAGAAGACGTCTGCCACGGAGACGACGAAGATTGCTGTGAGCATCACCCCGGTCATCGGCAGCAGAGCCGCCAGTCGCGAGGAGTCCTCATACCAGGGCCCGACCAGCCAGGTGCGGAACGGGTCGTCCGGCGCTCCTGTGGCGTAGACGTAGAGGACGAGAGTGCTGACGTGCATCAGGGCGACCCACAGGTACTTGCGACGCCAGATTGCCACGATGAGGCCCAGGAGAGAACTAATGGCGAAGACCCAGGGGATCTCGTCGCGGCCGTTAGGAGCGAGTAGGACGGCCTGTCCGACGGCGGTGGTCAGCCCCGTGTCGGAGGGGCGGTTGTAGTCCGTCTGCAGAACCGACCAGATGATGGTGAAGGCCGCAATGGTCAGCAGAATGACGATGGTCCCGAGCATGAGCTTGCGGTAGTACCGGCCAGCCCTGCTGCCACGGACGAGGCAGGGGTGCGTGAAGTTCTCCGCGGCTCGGCGTACCCGCCACCCGCTGCGACACACCACCATCAGAGTGGTGGCCACCAGCAGGGTTGCCAGAGCATTGGGCTGGGCAACCCCCAGCGCGCCAAGCATGGCAAGGATCACGATGATGCGCTGGCCCACGTCTGCCCGCAGACGGTGGGTCACAGCCGTGATGGAAGCCATGACAGCCACGGCGAGGGGAAGCAAGGACAGCGACAGAATGTTCGGTAGCAGGGGGCCGTAGTTCAGCAGCGCGAAGGGGAAAGAGCTGAATGCCGCGGACCCTACGCCCGCTGTGATCAGGGGCAGGGGCCGGAAACCCGTGATCGTTCCCACTGCCGTGACGATCGCGAGGGGCCAGACGACGGCGCACACCACGAGGACGACCGCGTTCGTGACCACGAAGACGTCGTCGTGGGTGGCTTGCATGGCAAGGGCACCGAGGCCGTGCCACAGGGACGGGTAGAACGCGAACGACTTGTCCGGGGCGATCATCGTTCCGAGGTTCAACGATGAGGCGTTGCCCGTCTCGAGAATGAACCGCACGGCATTGAGGTGGAACAGCACGTCGAACCGCTGAGGGAAGGACCCCGCCCCTGGCATCAATTCTCGAAGCCGGGTGCTGATGAGGTACCCACCGATGCCGGCCGACAGGAGCGCGACGAGCAGCCCGTGCCACGGTATGCGGTGCTCCGCGTCTACCGGCTGCCGGTAGACGGCCCGGCAGCGCTCCCGCCACCCGAGCTCCGAGCTGCCCTCGCGTCGTCGTCGCCCGAGCACCATGAGTGCGGCCACCAGCAGCCAGACCAGGAGACACCCCACCAGGACGGTGCCCCGGTTCCAGGGAATGTGTGCGAGACCGAGAGCCATGGCCAGGCCACCGAGCACGGCGGCCGAGCCCAGCGGGGCGAAGAGCAGCGAGCGCGCCCGGGAGAAGCGCAGGGACCTCCACAGTCCGTAACCGGGGAGGAAAAGTGCGGCTGCGACCCAGAGAATGGAGAACAGGCCTATGTTGGGAAGCAAACGACTTTCCTTCGGCAGGGGGAAGCTGGGGAACCTGACGCAGTATATCGCCGGGCTCGGAGGGAGACCCGGGGATGCCCGGCCCGGGACTGGGGGGTGCCGCGCGCTATGGAACAATGGTCGGGTGAGTCGAGCGTGGATTGTGATGCCCGTGTACAACGAGGCCCAGGTGGTGGGGGAGGTCCTGGAGAACCTCCGCCGGACGTTCCCGCACGTGGTGTGCGTGGACGACGGCTCCCGTGACGACTCCGCACGGATCTGCCGCGAGGCCGGCGCCGTGGTGGTCCAGCACCCCATCAACCTCGGTCAGGGTGCCGCCCTGCAGACGGGTTTCGAGTACGCGCTGCAGGACCCCGAGATGGACTGCGTGGTCACGTTCGACTCGGACGGCCAGCACCGGGTGATCGACGCGTACGACATGGTTCAGCGCATCCGCTCCGGTGAGGCCGAGGTGGTCCTGGGCTCCCGGTTCCTGGACGACCGCACGCAGGTCTCACCGCTAAAACGCCTCGTATTGCGCACCGCGGCGTTCGTGTCCAAGTTCACGAGCGGGATGGACCTCTCCGACGCCCACAACGGGTTGCGGGCCATCGACCGGGGGACCCTGGGCAAGATCCACCTCAAGCAGAACCGCATGGCCCACGCCTCCGAGATCGTCAACCAGTTCGCGCAGATCCAGCCCCGGTGGGTCGAGCACCCGGTGGAGATCATCTACACGGAGTATTCCAAGGGCAAGGGCCAGTCTTTGCTCAACGGTGTGAACATCCTGACCGAACTGTTCGTGAAGTAGCGGGAGCCCCCACATGACCATCGTGGTCCAGATCGTCCTCATCCTCGCCGTGGCGTACGGTGCGCTCACGCTCGTGCGCGGCGGGGCCAACGCCAAGCACCAGGCGATCCGCCGGCTCGCGGCCGTCGCGTTCTTCGTCTTCGCGGCCATCTCGATCCTGGTCCCGGACCTCGTCACGAGCGTCGCGCGGTTCCTGGGCATCGGCCGTGGTACGGATCTGGTGCTCTACGCGCTCGTGGTGCTGTTCATGGTCACGCAGTACACCACAGCGCAGCACCGCCGTGCAGAGGAGGTCAAGCTCACCCGCATCGCCCGGCACATCGCCATCTCGGAGACCGAGAAGCCCTGGGAGCCCGACGCCGCCCACGGCGAGCGCCGCTCGGTGCGCGCCTTCCGCCACACCTCGCCGCTGGGTCGGCCGGTGGAGGCGCCATCGTCGGGGTACTCGTCCGGGCACAACGCCGCTGGGCCGGGTTCCGCACAGCAAGAAAATACCGGGCTATAGGCCAGAGGCCCACACCCGGTACATAGTCATTTTACTCCCCGACATCGGGCCCAGCGATGCCGGGCCGAGAGGCATGGTCATACATCCTCAAGCCGAGGCACGCAGTCTTCCTCTCGGTCAAGAAATCGGGCACACCACATCGTTGAGCGACATGGTCTGCGAGCAGGGCCTTGGGCGACCGGGAACCGGCGAGTCCCGCTGTGAGACGATGGTGGAACGCGATGGCCGAGGTCAAGACATCTACCGCTTGCAGCCCGTCAGTGGCACGCGAGTCCAGACGTACAACTGATGCAATTCCGAGTCTACGCAGGCGACGGTTGACGTTGGATTTGAGATCTTCCTCGAGCAGGTCGTGATCAGGGGTGGAATAGTTGTCGGCCAGAACAGTTGTTATTTCTCCCGGTCTGATCGCCCCTATGAGTAACCGTTCGAACAACTTCAGGTAGGCCGTCCACGGATCTGCGAACCGTGCCACCGGGTCGGCAGGATCTCGAGCAGCGACGCAACAGAAGAAACGGAAGTCGCTGTCGGTCAAGACGGTGTCCACGAAGCCCTCGTAAGTATTGAGGGCGCCCTGGGTGAGATCCGTGAGGTGGAACTTGCCGTAGTCATGGGTTCGGTCTCGGTACTTCTGCATGCTGCGCAGAACCCGGGGAGGCCCGGGTGAAGGAGAAGGCCGACAGCGAAGAATCCGTCTCGGGAGATCGAGCCTGTTTCGTCGAGAAAAGCGAGAGAGGGGGTGGGTCTTAGGCAGAAACAGGTGCTTGGCCACTCTTCCCTCCTTCCATCGGTGGCGTCATCGTAAGGCGGCCGGAGCGCACGCTCATTCTCGACTTGCGCCGTTGGCCCCGCACGGAGCTCGTGCTGCAGAGGTCCAGGTCTCTCAGTCACGTCGCGGCGACCAGCTCGGCCGGACTAGCGCGTCCTGCCCCATTGGTCGTGATGCCCATCACACTCGATGCAGTTGCATAGTAGGTCGAAACATGACGCCCATGGCCGGGTTCATCGGTGCACGTCAGCGGGGTTATCCACAGACCGGGTGCCGTGTCGTGTCGATCAGCTGCGATTTCCCCTAGCGTTCCCTGCAGAGTTGACCAGCCGGTAACGGGTTCGGGGGAATCCCAGGGGGAGTCATGGCCGTAGGGGTCGCCGAGGACGCGATCGGGTTGATCGAGGCGGATGTGCGTGAGCAGATCCGGCGCAGCGGGTTGGATCCGTTGCATGAGGTGGAGCCCACCCGTCAGATCGTGGCCGCTGTGGTGGCGGAGTACGACGTGCGTTCGGCGCGTGCGGGGTTGCCGCGGGTGCAGGACCTTGAGGCTGCCCGTAAGACGGTGCTGGACCTGGTGGCCGGGTACGGTCCGTTGCAGCCGTTCCTGGATGATCCCGAGGTCGAGGAGATCTGGATCAACGGCCCGACCGAGATCTACATCGCCCGCGACGGCGAATCCGAGCTGACGAGTCTCGTGCTGAGCGAGTCACACGTGCGCACCCTCGTGGAGCGCATGCTCAAGTCCTCGGGGCGCCGCCTGGATCTGAGTTCCCCGTTCGTGGACGCCTCCCTGCCGGACGGTTCCCGGTTGCACGTGGTGATCCCGGACGTTACCCGGGCGCATTGGGCGGTGAACATCCGCAAGTTCGTGGCACGGGCCCGCCGCCTGGAGGATCTGGTGGGGTTGGGCTCGCTCACCACCCAGGCCGCGCAGTTCCTGCATGCGGCGGTGGATGCCGGGTTGAACATCCTGGTGTCGGGGGCCACCCAGGCCGGGAAGACCACCCTGCTCAACTGCTTGTGCGCGGCGATCGGCCCGCGGGAGAGGGTGATCACGGTCGAGGAGGTCTTCGAGCTGAAGGTGGCGCTGCGCGACGTCGTCGGCATGCAGTGCCGCCAAGCGAACCTCGAGGGCACGGGCGAGATCCCGCTGCGCCGGCTCGTGAAGGAGGCGCTGCGCATGCGCCCGGACCGGTTGGTCGTGGGGGAGGTGCGCGAGGCCGAGAGTCTGGACATGCTCATCGCGCTGAATGCCGGGCTGCCGGGGATGTGCTCGCTGCACGCCAATTCTGCCCGCGATGCCGTGACCAAGATCTGCACCCTGCCGCTGCTCGCGGGCGAGAACATCAGTAGCGCGTTCGTGGTACCCACCGTGGCCTCGTGCTTCGACCTGGTCGTCCATTGCCACCGCGCGCCCTCGGGTCACCGGTACGTCGCCGAGATCCTGGGCATCGGTAACCGGGTGGAGAACGGCGTCATCGAGACGTACCCGATCTTCCGCTTACAGGACGGCGCCCTGCGCGCGGTGGCCTCGGAGCTGCCCTCGGCCCACAAGTTCACGCGCGCGGGTTATTCTCCGGCGTCGCTGATTCACGACGACGCTCCGGCGAGTACCGCGTCCGACGACACCGGCCGCATCGCCACGCCCGCCGACGACGCGTCGCGAACGGGGCGGCGAGACCCATGAGTGCGTTGTTCGGAGTACTGCTGGGAACCGGGGTGTTCCTCGTGTGGTGGTCGTGCTGGACCCGGCCACCTGCCGCGCGGACCAAACACGCGCGGGCAGGCTACCTCCGCACCCTGTTGTTACGGGCGGATCTCCCGGGCCTGTCACCCGCGGCGTTCATCGGGCTGAGCCTGCTCCTCGCCCTGGTGGCGGGGGTGTTGATCCTGGCGCTGACGTCCGCCGCGGTGTTCGGCCTGTGTGTCTTCCTCGTGACACTGTGCCTCCCGCTGTGGCTCGTCAAACGGCGCGCACGACGTCGCACGGCCGTCCTGCGCGAGGTCTGGCCCGACGTCGTGGACCATGTGCGCTCCGCGATCCGCGCGGGGATGGGCCTGCCCGAAGCCCTGATGCAACTGCAGTACCGGGGACCGGAACCCCTGCGGCCCGCGTTCGCCCAGTTCGCGGCCGACTACCGTGCTAGCGGTCAGCTCCACGGGTCGCTGACCATGCTCAAGCAGCGGCTCGCCGATCCCGTGGCGGACAACATCGTGGAGGCGCTGCGCGTGACCCGCGAGGTGGGCGGCACCGATCTGGGGAAGTTGCTGGGCACCCTGTCCGAGTTCCTGCGGGAGAACGAACGAACCCGCAGTGAACTGGAAGCCCGGCAGTCCTGGACCGTGAACGCCGCTCGGCTGTCCGTGGCGGCACCGTGGCTCATCCTTGCGCTCATGGCCACCCAACCCGCAGCGGTCCGCGCCTACAACACGGCCGCCGGCGCCGCCGTGCTCCTGGGTGGGCTCGCGATCTCGGTGCTGGCGTACCAGCTCATGCTGCGCCTGGGCGCCTTACCCACCGAGCGGAGGGTGCTGCGATGAACCTCACCGTGCTGTCCGGGGTGCTCGGACTCGTTCTCTCGCTGGGACTGTGGCTCATCCTTGCGGCGGCCAAGGCCGTGGGAGCGCCCAGCTTCGCGGACCGGATCGCCCCGCAACTGCGCGCCGCGGAGCTCTCCGCCGGACTCGGGGACAACCCCTGGCGCTCACGGCGCTCCCGCGGCCAGTCCCTGACGGGTGCGGCGGGCAACGCCCTCATGCACTGGATCCTTCAGCGCGCAGCGCCCCTGTTCTCCAACGCGGACGTCCTCGCCCGACGACTCGTGCGGGACGGTTCCCGTAAGGATGTCATGGACTACCGCGCCGAACAGGTGCTCTTCGGTGTGGCCGGAGCGGTCGTGGGCAGCGTGATCGGAATGGCCCTGGTGCTGCGGGCGGACGTGAACATCGCGATCCTCGCCGTGGGTGCCGTCCTCGGCGCGGGGACCGGTGTATGGCTGCGTAACTACCTCTTGAGCCGCAGTATCCAGCGCCGGGAGAAGCGCATGCTCGCCGAGTTCCCCGCCGTGGCAGAGCTCATGGCGCTCGCGGTAGGCGCCGGGGAAAGCACCGTGGGCGCGCTCGAACGGGTGTGCCGGGTCGCGGAGGGCGAGTTAGTCGGGGAATTCCGAGCGGTGCTCGCCCAGACGCGCGCCGGGTCCGGATTGACGACGGCGCTGCAGGACTTCTCGGCGCGCACCGACGTCGTGGCGCTGGGCAGGTTCGTGGACGGCATCGTCGTCGCCATCGAACGGGGCACCCCGCTCGCTGACGTGCTGCGAGCCCAAGCTCAGGACGTGCGGGACCACGACAAACGGGTCCTGATGGAGATCGCCGGCAAGAAAGAGATCGCGATGCTCGTCCCGGTCGTGTTCTTCATCCTGCCGTTGAGCGTGATGTTCGCGGTGTTCCCCGGACTCGCGGTCCTGGACCTGGGGTTCTGACGGATCGGCTCCGGAACCTACTGACGACACAAGGAGAAAATCATGAAACACCTGATGCGCTGTCATGCGGCCACCGTGTGGCTGCTGACCGTCTCCCTGCCCGCTCGGCTCGCACCGAGTGATGACCACCCGGATCGGGGGGACGTACCCGGCTGGGTCATGCTTACGCTCATGTCCGCGGTGCTGGTGGCGGGGTTGTTGCTGATCGCCCGGCCCGCCTTGGAGGGGCTGTTCCAGGATGCCATCAACCGCGTCTCGGGCCTCTGACCCCGCGCTCGACCCGGACGCCGGCAACGCGGTGGCCGAATACGTCATGGTCCTCGCCCTCGCGATCGTGCTGTTCGGCCTCATTCTGCAGGTGGGATTCGCGCTGCACGTGCGCAACACCCTGATCGACGCCGCCGCGGCCGGGGCCCGGTACGCGAGCCTCGCGGACCGCACCGACGAGGACGGCATCGCCCGCACGCGCGGGATCATCACCGACACCGTGGGCGCGAGGTACGCGCGGGACATCTCCGTGTCCCGTACCAGCGTGGGGTCACTGCCGGCGGTCGAGATCCGTGTGGTCTCGCCCCTACCGGTCGTGACCACGCTGGGCCCGCCGCGCGCGCTGGAGGTGAGTGGGCATGCGGTCGACATGGATTCGTGAGGTCCTCGCGCGGCGCGGTTCCGGGGACGATCCGGACCGGGGGAGCGCGATCGTGGAGTTCATCGGACTGGGCCTGCTATTGCTCGTGCCCGTGATGTACCTGGTGGTCACGGTGGCCCGGGTCCAGGCGGGCTCGCTCGCCGTGGTCGCGGCGGCGGACCAGGCGGCTCAGGCCGTGTCCGTTCTCGAGGCCAAGGACCTCAATCGCGTAAGGGTGCACGACGTCGCCGCCGTCGCGGCCCAGGATCACGGTTTCGACCCGCGGGACCTCGCTGTCACGGTGAGCTGTTCGGACGGGACGTGTGAGACACCCGGTTCGGTGGCCCGGGTCCACGCCACCGTCACCGTGGAACTCCCCTTGATGCCGGGGTTCGTCACGGCCAGGATCGCCGCGCTGTCCTCGGACGTCACCGTGATCGCGGGGCGGTACTCATGATGCGCGCGATGCTATCCGGCCGCGACGTGATGCGGCCCCTCATCGGTATCGCGACTGCGCAGATCGACGACCTCGACGGGCCGCGGCCACACGAGTGCCCGGCGCAGGGGACGAGCCAGGACCGCGATGAACCGCCTCGTGCGAACCCCGAGGATCCTGACTCCGGACAGACCACGATCGTGATGATCGGTTTCGCCCTGGTGACTCTGCTCCTGGTGGTCACAGTCATGGCGATCACCAGCGTGTACGTAGGGGAGCGGCAACTTCAATCGCTCGCCGATCGGGCGGCGGGGGCCGCCGCGGACACGTTCACGAACGTGGACCGCTCCGGTTCGGGTCCGCCCACACCCATCCTCACGAACGGGGCGGTGGCCGCCTCGGCCACGAGTTACCTGGGGACCGTGGGGGCTTTCCACGATGTCAGCGGGCTGTCCCTCGCGGCGCCCACGGGATCGGCGGACGGGACGACCGCCCAGGTCACGCTTTCGGCCGTGGTGCATCCGCCGGTGGTCAACGTGTTCATCCCGGCGGGTGTCTCGATCAACGCCACGGGGGACGCGCGAGCCGTCATGCAGCGGTGATTCACCTCACCCGGTTTGCCGTCTGACCAGCGGTTTCACAGGTGACGTGTTGTGTACCGTTGACGCGTCACTTGCGGAGTGACTTTCCGCGATAAGTAAGACTGCCATGACCGATGCTTCGACCACCACAACCGACACCGCACGCGCCACCTCCTGGGCCGTCGTCCAGCACGACGGCGCTCCCTCGGTGTCCGTGGGCCTCCTGATCCTGCGCCTGGCCCCGATGCCCCGAACGGCCCGATGACGGGTGCCGTCACGAGTGACGCTCCGCCATGGGCGAGGCCCCCTACAAGCGAGGTGTCGCTATGAACCACGCACCGCTAGGAGCACGGCCACGCTACGCGTGATGCACCGCACTGAACGAAGCACCGATATGACGAAGGCACGGCCGGGGGATTCCCGGCCGTGCCTTCGCCACATTGCAGTGGGCGTGACTCAGCGGCGCAGCATACGCAGCAAGCGACGGGCGGTGGCCACCCGGCGGTATGCGGCCACGGGAGGCACCACGCCGATGAGGCGGCGGGTGGCCTGGCGGCGCACGGTGGAGCGCAGCACCTGACGCAGCACGGGGCCCAGGGTGGATCGGGAACGGCTCATGACAAGACGACCTTTCGAAGGAGGGGATCAGTACTGTTCATGGTTCCGTGGCAGGACCGCGGAGGTGTCGAACGCTTCTCGCTGGCTCACGGTACCGGTGCGGTCGATCACCGTGACGTGCTGCGCGGAACCGCGCTGCGAACCGCCGGTGATGTCCGCACCCGAATCGGCAACCACGTTGATGAGCTCCACCGTGGGACCCACGTGCACGTCGTCGAGCAGCACGGAGTTGCGCACCACGGCCCCGGCCTCGATCACGCAGTTCTGGCCGATGATCGAGTGTTCCACGGTGCCGGCCACCCGCGCCCCGGGGGCCACGTACGAGCGGGAGACCGTGGCGTCGTCGGCGACGAACGCGGGCGGGAGAGCAACCTGGCCGCTCCAGATGGGCCATGCGGGATCGTCGAGGGTCGCGCCGTCGCCGTCGATCAGCTGCATCTGCGCGGTCCAGTAGGACTGGACGGTCCCGAGGTCCATCCAGTACCCCAGGTGCCGGTGCTCGACCACCCGGTGGTGTTCCAGGACGTAGGGGATGAGGTCCTCGCCGTAGTCGCCCAGCCCGCCCAGTTCGGACTGCAGGGTGTCCAGCGCCGAGAGCAGCACGTCCGTGGAGAAGAGGAACATCTCACCGGCCACAAGGTTGCCCTTGGGCTCCTTGGGCTTGTACGCGAACTCGGTGACCTGGCCGGCTTCGCTGGTGCACACCACGCTGTAGCGGGAGGGATCCTCGGGGACCTCGGTGGTGACCATGGTCAGATCAGCGCGCTTGGTCAGGTGGGTGTCCACCACGGACCGGAAATCGATCGTGTAGAGGTGGTCCGCGGAGAGCACGAGGACCAGATCCGGGTCCGCCTCACGGATGATCGTGCTCTGGCGGTAGATGGAGTCCGAGTTGCCGCTCGCGAAACCCTCGCCGTGGGACCCCTCGTAAGGCGGCAGGATCTGCAGCCCGCCGTGGGAGCGGTCCAGGTCCCACGGGCGACCGCCGGCCATGTAGGCGTTGAGGTCGTGGGGCAGGTACTGCTGCACCATCCACACGTCCGGGATGTGCGAGTGCGCCAGGTTGGACAGGGACACGTCGATCAAGCGGTACGTGCCGCCCACGGGCAACGCGGGCTTGACCACGTGATCGGTCAGGGCGCCCAGTCGAGACCCCTTGCCTCCCGCCAGGATGAGTGCGAGTACGGTGGGGCGTTCCATCGGCGGGCTCCTCGGCAGTGGGGTCGCAGGGAATCCTACCGACTCACGGACCCGGGGGCCATGACGTAAAGTGATGTGTCATGGCCTCCATTGACTACGCTGCAGAAATCCGTGCCCTCCGAGCCACCTACGACTCCGTGGCGGCGGTCAGCGACGTCGAGTCCATGAAGAAGCAGATCGCCGTCCTGTCCGAGCAGGCCGCGGCCCCGGACCTGTGGGACAACCCGGACGAGGCCCAGAAGGTCACCTCGCAGCTATCGCACCAGCAGAGCAAGCTGGACCGGCTCAGGAAGATCTCCGGGCGCATCGACGACCTCGAGGTCATGGTGGAACTCGCGGAGGAGGAGGACGACCAGGACACCCGGGACGCCGCCGCGGAGGAACTCGAGTCCATCCGCAAGGCGCTGTCCGAACTGGAGATCCAGACCCTGCTGGCCGGCGAGTACGACGAACGCGAGGCCGTGGTCACCATCCGCTCGGGCGCCGGTGGTGTGGACGCCGCGGACTTCGCGGAGATCCTCATGCGCATGTACCTGCGCTGGGCGGAGCGCCACGGGTACCCCACCAAGGTCCTGGACACCTCCTACGCGGAAGAGGCGGGTCTGAAGTCGGCCACGTTCGAGGTCAAGGCGCCCTACGCGTTCGGGACCCTGTCCGTGGAGGCGGGTACGCACCGGCTCGTGCGGATCTCTCCGTTCGACAACCAGGGGCGGCGCCAGACGTCCTTCGCCGCGGTGGAGGTCATCCCGCTCATCGAGTCCGACGACACGATCGAGATCCCGGAGTCCGAGCTGAAGGTGGACGTGTTCCGCTCCTCGGGTCCCGGTGGTCAGTCCGTGAACACGACCGACTCCGCGGTGCGCATGACCCACATCCCCACGGGCATCGTGGTGTCCATGCAGAACGAGAAGTCGCAGATCCAGAACCGCGCGGCCGCGCTGCGCGTGCTGCAGTCCCGCTTGCTGCTGTTGCGCCAGCAGGAAGCGGACGCCAAGAAGAAGGAGATGGCGGGGGACGTGAAGGCATCCTGGGGTGACCAAATGCGCTCGTACGTGCTCAACCCCTACCAGATGGTCAAGGATCTGCGCACCAACTACGAAGAGGGCAATCCCAGTTCCGTGTTCGACGGCGGGATCGACTCGTTCATCGACGAAGGCATTCGCTGGCGCGCGGACGCCCGCCAGCACGACGAGGACTAAGGGCTCCACGCCGCACGACGACGCCGCCCCGCCCGGCAGGTGCCCCGCGCACCCCGGGCCGGGACAGCGGCGTCGTCCCCGGCGGGACCCGGTGAAGGAAGAACAGGCCGATGGCCAAGAAGAACGCTGATGACGGCCGCCAGATCGTGGCCAACAACAAGAAGGCGCGCCACGACTACAACATCTACGACACCTATGAGGCCGGTCTGGCGCTCATGGGCACGGAGGTGAAGTCGTTGCGCATGGGGCGGGCGTCCCTGGTGGACGCGTTCTGCCAGTTCGACAACCGCGGCGAGCTGTGGCTCGAACACGCCCACATCCCGGAGTACCTGCAGGGCTCGTGGACCAACCATTCCGCGCGGCGGCGGCGCAAGCTGCTGTTGCACCGCTCCGAGCTGGATAAGATCGCGGGCAAGACGCGCGAAGCCGGTTACACCATCATTCCGCTGTCCCTGTACTTCGTGCACGGCAAGCGCGTGAAGGTGGAGATCGCGGTGGCCCGCGGCAAGCGCGAGTACGACAAGCGTCAGACCCTGCGCGAGAAGCAGGACAACCGCGAGGCCCAGCGCGCCATGCGCTACCGCAACATGCGCGGTTGAGCCCTTCGACTCACGGCGTCCCGGCCGGTACCTCCAGTGCGAGGTGCCGGCCGGTCCAGTTCCTGCGCAACCAGCGGTCGTGGGAGGCCACGAGCACGGTCCCCGGGTAGTCGGGCACCGCCGCCTCGAGCTGCGTGGCGAGCACGAGTGAGAAGTGGTTGGTGGGCTCGTCCAGCAACAACACGTGCGGCGGGTCCGCGAGCAGCACCGCCAGGGCGAGCCGACGCCGCTGTCCCACGCTGAGCTCACCGACCCGCCGGTTCTCGTCCCGCCCGGCCAGCAGGCCGAACGTCCCGAGGGGAACGGTCTCCGCGCGATCCTCTCCCACGAGCTCATGGTAGATATGGGCCGCCGTGTGCTCCGGGTCGGCGCCGGGCAGTGTGGCGTCCTGATCCAGTAACCCCACGCGTACGCCGGGTGCGACGTGCACGGAACCGCGCGTGGGTTCCAGTCGCCGGGCGAACAGGCTCAGCAGGGTGGATTTGCCCACGCCATTGGAACCCGTGATGAGCCACGACTCACCCGCGCTCACGGTCAGGGACACGGGTGCCATCCGTCCCGCGACCTCGGCCGCGGAGGCGGTCAGTACCGGACCCGTGCGGTGCAGTGCGGCCTCCGATCCGGACAAACCCGCGGTGAGTCCCTGGAAGTACAGCTCCCGGGGTGGCTTGCGGATCTGCTCGTCTTCGACGGTGGCCAGGCGGGCCCGCGCGTCGTTGACCCGTCGGGAGACCACCGCGGCGTTGCGGTCCGCGTAGAACTTCTTCGCCGCACGACCCTCCGTCTTGGGGGACCGGTCGCTGTGGCCCACGGTCTGCTGCTCCCGCACGGCCGCGCGGAGCTTCTTCAGTTGCGCCTGTTCGTCCCGGTACGTGCGTTCCCAGCGCTCGCGGGTATCCATGCGGGCGAGCACGTACTGGGAATAGGTGCCGCCGAAGCGGGTCACGCCGATGCCCGTCCCGGTGCCGTCACCCACGAGGTCCGAGGTGACGGCATGCGGTCGGGGTGCGGGGTCCAGGTCCACGAGCGAGGTCACGGCGGTGTCCAGGAATGCGCGGTCATGGCTCGCCAGCAGCACCGGTCCGTGCCACGACCGCAGGGTCGCGCGCAGGAAGTCCGTGGCGGCGTCGTCCAGGTGGTTCGTGGGTTCGTCGAGCAGCAACACGTCCGGGGTGGAGAGCAGCAGCCAGGCCAAGGACAGCCGTGAGCGCTGTCCGCCGGACAGGGCACCCGTGGACCGGTCACGATCCACGCCTCCCAGGCCGAGCCCGTCCAGGGTGACGTCGATGCGGGTGCCCACGTCCCACGCGCCGATCCGTTCGGCAGTGTCCAGGGCGGCGGCGTACGCGGTGGCGGCACCCTCGTCCTCCGGGGCGCGGGCGAGAGCGTCAGCTGTGCGGTCGACGGCGGATGCTGCGTCCCGCACGGTCCGCACCGCCGACTCCACGGCCTGGGCCACGGTGTCGTGCGGCGCGAAGGGGGGTTCTTGGTACAGCAGGCCCACGCGCAGCGGATCGCCGGGGCCGACGGCGCGGACCTCACCGGCGTCGGGCGCGCGCAGGCCCGCCACGATGCGCAGCAGGGTGCTCTTGCCGGAACCGTTCTCTCCGATCAGACCCGTGGGATCACCCGCGGTCACGGAGAAGCTGATGTCCGTGAGCACCCGGTGGGAGCCGTAGGAGGCGGAGATGCCGGACACGCGGATGTGCGCGGCCGTATTAGGGGTGGCGGGAGAATGCGGGGGATGAGCCATGGGTGTCCTCGGATAGCCGGGATCCCCGCCGGGCAGCGGCCACGGGCGCGGGGAGGTCGAATGGCTCATCGGAACATGCGTTACACCCTAGGGCATCCCGCGGGGGAGGGCCAGGGCAGGGCAGCACGGGTGGAGCCGGCGCAGTCCGAGGAGCCCGGTCCGCAATCCCTGCCGATTTGACGGTGTGGCTAGGGCGGGCGTATTCTGATGTGTCCACGCGCGGGCGAGTCACTGAGATCCGTCGGCACGTGGAAGCTCATTGAAAAATGAATACGGGGATGATCGGTTTCGACGATGTGAGTTGAGACAGGGGAAGCGGGTCGAGGACGCAGAGTTATCTCGTAAACGCTCTCTGTAAAACAATAAGTGCCAAATCCAAGCGCACTGACTTCGCTCTCGCTGCGTAAGTAGCGACAGCAGTCTGGCAGCCCAGGTTTACCTTCGACCTGGATCCTGCCATCAGCTAGAAGGTCACTGCTGCGGACGCAGGTTACGGGCGTTCGTGGGACTCTTACGTAACTGAGTTCGGCGGTCACTCGTGTGCGAGATGACCGGAACTGAGAAACCTGTAAGCACACTGCACCCGGAGAAGCCCTGACAATGCTGCATCGGACGGGGGTTCAATTCCCCCCATCTCCACTGTCGTCCTGTCCCAGGACGTGAAAAGACCCTGAACCATTGGTTCAGGGTCTTTTTGTTTGCCTGAGCCCGGGAACATCTGAGTCCCGAAAAAGCACGCGGCCGATGGCTCCGAGTGCGTTATCGGGACATATTTGTGTCCAGGGGTCCGCGTTCGGAAGGGCGAGCACGGGAGCCCGGCGGGCCCGAGGCCCATGTCCGCATGCGTGCCCGACCGGCGGGAGTCCTCGGGCCTAGGGTGGAGGCAGGACGGACCCCACAGTCCCCAGTCCTTCGGCACGCGTTCACCGTGCGGGTGGAAGTGGCCGCACCCCTGACCGTGGGCCGGACCGCCGTCGGGACATGCAGGGTCGCACCGATCACCGGCGGCGCAGTGACCGGTCCTCACGGCTCCGGGCGTGTGCTGCCCGCGGGAGCCGATGACCAGGTGGTTGGAACCAAGGCTCCTGGCTCGAGGCCAAGTACGTTCTGGAAATCGCCCACGGTCACCCGGTCTACGTGGACAACCGCGCCGTGCGGGTGACCAGCGCGGAGGACTCCCGGACCATCGCCCAGGGGATCCCGGTGGACCCACAGCGGGTGTGCTTCCGATGCGCGCCCGTGCTCACCGCGGACGAGGACGGTCCGTGGGGGTGGCTCAACCGCAGCGTGTTCGTGGGATCGGGGGAGCGGGACCCGGACCGTGTCCGCCTGGAGATCTTTGCGGTGCAGTGAGGCGTGGAGAAGTGCGGTGAGGTGGGCCGACCTTACCTGGGGGCGGAGGTCCCCGGCAGGGACCTTCCGCACCTTGCAGCGGTGGGCCCGGGCCTGTGCAGTCCGCACATGGAACGAGGACCAGGACCCACGCCCGCGCCCCGGGAACATCTGTGCTGCGATAAAACCGTGTACCGGCCGGTACATGTGCGTGGTGCAGCACAGTGGTTCAAGGCGGCCGGAAGGGGTGTGCCCGAGCGGGGTGGGCTGGGGCGTCCCCCGGTGTTCCCGGCGCGATGTGGAAGACTTGAGCCGGAAACCCATCATCGAAACCGAGAGGTAGGCGCTTCCATGAGTGAGCGGTCCAACGATCAGGCGGGTTCGTCCTCGGCCTCCCACCGGGACCAGCCGCAGTACGGTCAGTACTCCGACGACCGGGTTCAGAGTGCGGGCGGGACGCAGCAGCCCGAGTACGGCCAGTACAGCGATCCGTCCGCTCAACAGGGCGGCCAGGGTTACGGGAACAACGCCTCCCAGGCCGGCGGCTACGGCACCGCCGGACAGTCCGGCACGTCCGATCAGTACGGCTCGTCCAACCAGTACGGTGCCTCCACCCAGTACGGTGGTGACGACCAGTACGGCCAGTCCGGTCAGCAGTCCTACGGAGGCCAGGCTTACGGTAATCATGGCTACGGCAACCAGGGCTACGGCGCCGGCGGCTACCCCCAGCAGGGTTACGGCGTCCAGGGCCAGGACACCCAGGGTCGCTACCCCACGCACTACCAGAACGAGTACAACCAGGGTGGTTACGACAACCAGGACGGCTACGGCAACCCCTACGCTCCGGTGCCGGGCCGCGGGCTGGGCATCGCCTCACTGGTGCTCGGTATCCTGGGCATCCTCACGTTCTGGCTCGCCGGTCTGGGCGGTGTACTGGGCCTCGTGGGCCTGATCCTCGGCATCATCGGCGTGGTCAAGATCCGTAAGTCGCGCCGTGGTTCCCCGGCACTCGCGGTCGTGGGCATCGTACTCTCCGCACTCGCGCTGCTGGGAGGCATCCTGATGGCCGTGCTGTTCGCCTGGGTCTTCGGTCAGGCCGCCGACTGCATGGACCTCGCGGTGGCCGGAAACGACGCCGCGTACCAGGAGTGCGTGCAGAACGCCCTCAACGATTCCTTGAACTCCTGAGGTCCCCGCGGGTGATCCCGCCCCTCGGATGAGACGGACGAGCCCGGTGTCACGCACGTGACACCGGGCTCGTTCAGTCCTGGGGGGCGCCGGTACCGAGGACGTCCAGAGCGGCGTGGTGCAGGAGACCGTTGCTGGCCAGGGCGTTGTCCCCGAAGGGACCGTCCTGCCCGGCCAGGGACGTGAAACGCCCGCCGGCCTCGGTGACGATGGGCACGAGCGCGGCCATGTCGTAGAGGTTGAGTTCGGGTTCGCACGCGAGGTCCACCGCGCCCTCGGCGACCATACAGTAGGACCAGAAGTCCCCGTAGGCCCGCGTGCGCCACACGGAATCGGTGAGCTCGATGAACTGCTGGCGCACACCCAGATCCCGCCATCCGCTCAGGGACGAGTAGGACAGCGATGCGTCCGAGAGCTGGTTGACTGAGGAGACCGACAAGCGCGTGGCCTGCGAGAGTGAGCGCCCCGTGAAGGCCCCCGACCCGGCGGCGGCCCACCAACGGCGGTTGAGCGCCGGCGCGGACACCACGCCCAACACCACCTCACCGTCCTCGATCAAACCGATCAGCGTGGCCCACACGGGTACGCCGCGCACGTAGTTCTTGGTGCCGTCGATCGGGTCGATGACCCACTGGCGGCCGCCCGAACCCGTGGTCCCGAACTCCTCACCGATCACGGCGTCCCGGTTGCGTACGCGCCCCAGTTGCGCGCGGATCACTTGTTCGGCCTCGCGGTCCGCGTCCGTCACGGGTGTGAGATCGGGTTTGGTCTCCACGGTGAGGTCCTGGGACTTGAACCGTTTCATGGTCAGTCCGTCCACGGAATCCGCGAGGATGTGGGCCAGGCGGAGGTCGTCCGTGTAACTGCTGGGTGCACGCATGCGTCTACGTTATCGCTTGTCCGAGCTGCTTCTCGCTGTCCCCCCGCTGTGTCTGCCCGCGCGACGCCGCGAGCAACCTGCGCAGCGATTCGAGCCGCTGCGGGGCCGCCGGGGAGGCCCCCGGGCGGTGCACCCACGCGTCCAGCGCGCACCCGGGGGAATCCTCCGTGTGCAGGCACCCGCGAGGACAGTCTGCGGTGGCGGGGACCAGGTCGGTGAACGCGTTGAGCAGTTCCTCCTCGGGCACGTGGGCCAGACCCAGGGAACGGATCCCGGGAGTGTCCACGACCCAGGTCCCGGGGCGGGTTCCGGGCACCGTGAGAGCGCGCGCGGAGGACGACGTGTGCCGGCCACGGCCCGTGACGTCGTTGACGCCGCCGGTGGCCCGCTGCGCTCCCGTGAGGGCGTTGACCAGCGTGGACTTGCCCACGCCGGAGGGCCCCAGGAACACGCTCACATGACCGTCCAGCAACGACCGCAACCGCTCGAGGGAATCGGGGGACACGGCCAGGGACTGCTCGTGGATGCCGGCCTCGGGTCGTTCGCCGCGGTCGGTCGCGCGCTGCGTGCTGAGGGTGATCACGTCCAGGTCGTGGAGGTAGTCCAGGAACTCCGTGGGATCGGCCAGATCGGACTTGGTCATGCACACCACGGGGGTGATTCCCGCGTCCCATGCCGCCACCAACCCGCGGTCCACGAATCCCGTGCGGGGGGTGGGAGAGGCCGCCGCGAGCACGAGCACGAGCCGGTCCGCGTTCGCCACGATCACGCGTTCCACGGGATCGGTGTCATCGGCACTGCGACGCAGCACGGTGGTGCGCGGTTCGATCCGCACGATGCGTGCCAGGGTGTCCGGGGCACCGGTGACGTCACCCACGACGCCCACGAGATCCCCGGGCACGATGGGCCGGCGCCGCAGCTCCTTGGCGCGCACGCACGTCACCGTGCGCGGTTGTTCCTCGTCCTCTCCCACCACGCACGTGTACCGGCCGCGGTCCACGGCCACCACACGTACGATCACGGCGTCCTCGTGCGTGGGTCGCCGCTTGGTGCGAGGGCGGGAGCCGCGCTTGTTCGCGCGGATCCGGACGTCGGACTCGTCCCAGGTCCTGCGGGCCACTGCGTCAGGAACCCCGCCGCACGAGGCGGTCCCACATGCCCGGGAAATCGGGAAGCGTCTTGGCGGTGGTGGCGACGTTCTCCACCCGGATCCCGGGCACGCGCAGGCCCAGGATGGCTCCCGCGGTGGCCATGCGGTGGTCGTGATAGCTGTGGAAGACTCCGGCGTGCAGCTCAGCGGGGGTGATCAGGAGTCCGTCCGCGGTCTCCTCCACGTTCCCACCCAGCGCGTTGAGCTCGGTGCTCAACGCGGCGAGCCGATCGGTCTCGTGCCCGCGCAGGTGGGCGATACCGCGCAGCACGGAGGGGCCGGTGGCTAGCGCGCAGATCGCGGCCACGGTGGGCGCGAGCTCGCCGGCTTCTGAGAGATCCAGGTCCACCCCGGCGATCTCGTCCGGGCCGGTCACGGTGAACGTGCCGCCCTGCACACGGACGTCCGCGCCGAACAGGGGCAGGATCCGCCGCCACTGATCCCCGCCCTGCGTGGTGTGGGCGGGCCAGTCGGGGATGCTCACGGTCCCGCCCGTGACCACGGCCGCCGCCAGGAACGGTCCGGCGTTGGACAGGTCCGGTTCCACGGTCACGTCCAGGCCGGCGACGTCGCTCGGGCTGACCCGCCACGCGGCGTCACCGATGCGCTCGGCGGCCACACCGGCGTCGCGCAGCACGGACACGGTCATGTCCACGTGCGGTAGTGAGGGCACACCGGAGCCGCCCTCGTGGTGCAGTACGAGCGGGGAGTTGAAGCGCACCGCGGAGAGCAGTAGCGCGGAGACGAACTGGGACGAGCCGCTCGCGTCGATCGTCACGGTGCCCCCGGTCACCGATCCGGTGCCGACGACGCGCAACGGCAGCGTGCCCCGGCCGTCGTCCTCGACGGACACGCCGAGCTCGCGCAACCCCGCGATCACGGGACCCATGGGACGCACGCGCGCTCCGGCGTCGCCGTCGAAATCCACGACCCCGGAACATAGCGCCGCCAGGGGCGGGACGAAGCGCATCACGGTACCCGCAAGACCGCAGTCCACGGCCACGGGCCCGGTGAGAGTATGCGCGCGGGGCAGGGGGGTGATCCGCAGATCCGGACCGAACGGCCCCGGGTAAGGCAGCGCTTCGATCACCGCGCCCAACTGCTCGAGCGCGGTGATCATGAGCCTGCTGTCACGCGAGTGCAACGGCTTGCGCAGCACGGACGGTTCATCCGCGAGGGCCGCGAGGACCAGATACCTGTTGGTCAGGGACTTGGAACCGGGGACGGCCACCGTGCCTCTCACGGCGGCCCCCTCCGAGAAGGGGGCCCGCCAGTGAGCGGCATCCAGGGCTTGCGGTTCGCCGTTGCTCGGCATCACGTGGCGCGGTGCTCCTAGTTGGAAACGGCGTCCTGGACGGCCTTCTCGGCCTGCTCCAGCTTCTTCTTGGTGTCCTTGCCGACCTTGACCGCGTTCTTGCGGACATCGTCGGCGAGGTGGCTAGCGCGCCACACGAGGGACGGGTTGCCCGAAGTGTCCACGGCCGCGATCATCACGGCACCCAGCAGGGACACGTTCTTGAGCAGGTCCGACCGGCGGGCGGCCTTGCCCTCGGTGGTGCTCGCGTCCGCGGAGCGGTATTGGGTGTAGCCGTTGAGCGCGGTGGTGCCGAGCAGCACGGTGGACGACAGGCGCGGGAGCTTGCTCGCGGCGAGCAGCGACGCCGCGACGACCTGGGCGGCGGCGATGCCCTGTGCGACCTGAGCGCGGTTGGCGGTCACGGGGCGCACCTGCGGGGCGGCGCTCTCGAGGGCCTTGAGGACCGGGTCCAACTGCTTCGCGGCAGCGGACGAGTTGCGGAACGCGTTGACGCCCCCGGCGATGTAACCGGTGGCGAGCAGCGGGCGGGCGAGACGACGAACAATGCTCATGGTTCTCCTCCTTACGGCCCCGGCATCTCCGGGTACGCACTGTAGCCATCCTATCGGCCCGAGTTCGCGCCGCCGCCGGGAATACTCGCACGGCGCGTGCGTGTTATCCACGGTGTACAGAAGTGCCACATATGTGACGTAACACTCGGCAACGACCAGGGAAGTGGGTGACGGCGGAGGATGACGGCCCCCACCTTAGACTGGGACGTGATGAACGATCAGCGAACTCACGATTCCCATCCGGTGGAACACCCCGAAGAGGTGCCCGCCGGAGCGGAAACCACGCAGCAGCGCCGTGAGCGTTTCGAACGCGACGCCATGCAGTACGTGGACCAGCTCTACGCCGCGGCATTGCGCATGACCCGCAACCCGTCCGATGCCGAGGACCTAGTGCAGGAGGCCTACACCAAGGCGTTCTCCGCATTCCACCAGTACAAGCCGGGGACCAATCTCAAGGCCTGGTTGTACCGGATCCTGACCAACACGTACATCAACCTGTACCGCAAGCGGCAACGCGAACCGCGCCAGGCCAACACGGACACCGTGGAGGATTGGCAGCTGCACCGCGCGGAGTCGCACACCTCCACGGGACTGCGTTCTGCGGAGGCGGAGGCGTTGGACCACCTGCCGGATTCGGACGTCAAGCGAGCCCTGCAGGAGTTGCCCGAGGAGTTCCGTCTGGCGGTGTACTTCTCGGACGTGGAGGGATTCGCGTACAAGGAGATCTCCGAGATCATGGACACGCCCATCGGAACCGTGATGTCCAGGTTGCACCGTGGCCGCAAGCTTCTGCGCGAGAAACTGGGCGACTACGCCCAAGAACGAGGATTCGACACGTCCAAGGTCCAGAAGAAGACCAAGGACGGCGCACGAGCGAAGGATCGAGGCTAGAGCATGACCGCGAAACCGTGTCACAACGGCTGCACCGACGAACGCATCCAACGGATCTACGAGTACCTGGACGGGGCACTGACCACCGAGGACCTCGAGGAGATCCACGCGCACCTCACGGACTGCGCCGACTGCGAGCGCGAGTACAACCTGGAGTGCGTGATCCGCTCCGTGGTGAAGCGTTCGTGCTGCGAGACCGCGCCGGACGAGCTCAAGCGCTCGATCCTCGCGCGCATCGACGCCCAGTGCAACGAGCACCCCGCTGCCTGAGGACCGGGCGGCGCCGGTACCGGGCGGGATGAATCGCCGGCGGCACCCAGCGGCGTGAGTGCTCAGCCGCGCAGGGACCCGGGGAACGAAGTACCCGGTGACGCGGATCCCTCGGCCAGAGCGAAGCCCCCGTGACCGATGACGGTCACGGGGGCTTCGGGATGCGTTCGCCGAACCTCAGGAATTGGGCCGCTTGCCGCGGTTTGCCGAGTTCTTGCGACGATCCTTGCGCTTACGTCCACGCTTGCTCATGATGTACCTCCTGCGATGATTGGCTGGGACATCGTCTGTCAGTATCTCACATTCCGGGCGGTGCTCATGCCACCGCTTTGGTGTCGCCCATGCCATAGGGGTGCCCCCGGACCCTGCGGCCAGCGCCGCGGGTGGTATCACCCGGAACCGCCGCCACGCATTGCGGCGGTCGCCGCGGTCGCCACGGCGAGAGGCGAGAGCCTCAGCGCGGCTCGGGCAGCTGCAGCCAGTCGTACCACCCGCGGTGCAGCACAAGCCACGCGATGAGCCCGTAGCCGGCCTGACCGGGGTTGCCGTGGTTGGCGGCGAGGTCCTTGCGCCACTGCTCATGGTGCTGCAGGGGGTTGAACGTGTCCACGTACACGTGGTTGCGCCGCGTGGTCACGTCCCCGTAGGCCGCGGAGAGGTCCGCGATCTTGCGGTTGCGCTGCGGGTCCAGGGTGGGCGGGGGACCCACGACGAGTACCTTGGTGTTGTTCTGGGTGGCCTGGTCCACGATGTTGGCCATGTTCAGCCGGGACCGGGCGGAGGTGATCCCCAGGTCGATGTCCAGGGCGGACGGCGCGATCACCAGACGGTTGTCGCACGCGGAATCGAAGCGGCGGGAAGCTTCCGCGAACCAGTGGTCGTTGAGGGTCTCACTGCCCTGACCAGGCGCGGCGAGATTGTAGGCGTCCACGGGAACCACGTCTCGGGGGGTGCGCGCCATGACTCGTCCGAACCAGCCGAGCGCGCGGGGGTCGTCCACGCCGGCCAACAATTCGTCTCCCACGGCCACAATGCGGATCCTGCGTTGGTCCACTCTTCTTACATCCTTCGCTAGCTGGGACCCGGGGGGCCGTCTCGCGACGGCCCCCCGGGCGGATCATGCCCGGTGATCGGGCGGGGGCGTACGACGCCGCGCAGCTCGCGGTCCCGTGCGCCGGGCGGCACTCACTCGCCGCGGGCGAACGCCTGCTGCACCAGGGTCTCCAGCTCCGCCGTGTGGCGCTTGGCCGAGCCGTTGGCGGGGGAGGCCGAGGCGGGGCGGGACGCGAGCGTGACCGGGCGGTCCAGCTGCGGCACGAGGTTCACGGCCATGAACGGCCACGCACCCTGGTTGGCGGGTTCGTCCTGAGCCCACAGGATCCGGGCCTCCGGGTAGCGCGCCAGCTGTTCCTTGATCTCGTCCACGGGCAGCGGGTAGAGCTGCTCCACGCGCACGATCGCGGTGGAGTGGTCGTCCGACTTCTTCCGCTGGGTCACGAGGTCGTAGTACAACCGACCGGAGACCAGGATGACGTCGGTGACCTTGGCGTCGTCGAGCCCGGCGGTGTCCGGGATGACCGTCTGGAAGCCGCCCTGCGTGAACTCCTCCACCGGGGACGCCGCGGCCTTCAGGCGCAGCAGCTGCTTGGGCGTGGCCACGATCAGCGGCCGGCGCGGGCGCGAGTACGCCTGGCGGCGCAGCAGGTGGAAGTGGTTGGCCGGGGTGGAGGGCTGGGCCACGATCATGTTCTTCTCCGCGCACAGCACCAGGAAGCGCTCGATGCGCGCGGAGGAGTGGTCGGGTCCCTGGCCCTCGAAGCCGTGCGGCAACAGCATCACCAGGTTGGAGCGCTGACCCCACTTCTGTTCCGCGGAGGAGATGAACTCGTCCACGATGGTCTGCGCACCGTTGGTGAAGTCACCGAACTGCGCCTCCCACACCGTGAGCGCCTCGGGGCGTTCGACGGAGTAGCCGTACTCGAAGCCCAGCACGCCGTACTCGGAGAGCAAGGAGTTGTAGATCGAGAACCGTGCCTGGTCCGCGGAGAGGTGGTTCAGCGGGGTCCATTCGGCACCGTTCTCGGCGTCGAAGAACACCGCGTGGCGCTGCGTGAACGTACCGCGGCGCACGTCCTGACCGGACATCCGCACCGGGACACCGTCCATGAGCAGCGAACCGAAGGCCATGAGCTCGCCCATGCCCCAGTCGATCCCGCCCTCGCGCGTCATCTCGCGGCGCTTCTCCGCGAGCTTGTGCAGCTTGCGGTGCATCGTGAAGCCCTCGGGCAGGTCCACGTGGGCGTCACCGATGCGGTGAGCCGCTTCCTCGGAGATGGCCGTGGTCTTGGGCACGGACACCCCGGAATCGGCCTGCTGCGCGGACGGCCGCTCGATGTTGGCGATCGCGGCGGCGTCCCCGGTCACGAGCGGGACCGTGGAGGTCTGGGCCTCATGGGTCTCGGCGAAGACCCGCTCCAGACGCTCCTGGTAGTCCTTCAGAGCGCGGTCCGCTTCTTCCTGCGTGATGTCCCCGCGGCCCACGAGGTTCTCGGTGTAGACCTTGCGCGTGGAGCGCTTGCCGTCGATCAGGGAGTACATCAGCGGCTGGGTCATCGAGGGGTCGTCGCCCTCGTTGTGCCCGCGGCGGCGGTAGCACACCAGGTCGATCACGACGTCGCGCTGGAACCGCTGGCGGTACTCGAACGCGAGCTGCGCCACACGGGCCACGGCCTCGGGATCGTCCGCGTTGACGTGGAAGATCGGGGCCTGCACGGTACGCGCGACGTCCGTGGAGTACGTGGACGTGCGGCCCGCAGAGGGCGCGGTGGTGAAGCCCACCTGGTTGTTGACCACCACGTGGATGGTGCCACCCACGTTGTAGGCCTCGAGCCCGGACATCTGCATGACCTCGTAGACGATGCCCTGTCCGGCCATCGCGGCGTCACCGTGGACCTGGATGGGCAGCACGGGGTACTCACCGTTACCCTCCGGCCCGGCGCCCAGCACGTCCGTCTTGGCGCGGGCGATGCCCTCGATCACCGGGTCCGCGGCCTCCAGGTGGGAGGGGTTCGCGGCCAGGTACACCTGGGTCGCGTTGCCGTTGTCGGAGGTGAACACGCCCTCGGTGCCCAGGTGGTACTTCACGTCACCCGAGCCCTCGGCGGCGCGCGGGTCCTGGCTGCCCTCGAACTCGCGGAACACCTGGGCGTAGGACTTCCCGGCGATGTTGGTCAGCACGTTGAGGCGGCCGCGGTGGGCCATCGCGATGCCCACACCCGCGAGGGAAGCATCCGCGGCCTCGGAGATGATCGCGTCCAGCAGCGGGATCAGCGACTCGCCGCCCTCCAGCGAGAAGCGCTTCTGACCCACGTACTTGGTCTGCAGGAAGGTCTCGAAAGCCTCGGCGGCGTTGAGCCGCTCGAGGATGTGGAACTGCTCCTCGCGCGCGGGCTTCTGGTAGTCACGCTCGAGCTTGGACTGGAACCATTCGCGCTGCTCGGGCTCCTGGATGTGCATGTACTCCACGCCCACGGTGCGGCAGTAGGCATCCCGCAGCCGACCCAGGATCACGCGCAGCGTGAGCAGGCTCTGGCCGCCGAAACCGCCGGTGGGCCACTCGCGCTCCAGGTCCCACAGGGTGAGCCCGTAGGTGCGGATGTCCAGGTCCGGGTGCTTGCGCATCACGTACTCGAGCGGGTTGGTGTCCGCCATGAGGTGACCGCGCACGCGGTAGGAGTGGATCAGCTGCTGGATCCGGGCGACCTTGTTGATCTGGATCTCGGGGTTGACCTGGTTGTCCACGGCCCAGCGGACGGGCTCGTAGGGGATGCGCAGGGCCTCGAAGATGTGGTCGTAGAAGTCATCGCCGCCCAGCAGGTAGTGCTCCACGAGCTTAAGGAACTCACCCGAACCGGCGCCCTGGATCACGCGGTGGTCGTACGTAGACGTCAGGGTGATGACCTTGGAGACCGCGTTGCGTGCGATCGTGCGGGGGGAGGCACCCTTGTACTCGGCGGGGTAGTCCAGCGCACCCACGCCGATGATGCACGCCTGGCCCTTGGACAGTCGCGGCACCGAGTGCACGGTGCCGATGCCACCGGGGTTCGTCAGGGACACCGTGGTGCCCGCGTAGTCCTCCATGGTTAGCGCGCCATTGCGCCCGCGCTTGACGATGTCCTCGTACGAGGTCCAGAACTGCTGGAAGGACATCTCTTCCGCACCCTTGATGTTGGGCACCACCAGGTTGCGGGAACCGTCCTTGTTGGGGATGTCGATCGCGATCCCGAAGTTCACGTGCGCGGGATGCACCGCGGCGGGCTTGCCGTCCACCTCGTCGTAGATCACGTTCTGGGACGGGAAGTTGGCGAGCGCGCGGATCACGGCGTAGCCCACGAGGTGGGTGAAGGACACCTTGCCACCGCGGTTACGGGCCAGGTGCGAGTTGATCACCAGGCGGTTGTCGATCAGCAGCTTGGCGGGCACCGCGCGCACCGTGGTGGCGGTGGGCACGGTCAGGGAGGCGTCCATGTTGGCGGCCACGGCCTTGGCGGGACCGCGCAGCTTGACCACGGTGTCCTCGGCGGGTTTGTCCTGGCCCTTGTCCTTCGCACGGTCCTCCGGCTGCGCCCGGATGGGGCGCTTGGTTCCGGAGCCCTCGCTGGTCTCGGTCTCGGTGTCCACGCCTTCGGGTCGTCCCTTCGCCTTGGAACCGGTGGTCGACGGCGCCGGGGACTTGGCCCGCTGCGCCTTCCTGGGCGCCTCCGCGCCGGCACCGGAGGTGTTCTGCTCGGTCTTGGACGAGGTTGACGCCGTCCCGGAGGCGGGCTTGTTCTCGCCGAACGTCCCGGAGGAGGCCTTGTCCGCGGACGTCTTGGCGGCGGCGTCGTCGCGCCGTCCAGCGGGACGATCACCCCCGGACGTCCGCGCAGCCGCCCCCTGGGACGGGGCGGCTGCTGAGGTCTTGGTGTCGGACGTCTGGGTATCGGACTGGTCGTCGCCGACCATCTGTTCGAAGATGGGCCACCACTTCTTGTCCACCGAGTTCTTGTCCGCCTGGTACTTGTCGAACAGCTCGTCCACGAGCCATTCGTTGCCGGCAAATTCTTCAGGGATAAGGTGACGCGGCTGGTCTGGCACTAGTGATACGCCTCTTCCATCTGTGCTGGGTGTCCCGGGCGGCGAGCTGGTCCTTGCGGCCCTCGTGTGGCTCCCACGGAGCTTACCGGCCGCGGGACTTGCGAACTGGCTTCGCGCACGCAAAGCCGTACCGGTTTTTCAGTCTAGTGAGGCATCTGGACGGTTGCCACCTACCCGCCGGCCCGCCCGCCGGCCCGCGGCGGAGCACGTAGACTCTCCTTTTGTGCGATTCCTGACGACACCCACCACGGACCTGACCTACAATGACGTCTTCCTGGTGCCCTCGATGTCCCGGGTGACCTCCCGGTTCGACGTCGATCTGGCCCCCGCGGACGGCACCGGTTCCACCATCCCGCTCGTGGCCGCGAACATGACCGCGGTGACCGGGCGGCGCATGGTCGAGACCATGGCCCGGCGCGGCGGTCTGGGCATCCTGCCCCAGGACATCCCGCTGGACGTGATCGCGGAGGTGACCTCGTGGGTCAAGCAGCGCTCGCCGCGCTACGAGACCCCCGTGGTGATGCACCGCAGCAACACCGTGCACGACGCCCTGGGGATCATGCACAAACGCCCCCACGGCGTGGTCATCGTCGTGGACGCGGACGAGCACTACGCCGGCATGGTCCTGGACTCCGACTGCCGGGACGTGGACCGCTTCACCCAACTGGGGGACCTGGCGCATTCGGAGGGCCCCGAGTTCCAGGACAGCGACTTCCCCGTGGACTCCGACCCGGAGGTGTTGCGCGCCGCCTACGAGACGATGTCCGCCGCGCGCGTCAACGTGGCCCCGGTGCTGCGCGGACGCGAGGTCGTGGGCATCCTGACCCACCAGGGCCTGGTGCGTTCCACGATCTACGCACCCGCCCTGGACGACGACGGCCGGTTGCGCGTGGGTGCCGCGGTCGGAATCAACGGGGACGTCTCCGGCAAGGCCGAGCAACTGCTCGAGGCCGGGGTGGACGTCCTCGTGGTGGACACCGCCCACGGTCACCAGATCAAAGCGTTGGAGGCCGTGTCCACCGTGCGGGCCCTGCACCCCCGGGTGCCGATCGTGGCCGGCAACGTGGTCACCGCGGACGGCGTGCGGGACCTCGCGGGCGCGGGTGCCGACATCATCAAGGTGGGCGTGGGCCCCGGGGCCATGTGCACCACGCGCATGATGACCGCCGTGGGTCGCCCCCAGTTCTCCGCCGTGGTCGAGTGCGCGGAGGCCGCGGCCGATCTCGGCAAGCACGTGTGGGCCGACGGCGGGGTCAAGCACCCGCGCGACGTCGCCCTCGCGCTCGCGGCCGGCGCGAGCCAGGTGATGGTCGGATCCTGGTTCGCGGGCACGCACGAGAGCCCCGGTGAGATCAATATTGACGCCAACGGGCGCGCCTACAAGGAGTCCTTCGGGATGGCCTCGGCGCGCGCCGTGCGCCACCGCACTGCCGGGGAGGACCGCTTCGCGCGGGCCCGCAAGGCCCTGTTCGAGGAGGGCATCTCCAACTCCACCATGTACCTGGACCCCCAGCGCCCCGGCGTGGAGGACCTGCTGGACCACATCACCTCCGGGGTGCGCAGCTCCATGACGTACGCCGGTGCGGCCACGCTCGAGCAGTTCGCGGCGCGCGCCGTGGTGGGCATCCAGTCCCAGTCCGGGTACGACGAGGGCCGCCCCCGCTCGGAGTCCTGGGCCTGAGCGGCCCGTTCTCACCACGCCCCTTATTGAGAATGGTTCATGATATGCTCACGCACGGCTACATGACATTGATTCTCATTGGCGGGAGACGGGGGTCGGACGAGGGAGATGGACGATGACCGCAGGGCGCAGCGTGCGCAGGGGTAGGACGAGCGTGTTGGGCGCGGGCGTGGTGGTGGGTCTCGCGCTCGCCGGGTGTTCGAGCGGGACCGCGTCGGACGCGCAAGGTTCGCCCGGTGCGGGGAAGATCGCCGTGGTCACCTCCACGAACGTCTACTCGGACCTCGCGTCCCAGGTGGGTGGCGACAAGGTCTCCGCGACCCCCGTGATCGACTCGAGCGCCCAGGACCCCCACTCCTACGAGGCCACCCCCCAGGACCGGCTGAAGGTGGAGAAGGCGGACGTCGTGGTGTGCAACGGGGGTGGGTACGACCAGTTCATGACCGATCTGGCCTCCGGCGGCCAGCACGTGGTGGACGCCGTGGAGGCCTCCGGTCTGCAGCGAGAAGAGGACGCGCACGACGACCACGACCACGGCTCCGGGCACCACCACCACGGCGACTTCAACGAGCACGTGTGGTACGACGTCGAGAGCATGCAGATGGTCGTGGACCGCATGGCCGAGCAGCTCGGCCAGGTGGACCAGCAGAACGCCGAGTACTACCGGGACAACGCCGCACGCGTGAAGAACGAGCTCGGCACGGTCGAACAGAAGGTCGAGGGGATCAAGGCCTCGGGCGGATACATCGCGACCGAGCCTCTGCCCGGGTACCTCCTGCAAGACGCCGGCCTGCACGACGAGACCCCGCAGGCGTTCACCGAGGCCATCGACGCCGGCTCCGACGCCGCACCCGCGGTGCTCAACGACACCCTCGGGCTCGTCAAGGGCAGCGACGTGAAACTGCTCGCCCTCAACAAGCAGACCTCCACGGGGCAGACCGACCGGTTGCGCTCGGACGCCGGGGACGCCGGCAAGCCCGTGGTGGAGTTCACCGAGACCATCCCGGACGGGCTGAACTACCAGCAGTGGATGACGCAGAACGCGGACCGCGTGGCCCACGCGCTCCAGAAGTAGGGACATGAACGCACCCCAATCCGCACCCGAGGTGGCCGCCCGTTCCGGGGCCGACGACGCCGTCGTCCGGCTCAGGGACGCGCGCCTGGCCTTCGGGGACCGCACCCTGTGGTCCGGTCTGGACCTGGACGTCGCCCCGGGGGAGTACCTCGCGGTCCTGGGCTCCAACGGGACCGGCAAGACGAGCTTCCTGCGCGTGCTGCTGGGACTGCTCCCGCTCACGAGCGGGACCGTACGCGTCAACGGGACCCGTCCGCGGGCCGCCTCCGCCCGCGTGGGGTACGTGCCCCAACAGCGCGGCTTCCCGGCGCGCACGCCGCTGCGGGCCCGGGACCTCGTGGCGCAGGGCGTGGACGGGCACCGCTGGGGGATCCGACTGCATCCGCGCCGCGTGCACCGCACCGTGGACGAGTTGCTCGAACGCGTGGGTGCCACCGACTACGCCGACGCCCCCGTGGGCGTCCTGTCCGGGGGCGAGCAACAGCGCCTGCGCGTGGCCCAGGCGCTCGCTGCGGACCCCACGCTCGTGCTGTGCGACGAGGCCCTGCTGTCCCTGGACCTGCATCACCAGCACGTGGTGAGCGAACTCGTGCACGAACAACGTGAACGCAGCGGGTGCGCCGTGGTCTTCGTGACCCATGACGTGAACCCGATCATCGAGCACGTGGACCGGATCCTCTACCTGGCCAACGGCTCGTTCCGGATCGGCACGCCGGAGCAGGTGCTGCGTTCGGACGTGCTCTCCGAGCTGTACGGGACCCGCGTCGAGGTGCTGCACAGCAACGGTCGCATCCTCGTGGCCGGGCGCCCGGACAGCTCCCACCACACCGATTCCCCGGAGGAGCTGATCCTGTGAGCCTGGCCGCGATCGACTGGAACTCATTGTTCGGTTCCGTGTTCGTCTTCGACAACTACGGCGAACTGCTGTCCCTGCTGCGCAACTCCGTGTGGGCGGGCGCGGTGCTTGGCTTGGTGGGCGGGCTCGTGGGCACGTTCGTGATGATGCGCGATCTCGCGTTCTCGGTGCACGGGATCGCGGAGCTGTCCTTCGCCGGTGCCGCCGCGGCCCTGTTGGTCGGCTCCGATGTGGTCACCGGGTCCCTCGTGGGGTCCGTGCTCGCCGCGCTCATCATGGGGTTCATGGGCCTGCGCGCGCGGGAGGGCAACTCGTTCGTGGGCGTGCTCATGCCCTTC
The DNA here is from genome assembly GCF_040981035.1 of Kocuria sp. CPCC 205297. Lineage (NCBI taxonomy): Bacteria > Bacillati > Actinomycetota > Actinomycetes > Micrococcales > Micrococcaceae > Kocuria > Kocuria sp. CPCC 205297. The sequence continues at coordinate 151,102 of NZ_JAVKPY010000003.1, read as the reverse complement.
GGCCTGGGGCTCGGGATCCTCTTCCTGTCCCTCTACGAGGGCAGATCCTCCAACAAGTTCTCCTTGCTCACGGGCCAGATCGTCTCCGTGTCCTCCCTGCAGTTGACGTCGATGATCGTGCTGTCCGTGGTGGTGCTCGCCACGCTGCTTGTGGTGTGGCGGCCGCTGACGTTCGCGAGCACGGACCCGCTCGTGGCCCAGGCCAAGGGGCTGCCGATGCGCTCGTTGGCGATCGTGTTCATGGTCGTGCTGGGGATCTCGGTCGCGATGTCCGTGCAGATCGTGGGCGCGCTGCTCGTGCTCGCGCTTCTGATCACCCCGGCCGCGGCGGCCATGAACCTCACCTCGAGTCCCGCGCGCACCGTGGTGCTCTCCGTGGTCTTCGCCGAGCTCGCCATGGTGGGCGGGATCCTCCTGGCGCTGGGCGGCAACGTCCCGATCAGCCCGTACGTCACGACCATCTCGTTCGTCGTGTGGCTCGTCTCGCGGTGCGTGCGCGCGGCGCGTGAGCGCTCGTCGTCGTATCGCCGTTCGACACCGCGGTCGACGACGCCGCTCGGCGCCGGTCGCGCGGTTCAGAGCAGGACGCGCACCGCGGCGGGGAGCACCTTGAGCGAGGCGGGCAGCGGACCCAACCGTTCGCCGTCGCCGTAGGCCGCGTCCCGCGGCTCGGAAGGGATACCGTGGGCCGCGACGGTCGCGGCCGTGGCGGGCACCACGGTGACCTCCCGCAGGGATTCGTGCGTGCCCAGGAACAAGCGGGGGAATAGCCACGCGAGCCGCAGCGCGCCCACGTCGGAGACCATGAACAGCTCACCCGAGCCGTCCGTGGGATCCGCGCGGGGAACGATGGTCAGCCCGCCCCCGATCGACGAGGTGTTGGTCAGTGCCAGGAAGGTCAGCGTGCGGTCACTCACGTGGCACGCGCCGTCCGGGCCGGTCCAGCTCAGGTCGTAACGCCGCGCGCGCATTGAGACGGCCTCCACGGCGAGCGCGGCGACGTACTTGACCGAGTGCGTGACGCTGGACCAGCGGTTGGCGCGCGCGTTCACGCGGGCGTCGAGGCCGAGGCACACCGCGGTCGCGCACACGTGGTGGCTGCCGTCCGCGCACGTGACGTGCACGAGGTCCATGCTGCGTTCGGGGGACTCGAGTCCGCGCAGCACCCGGCCCGCCGCGCGTTCGACGTCCCCCACGGGTACACCGTGGAACCGGGCCAGATCGTTGCCGGAACCGGCCGGGATCAGCCCGAACGGGAACTCGACGCCCTGCTCGCGCAACCGGTTCAGTGACTGCAGGACCAGGTGGACCATGCCGTCTCCGCCGACCGCGACGACCGCGGCGATCCGGGTGGACGCGTTGCGCAGGGTCGCGGTGAGATCGCGGGAGAGGGCCTGGGCGGTGGCCGCGCTGAGCGGTCGGGGGTCGAAGCCGCCGGCCCGCAGGATGCCCACGGCGCGCTCGCACGCGTTCCGGCCCACGAGGGAGGCGCCGTTGTGGACGAGCAGGATCTCGCGGCGCGACATCCGGGTCACCGGGCGGGTTTCGCGGTTTCTCGGGCGTCGGAGGACTCGACGCGGCCCCGGGTCCCGCACTCGGCACAGATCCCGGAGATCTCCACGGTGTGGTCCACGTCCGCGTAACCGTAGCGGCGCGCGGTCTCCTCCGCCCATGTCTCGACGTCCGGAGCTTCGAGTTCCACGGCCGCGCCGCACGAGCGGCACACGATGTGATGGTGGTGGTGCTCGGCCTCGCACCGGCGGTAGATGGCCTCGCCCTCGGCGTTGCGCAGCACGTCCACCTGACCCAGCTCGGCCATGGACTGCAGGATCCGGTACGTGGTGGCCAGGGACACCGACTGTCCGCGATCGCGCAACAGCCGGTGCAGGTCCTGCGTGGAGATGAAGTCCTCCAACCCCTGCAGCGCGCCGGTCACGGCACGGCGCTGCTTGGTGTTGCGAACCTCCGCGGTTCCGGTGGTCTTGGTGCTCAACCCAGGTGTCCTTTCCGCGAGCGGTCGTCCGGGACATCTTAACGTGCGGCGCGGACATGCACAGGCGGCGTCGTCACGGCCGGGCCGAGCCGCTAGGGTGAAGCCATGTTGCTGACCAAGTTCACCCACTCGTGCGTGCGCCTCGAGAAGGACGGCGCGGTGCTCGTGATCGACCCGGGTACGTTCTCCGAGGTCGAGGAGGCACTGCGCGGAGCGGACACGGTCCTCATCACCCACGAGCACCCGGACCACTACGACGCCGAGCGGCTGGGCGCCGCCCTTTCGGCGGATCCCGAGCTCACGGTGCATGCCCCGGGCCAGGTGATCGAGAAGCTCGCGGAGCACATCACGGACACGGACCGGTTGCACGCCGTGTCGGCGGACACCACGTTCACCGCGGGGCCGTTCTCCGTGGCCACGTACGGGGGTCAGCACGCACTGATCCACCCCCTCATCCCCACCATCGCCAACGTGGGCTACGTGATCGACGACGCCGTGTTCCACCCCGGGGACTCCTTCACCGTCCCGCACGGGCTCACCGTTCCCACGGTCCTGGTCCCGTTGCACGCCCCGTGGTCCAAGATGTCCGAAGTCATCGACTTCATCATCGCGACCCGCGCGCAACGGGTGTACCAGATCCACGACGCGCTGCTCTCCGAGACCGGCTTCGGTGTCGTGGAGAAGCAGGTCAAGCATTTCTCGCAGGTCTACGGGACCGAGTACCGGCACCTGGACACGCGCGAGAGCGTGGAGCTCCGCACCGCATGACCCATCCGGCCACCAGCCGGTTCCACCCGACGGAAAGGACATCACCGTGAGTTCAGTGTTCACCAGGATCATCGAGGGCGAACTGCCCGGCCGGTTCGTCTGGGCGGACGAGCACTGCGTGGGCTTCCTGTCCATCCAGCCCCTGTCCCAGGGCCACGTCCTGGTGGTCCCGCGCCAGGAGATCGACGCGTGGGTGGACCTACCCGTGGAGCTGGCCATGCACCTCATGAAGGTCAGCCAGTTGATCGGCAAGGCCATCGACTCCGCGTTCACGCCCAAACGGGTGGGGCTCATGATCCAGGGCTTCGAGGTGCCACACACCCACCTGCACGTGTGGCCCACCAATTCGATCGAGGAGTTCGACTTCGCCCAGGTGGATCAGGACCCGGACCCCGCGGTCCTGGACGAGTCGGCCCGCCGGATCCGCGAGGCCCTCGAGGCCCAGGGCCACCACGACGAGGTCCCGCAGCAGTAGCGACCGACGGCCTCGCTCACGGGCACCGGCGGCAGGTCCATTGCACCCGTCGCCGGCGGGCTTCAACCGCCGGTGTCACTCAGCCGAGCTCGCGCAACCGCTTGCGGATCCGCTTCTCCGACACCGTGTGCGCGGTGCCCAGTTCCTGCGCGAAGAACGAAATGCGCAGTTCCTCGAGGTCCCAGCGCACGGCCCGCAGCGCAGAGGGCGTGGGTACGGTCGAGGGGACGGCGTCCACCGCGGCGCGGTACTCGGCCTCGAGATCGTGCACGGTCTGCATGGCCACGGCGTCCCGCTGCAGGTGGCCGGAGAGTTTGTCCAGGCGCACGTTGATCCCCGCGAGGTAGCGTGGCACGTGCTGCAGGGCCCGCCACCCGGTGCGGGCCACGAAGCCGGGATAGATCAAGCGGGAGAGCTGCTCGGACATGTCCTTGAACGCGGCGACCGCCCCGAGTGACCCGGGTTTCTTCAACCGTTTGCGCACGGTGTTGGACTCGGTGAGCGCGGTGGTCACGAGCGCGGTGACGGCGAAGACCGTGTCGATCAGCTCGGCGCGTACGTGCTCCGCGACCGCCCGGAACTGGTCCCGCGTGAACGGCGGCTCCGCGGGTACCAGCCGGTCGATCGCGGCGATCGTGCAATCGGTGATGAGCGCCTCGACCGAACCGTGGGGGTTCTGGGTAAAGATCAACCGTTCCTTCTGGCTCAGGTGGTCCACCACGTAGCGGTGCACGGACGGCAGGGTCCGGTGCAGCAGGGCGATCACGCCGTCGCGTTGCGCGGCGCGCTGTTCCTCCGCGTCGCTCAGGATCCGCAGGTCCACGCGGGGTGGCTGCGAAGCATCGGTGTCCCGCACCGCCACGAGTGTGGGGTATCCCGTGACCGTCTGACCCGCCACGGTCGTCTCCACGCGGCGCGGAGGATCGGGTTCGGGCCACGCCGTGAGGTCGGTGCGTTCCAGCGAGGCGGCCCGGGGTGCGCCGGATCCGGGGGAAGTCCCTGGGACCGGTCGCGCCGAGCCCCGCTTGCCGCGACCGCGACGGGCCGCGGCGGCGTCGTCACCGGACGAGGCCGAACCCTCGGTGCTGCCCCGAGCGGCGTCGTACAGCTGGGCCGCAGCGCCCCCGAGGGACTCGGCGAGCGCGGCGCGGACCTTGGGCCGCAGCCGCTGTTTGAGCTCCGTGAGGTCGTCGCCCCGGCCCAGTACCGAGTTGTGGGCGTCGCGCACCTCGAAGCGCATGCGCAGGTGGGCGGGCAGGGCCTCCGGGTGGAAGTCCGAGGCCTGGACGGGGTGGCCCCGCAACCGCCGCAGAACGGTGGCCAGGGACTCCAGGAGGGAATCGCGGGCCGGATCGAACTCGGCGTCCAGGTGCTTCACGGCGGTGACGGCGGTGTCCGGGGCGGGCACGAAGTTGCGCCGCACGGCCTTGGGCAGCGATTTGATCAGCGCGGTCACGAGCTCCACACGCAGCCCGGGGATGTGCCATTCGAACTGCTCGGGGGCCAGGCGGTCCAGGAACAGCACGGGAACCCGCACCGTGACGCCGTCCGCGGTCTCCGCCCCGGGCGCGAATTCGTAGTCCAGGTCCAGACTCAGCTCGCCGTCCGGGGATGCCACGGTCCAGGACCGCGGGAAGGAGGCCGTGTCCAGCTCCGCGACCTCGGGTGCGATCAGGTCCTCGGGAGTGAGGTCCAGCAGGTGCTCGTCCCGCTGGCGGGCCTTCTTCCACCACGCATCGAAATGCCGCTGGGAGACCACGTCCGCGGGCACGCGCGCGTCGTAGAAGTCGAACAGCACCTGGTCGTCCACGCGCAGGTCCTTGCGGCGCATGCGGTTCTCGAGCTCCTCGACCTGGGCCAGGGCCTTGCGATTGCGCTTGACGAACGTGTGGCGGGTCTGCCAGTCGCCCTCCACGAGTGCGTGGCGGATGAACAGTTCCCGGGAGAGTTCGGGATCGATCCGGGAGAACAACACGGGCCGCTCGGACACCACGGGCAGCCCGTAGAGCGTGACCTTCTCGTACGCCATCACGGCCCCGCGGGAACGGGACCAGTGGGGTTCGGAGTAGCTGCGCTTGACGAGCTGCGGCGCGATCTCCTCGGCCCACTCGGGCTTGATCGCCGCGTTGGTGCGCGCCCACAATCGGGAGGTCTCCACGAGCTCCGCGGACACGAGCCAGTCCGGGGACGTCCTGAACAGGGCCGAGCCCGGGAAGATCGCGAACTTGGTCCCGCGCGCGCCGCGGTACTCGCGCGTGCGTTCGTCCCGCGCGCCGATGTTGCTCAGCAGCCCGGACAGCAGGCTCTTGTGCACGGCCTCCTGGTGCGAGGCGACGTCGATCTCCCGGGACGCCCCGGCATCGATCCCCACCTGGCGTGCGATCTGTCGCAACTGCGCGTAGAGGTCCTGCCACTCGCGGATCCGCAGGAAGTTCAGGTACTCGCGTCGGCACAGCTTGCGGAACTGGGACGAGGACAGCTCGCTCTGCTGCTCCTGCAGGTACTGCCACAGCAGACCGTAGGACAGGAAGTCGGAGGTCTTGTCGCGGAAGCGCGCGTGGAACTCGTCCGCCGCCTGGCGCTTCTCGAGCGGGCGTTCCCGCGGGTCCTGCACCGTGAGCGCGGCCGTGAGCACGAGCACCTCGCGCACGCACCCCCGGCGCTGCGACTCCACGATCATCCGGCCCAGTCGCGGGTCCACCGGCAGCGCGGCGAGCACCTCGCCCGTGCGGGTCAGCGGACCCCGCGGTCCGCTCTGCCGACCGCGGTGGCGCCCGGACCGCGAGCGCCGCCCCCGGTGCCCGTCACGCGCGGACGACGACGCCGCGTCGTCGCCCGCGTCCGCCACGCCCGAGCGCAGGGCACCGAGTTCGCGCAGCAGCACCACGCCGTCCTTGACCGCGCGCGCATCGGGTTTCTGCACGAACGGGAACTGGGTGATGTCGTGGGGTTGCTCCACCACGCCCACCGAGATCATCTGCAGGATGACCGCAGCGAGGTTCGTGCGCAGGATCTCCGGGTCCGTGTACTCCGGCCGGGACTCGAAGTCCTCCTCGGAGTACAACCGGATGCACACGCCGTCGGACGTACGCCCCGAGCGCCCCGCGCGCTGCCGCGCCGACGCCTGGGAGATGCGCTCGATGGGCAGGCGCTGGACCTTGGTGCGCGCCGAGTACCGGGAGATCCGGGCGGTGCCCGGGTCGATCACGTACTTGATGCCCGGGACCGTGAGCGAGGTCTCGGCCACGTTGGTCGCGAGCACGATCCGGCGGTGCGAGGACGGCGCGAACACGCGGTTCTGTTCGGCCATGGACAGCCGCCCGAACAGCGGCAGGATCTGGGTCCCGGCCAGGGAGCGGTGCGAGTCGATGACCTTGTGCAGCGCGTCCTGGGCGTCCCGGATCTCACGCTCGCCCGCGAAGAACACGAGGATGTCCCCGCGGGGTTCGCGCGAGAGTTCCACGACGGCGTCGCACACGGCGTCGATCGGGTCGCGGTCCTCGTCCACGAGCCCGTCGCCGGTGTTGTCCTCGTCCTCGCCGCCGTCCCCGCTGCGCTCCTGGGCCAGTGGTCGGTAGCGGATCTCCACGGGGTAGGTGCGCCCGGAGACCTCGATGATCGGGGCGGGCTCTGGGTCGGCGTCCGGGTGCTGCGGGTCCGCCAGCACGAAGTGCTCGGCGAAGCGTTGCGGGTCGATCGTCGCGGACGTGATGACGACCTTCAGGTCCGGGCGCTGGGGGAGCAGTCGCTTGAGGTAGCCCAGCAGGAAGTCGATGTTGAGGGAGCGCTCGTGGGCCTCGTCGATGATGATCGCGTTGTAGCGCGACAGCTGCGGGTCGTGGCCGATCTCGGCCAGCAGGATGCCGTCCGTCATGAGCTTGATCCGCGAGTCCTTGCCCACCTCGGACGTGAAGCGCACCTGGTAGCCCACGGTGTCGCCCACGCGCTGCCCGAGTTCATGGGCGATGCGCTCGGCCACCGAACGCGCCGCAATCCTGCGCGGCTGGGTGTGACCGATCAGACCGCCGTCCCCCAGACCCAGCTCCAGACACATCTTGGGCAGCTGGGTGGTCTTGCCGGAACCGGTCTCACCCGCGATCACCACGACCTGGTGATCGCGGATCGCGGCCATAATGTCCTCCCGGCGCGCGCTGACGGGGAGGTCGTCCGGGTACACGATGCGGGGCTGGATGCGGGGCTCAGTCATGTCAACGGAAGAGTCTACGGGCCCCGGCCGACACGCGCCCACGGGCCGCTGCGGGAGCCCGACGACGCGCCCGATTGTCAGCACATGTGAGCTGCGTCTCTTTTTCGACCGATTGTTAGATAATATCCACTCATCATTGATCCTCGGGGAAAGGAATTACCCGTCATGAAGCGTTTACTCCCGGTCGCCGCCGTGGCCACCACCGCGGCGTTGCTGCTCACGGGTTGCGGATCCGACAACGGTGGGCAGTCCGGTGAGACCAAGAAGGTCACCGTGGGCATCTCGCAGTTCGTGGAGCACCCCTCGCTCGACGCCGCCCGCGAAGGTTTCGTGCAGGCCCTCAAGGACGGCGGCTACACGGAGGGTGAGAACCTGACCCTGGACGTGCAGAACGCCTCCGGCGACCAGGCCACCGCGACCAACATCGCCTCCAACTTCGCGTCCTCCAACGACGATCTGATCCTGGGCATCGCCACGCCGTCCGCCCAGTCCCTGGCCCAGGCCGTCACGGACAAGCCCGTCCTGTTCACCGCCGTGACCGATCCCGTGGACGCGGGGCTCGTGAATTCCATGGATGCGCCCGGCGCCAACGTCACCGGCACCACGGACATGAACCCCGTGGCCGAGCAGATCCAGCTCATCAAGAAGCTCAAGTCTGGCGCCAAGTCCGTGGGCATCATCTACAGCTCCGGTGAGACCAACTCCCAGGTGCAGGTGGACGAGGCCAAGAAGGCCGCGCAGGCCGAGGGTCTGAAGGTTGAGGAGAAGACCGTGACCACCACGGCTGAGGTGGCCCAGGCCGCCGAGTCCTTCGACACCGACTCCATCTACGTGCCCACCGACAACAAGGTCGTAGCCGGGCTCGAGGCCGTGATCTCCGCCGCGGAGGCCAAGAAGATCCCGTTGATCGCGGGTGAGGGCGACTCCGTGGAGCGCGGTGCCCTGGCAACCCAGGGGATCAACTACACGGACCTGGGCAAGCAGACCGGTGAGATGGCGGTGCGCATCCTCAAGGACGGCGCCAAGCCCGGCGAGATGGCCGTGGAGTCCCAGAAAGAAACCAAGCTCATCATTAACGCCAAGGCCGCCAAGGCCATGGGCGTGGAGATCCCGCAGAGCCTGCGGGACCAGGCCGACCAGGTCATCGAGTAACGCCGGTGATCGCTGGAATCGAACTGGGGCTGATCTACGCGATCATGGCCCTGGGCGTGTACCTCACGTTCCGCGTGCTGGACTTCCCGGACCTGACCGTGGACCAGTCCTTCACGAGCGGGGCGGCCACCGCGGCCATGGTGATCCTGCACGGCGGCAGCCCGTGGTTTGCGACCGTCGTGGGCTTCGTGGTCGGCGCCTTCGCCGGACTGATCACCGCGCTGCTGCACACCAAGGCGCGGATCAACGGGTTGCTCGCGGGCATCCTGACCATGACCGCCCTGTACTCCGTGAACCTGCGGCTTATGGGTGGCAAGGCGAACCTCGCGCTGTTGCGCGAGGGGACCGTCTTCACGCCCCTGCGCGAGGCCGGGCTGCAGGGGACGGTCGTGGGAGTGTTGTTGTTGTTGGTCGGTGTGCTGCTCGTGAAGCTCGCATTGGACTGGTTCCTGTACACGGACGCCGGCCTGGCCATGCAGGCCACGGGTGACAACCCGGAGATGATCCGTTCCTTCGGGGTGAATACGGACCGGCAGAAGATCCTCGGTCTGTGCCTGTCCAACGCCCTCGTGGGCTTGTCCGGTGCCCTGATCGCGCAGTACCAGGGCTTCGCGGACATCGGCATGGGCATCGGCATGATCGTCGTGGGCCTCGCCTCCGTGATCCTCGGCCAGGGCATCTTCGGCACGCGCACCGTGGTGATCGCCACGCTCGCGGTGATCCTCGGCTCGGTGCTGTACCGCCTGGTGATCACCGTGGCGCTGCAGGCGGGACTGAACCCCTCGGACATGAAGCTGATCTCCGCGGTGCTCGTGGTGATCGCGCTCGTGCTGCCACAGCTCGGCGTGTACAAGCGGTGGAAGCGCCACCGCACCCTCAGGGCCGCGCAAGCGGTGCAGGCGGACGTGCGATCCCGCGCCCGGCGCACCGTGGACGCCGGTGTGTCCGGACGAACGGGAGCGTGATCGGATGCTGAACATACAGGACGTGCGCAAGACGTTCTTCGCCGGGACGGTCAACGAACGCGTGGCGTTGAACGGGGTGAGCCTCACGGTCAACCCCGGGGACTTCGTCACGGTCATCGGCTCCAACGGTGCGGGCAAGTCCACCCTGCTCAACACGGTGTCCGGGACGATCATCCCGGACAGCGGCCGGATCATGGTGGGGGACCGGGACGTCACGCGGCTTCCCGAACACCGCAAGGCCACGTGGATCTCCCGGGTGTTCCAGGACCCCATGAAAGGATCCTCGCCCACCCTGAGCATCGAGCAGAACATGGCCATCGCGCAGCGCCGCGGTCGCTCCCGTGGTCTCGCGCGTGGCGTCACCCGCGCCCGACGCCACGAGTTCGAGCAGGAGCTCAAGACCCTCGAACTGGGTCTGGAGCACCGGCTCGGGGCCAAGGTGGGGTTGCTGTCCGGCGGGCAACGCCAGGCGCTGTCCCTGCTCATGGCCACGTTCTCCGCACCCGAGATCTTGTTACTGGACGAGCACACGGCCGCACTGGATCCCCAGCGTGCGCAGCACGTCACGGAGATCACCGAGCGGATCGTGAACGAGCGTCACCTGACCACGCTCATGGTCACGCACAACATGGACCAGGCCCTGCGGCTGGGCAACCGGCTCATCATGATGCACGAGGGTCGCATCCTCTTCGAGCTGGACGCGCAGCAGAAGGCCGAGGCCACCGTGGCGGACCTGCTCGCCGAGTTCCGCACGCTGCAAGCGACCACGGGCGAACCCGCACTGGATGACGCTACGCTTCTGGAGACAGCTCGCAGCGCCGAACCGGCCGGTGCCCCGTCCCGGGGTGCCCCCGCCCACGGCGCCCCAACGGGTGGTTCCTCCGCTCCGGGGGTGTCACCGGAAGGCCATTGATCTTATGAAGCAGCCCCACCGCAGACAACGTTTCACGTCCGTCATCACCGCGGTGGGGCTGCTTTTGTTGTTCGTGTGTTGTTTCACCCTCCCGGAGGCACTCGTGGCCATGAGCCGGGCCGCGGCGGACCACGGCGGGGAGCCCTTGAACACTCGCGGGTGGACCATGATTGCGGTGGGTTTCGGAACCCTCGCGGCGGGTGGCCTGCTCACGATCGTGGGGGTCGTGCTGCGGCGCACGGCTCCACCCCGCCCGGTGGAGGAGGACCAACTGCTCGAAGAGCACTACGGCAGCGACTCCGTGGTCAATGAGTACGACCCGCTCGAGCTGAACCCCCACCTGAGGACCCGCCAGCAGCGCCGCGGTCACCGCTGACCCGCTAGCTCGAACCACCCACGATCCGGGTGCCGGCCCCGTAGGGCGTGGGGGTCCCCGAAACGCGAAAATGCCCTCCCCGAGGGGAGGGCATTCGTGGTGCCCGCGACAGGATTCGAACCTACGACCTTCTGCTCCGGAGGCAGACGCTCTATCCACTGAGCTACGCGGGCGTGCGGTGTCACAGGACCCGAGAACGAGGCCCGCGACGACAACTCGACGATACTACCAGGTCGCGCGGGCGCACCAATCGACGCGGATCGAGCGGGGTGCTCCCGCGCCGTTACACTGGCACAGTGACTCCTGAAGAACTTTCCTCCGCCGTGTCCGCATGCCTGCAAGACGCCGTGGCCGCCGGTGAACTGACCCCGGTGGACGGCGCCGAACTCCCGCACGCGAAGGTGGAGCGACCCAAGAACCGTGAGCACGGGGACTGGGCCACCACCGTGGCCATGCAGGTGGCCAAGAAGGTGGGCCGTTCCCCCCGGGACGTCGCGCAGATCCTCTCCGAGCGCCTGTCGGCCGTCCCCGGTGTGAAGACCGTGGACATCGCCGGTCCGGGCTTCCTCAACGTCACGCTCGACGCCGCCGCGGCCGGTGAGCTCGCGCAGTCGATCGTGGAACAGGGGCGCGCCTTCGGGACCGCGGACACCCTGTCCGGCACGACCATCAACCTCGAGTTCGTCTCCGCGAACCCCACCGGTCCGATCCACCTGGGTGGCACGCGGTGGGCCGCCGTGGGTGACTCCCTGGCCCGGATCCTGGATGCGCAGGGTGCCTCGGTCGTGCGGGAGTACTACTTCAACGACCACGGCAACCAGATCGACCGCTTCGCCCGTTCCCTGCTGGCCCGCGCCCGCGGGGAGGCCGCCCCGGAGGACGGCTACGGCGGGCAGTACATCTCCGAGATCGCGGACGAGGTCCTGGCCCAGCACCCGGACGCCCTGGAGTCCGAGGACCCGCAGGAGGTCTTCCGCGCCGCGGGCGTGGAACTGATGTTCGCCCAGATCAAATCCTCGCTGCACGATTTCGGCGTGGACTTCGACGTCTTCTTCCACGAGAACTCGCTGTTCGAGGACGGCCAGGTCGAGACGCTGCTCGACCAGCTGCGTTCCTCGGACGCGCTGTACTTCGAGGACGGAGCGTGGTGGCTGCGCTCCACCGACCACGGGGACGACAAGGACCGCGTGGTCATCAAGTCGGACGGTCACGCCGCGTACATCGCGGGGGACATCGCCTACTTCAAGAACAAGCGGGACCGTGGCGCGGACCTGTGCATCTACATGCTCGGCGCGGACCACCACGGCTACGTGGCCCGGCTCAAGGCCGCCGCGGCCGCGCTCGGGGACTCCCCGGACGCCGTCGAGGTGCTGATCGGTCAGATGGTCAACCTGGTCAAGGACGGCACCGCGGTGCGGATGTCCAAGCGCGCGGGCACCGTGGTGACCATGGAGGACCTCGTGGAGGCCGTGGGCGTGGACGCCGCGCGGTACTCGCTGACCCGCTACTCCGTGGACTCCAACATCGACATCGATTTGGACGTGCTGACCAAGCGCTCCAACGAGAACCCGGTCTTCTACGTCCAGTACGCCCACGCACGCACGTGCGCTGTGGAACGCAACGCCCACGCCGCCGGTGTCGCGCACACGGACGAGGCCGGCGCCGCCCGGTTCGACGCGTCCCTGCTCGAGCACCCGCGTGAAGCGGACCTGTTGGCCGCGCTCGGACAGTACCCGTCCGTCGTCGCCCAGGCCGCGGCCCTGCGCGAACCGCACCGCGTGGCGCGCCACCTCGAGGCCCTGGCCGGGGCGTACCACCGCTGGTACGACGCGTGCCGGGTCACCCCGCAGGGCGACGACCCCGTGGCGCCCGTCCACCACACCCGCCTGTGGCTCAACGACGCCGTGCGCCAGGTCCTCGCCAACGGGCTGGACCTGCTGGGCGTCTCCGCTCCCGAAAGGATGTGATCCCATGACCGAACTCGCTCCCGCCCACCCGCTCGCCCCGGCCTGGCTGCAGGTCCCCGCGGACCCCGCGGCACTGGACCCCGTGGTCTTCACGTCCCAGTACGCCCGGGATGACACGGGGTGCGTCACCGTGGATTCCGTGCCCGTGACCGAGATCGCCGCGCGCCACGGTTCCCCGAGCTACGTGGTCTCTGAACGGACCTTCAGGGACCGCGCCCGCGGTTTCCGCGAGGCGTTCGAGGCCGCCCTGAATCCTCTCGGCGTGAAACTCGAGGTCTACTACGCCTCCAAGGCCCTGCTGAACACCGCCGTGGCGCGGTGGGCCACGGAGGAGGGCCTCAATATCGACACCGCCTCCGGCGGGGAACTCGCCGTGGCGCTCGCCGCGGGTGTGGCCCCGGGCCGGATCGCGTTGCACGGCAACAACAAGTCCGCGGAGGAACTCGACCGGGCCCTCGAGGTGGGCGTGGGACGCATCGTCGTGGACTCGCTCGCCGAGATCGAGCTCGTGGCACGGCTGGCCCGCGACCGCGGCACCCGCGCGCCCGTGATGATCCGCGTGACCCCGGGGGTGCACGCGTCCACGCACGAGTTCATCGCGACCGCCCACGAGGACCAGAAGTTCGGACTCTCGCTGAACCCGGTGCAGGAGGGGGAGGACTCTCCCGCACTCGTGGCCGTGGCTGCATGCGTTGACGCCTCCGATGCACTGGACCTGCGCGGGCTGCACTGCCACATCGGATCCCAGATTTTCGCGGCGGAGGGCTTCGGTCAGGCCGCCGAGCGCGTCTTCGCGCTGCGCGAGACCGCGGCCGAGCGCTGGGACGTGACGCTGCCCGAGATCGACCTGGGTGGCGGCCACGGTGTGGCGTACACCGCCGCGGACAGTCCGCGCGAGGTCGCCACGATCGCCGCGGACCTCGCCCCGTTGCTCGCCTCCGTGCTCGAGTCCTCGGACCTGCCCGCCCCGCACCTGTCCTTCGAACCGGGCCGGTTCATCGCCGGACCCTCCGGGTGCACGGTCTACACGGTGGGCACCGTCAAGACGGTCACGGTCAGCCCGGGCGTGCAGCGCCGGTACGTGTCCGTGGACGGCGGCATGAGCGACAACGCCCGTCCCGTGCTCTACGACGCCGACTACACCGCCGTGCTCGCCAACCGCGTGTCCGAGGAGACGCCCGTGCTCTCGCGCGTGGTCGGCAAGCACTGCGAGTCCGGTGACATCGTGGTCAAGGACGTCTACCTCCCCGGGGACGTCACCGCGGGTGACCTGCTCGTGGTGCCCGTGACCGGCGCGTACTGCTGGTCCCTGTCCAGCAACTACAACTGGCTGCCCCGCCCCGGGATCGTGGCGGTCGCACCGGACGGGGACACCCGCGAGATCGTGCGCCGCGAGTCCCTCGCGGATCTGCTCGCCCGCGACACCGGGGTGTGAGCCGGCCGGCGCGGTCGAGGTACGCGAGCGACGTCGTACCCCGCCCCCGCGCCCACCGCGCCGGACGCCGCCCCGCCGTGCCCACCCCGCCGCGACCGCCCGTGGGGCGCGGCCCCACCCACTGACACGCCCCGACAGCAAGCCCCCGACAGAACACCAGGAGCCATGAACACTTCACCCGCAACCGACCGCGAGACGCCCGTGCTGAAAGTGGGCCTGTTGGGTGCTGGCACCGTGGGTTCCCAGGTGGCCCGCGTGCTGCTCAACCACGCCCACGAGCTGGCCCTGCGCAGCGGTGTGCGCCTGGAGCTGAGCGGCGTGGCCGTGCGCAACCCGCGGGCCCCGCGGGACACGGAGCTGCCCGCGGAACTGCTGACCACGGACGTGGACGCGGTGATCGACGCCGCGGACGTGGTGGTGGAGCTGACCGGCGGGATCGAACCCACGCGCACGCGAGTGCTGCGCGCCCTGAACGCCGGGAAGTCCGTGATCACGGGCAACAAGGCGCTGCTCGCGGAGCACGGGCGCGAACTGCACGACGCCGCGGCGGCCTCGGGCGCCCAGTTGTCCTACGAGGCCGCGGTGGCCGGCGCGATCCCCATCGTGCGCCCCATGCGCGACTCGCTCGCGGGGGACCGGGTCAACCGTTTCCTGGGCATCATGAACGGGACCACCAACTTCATCCTGGACCAGATGGACACCACGGGGGCCGCGTTCGACGACGCCCTCGCGCAGGCTCAGGAGCTCGGCTACGCCGAGGCGGACCCCACCGCGGACGTCGAGGGGCACGACGCCGCCGCCAAGGCCGCCGTGCTCGCGTCCCTCGCGTTCCACTCGACCTACACGATCGCGGACGTGCACTGCGTGGGGATCACGGGCATCACGGCGCAGGACGTCGCGGCCGCCCGCGAGGCGGGGTACGTGATCAAGCTGCTGTCCGTGGGCGAGCGCTGCGGTGACGGCGTGAATCTGCGCGTGAACCCCGTGATGATCCCGCGCGACCACGTGCTCGCGGGTGTGCACGGCGCGTACAACGCGGTGTTCGTGGAGGCCGCGAACGCGGGTTCCCTCATGTTCTATGGACAGGGCGCGGGTGGTCACCCCACGGCGTCGGCGGTGCTGGGCGACCTCGTCTCCGCGGCGCGCGCGATCGCGCTGGGAGCTCAGGGCATCCCGCTCAACGCCTACGCGGCGCTGCCCGCCGTGAGCATGGACGACGCCACCACGCGGCTGTCCATCACGGTGGCCGTCACGGACCGACTGGGTGCGCTCGCGCAACTGGCCCAGGTGTTCGCGGACCACGGGGTCTCGATCTCCACGATGCTGCAGATCGAGGACCCGGACGCCCCCGGGATGTCCCAGCTGCGGCTCGTGACGCACAGCGGCCGACACGCGTCCCTCATGGCCACGGTCGCGGCCCTGCGCGAGCTGGACGTGGTGCGGGACATCGTGTCCGTCACACCGGTGGAAGCCGGAGAATAATTCTTGAGCGCCCGGCGCACCACGCGGCGCGGGGCCACGAGTCGAACCGAGGAGCACGCGGCATGGCACACGTCTGGCAGGGCGTCATCAACGAGTACAAGGACCGGTTGCCGGTCACCAAGCAGACCGAGGTCATCACCATGGGAGAGGGTGGCACCCCTCTGATCCAGGCGCGGGCGCTGTCCGAGCTCACGGGCTCCACGGTGTGGCTCAAGTTCGAGGGCATGAACCCCACCGGTTCGTTCAAGGACCGCGGGATGACCATGGCCATCACCAAGGCCAAGGAGTCCGGGGCCAAGGCCGTGGTGTGCGCGTCCACCGGCAACACGTCCGCGTCCGCGGCCGCGTACGCCAAGCAGGCCGGGATGCGCAGCGCGGTGCTCGTGCCGGAGGGCAAGATCTCCATGGGCAAAATGTCCCAGGCCGTGGCCCACGGCGCGGACATCATCCAGATCGACGGCAACTTCGACAACTGCCTGGAGGTCGCGCGCAAGCTCTCCGAGTCCTACCCGGTCTTCCTGGTCAACTCCGTGAACCCGTACCGGATCGAGGGTCAGAAGACCGCGGCCTTCGAGGTCGTGGACACACTGGGCGACGCCCCGGACATCCACGTGCTGCCCGTGGGCAACGCCGGGAACATCACGGCGTACTGGAAGGGCTACCGAGAGTACGCGCAGGAGACCCCAGCCACCTCGGGTGAGACCCTGCCTGCGGTGTCCACCCGCACGCCCGCCATGTGGGGCTTCCAGGCGGAGGGTGCCGCACCTCTCGTGCTGGGCCATCCCGTGACGGAACCGGAGACCATCGCGACCGCGATCCGGATCGGCAACCCCGCGTCCTGGGACACGGCCATCGCCGCGCGTGACGAGTCCGGCGGGCTCATCGACTCCGTGAGCGACGTCGAGATCCTCGAGGCCCACCGCTGGCTCTCGTCCCGCGAGGGCGTGTTCGTGGAACCGGGCTCCGCGTCCGGAGTGGCGGGTCTGCTCAAGAAGGCCCGGGCCGGGGAGGTACCCACGGACGCGACGATCGTGGTGACCGTCACGGGTCACGGCCTGAAAGACCCCCAGTGGGCGATCAAGGGCGCCGAGGCCGAGGACCCCACGGCCGCCGAGCCCAAGCGCGTGGCCTTCGACGTGGTCTCCGTGGCCTCGGCCCTCGGCCTGGAATGACCGGCCCCGCCGTGAATAACGCACCATTGCACGCCACCCGCACCGACGCGCCCGACACCGACAGCGCACCCCGCACCGGGAACGTGCCGGGCGCCATCACGCCCGTGGGTACCACCGTGAGCGTGCGGGTCCCCGGCTCCACGGGCAACGTGGGCCCGGGCTTCGACTCGCTCGGTCTCGCGCTGGGTCACTACGACACCGTGACGCTCACGCGCATCGAGCGCGGACTCGAGTTCGACCTCTCGGGGGAGGGCGCGGCGGGCGTGCCGCGCGGTCCCGAGCACCTGGTGATCCGTGCCATGCAGGCCGCGTTCGACGCCGCCGGGGCCGGTGAGCTGCCCCCGCTGCGCTTGCGCGCCCACAACGCGATCCCGCACGGCCGGGGCATGGGCTCCTCGGCCTCCGCGGTGGTCGCCGGTGTCCTCGCGGCCAACGCGCTGCTCCCCGCGTCCCACCGGCTCTCACCGGATGCGGTGCTGCAGGTGTGCTCCCACATGGAGGGTCACCCGGACAACGTGGCCCCCACCCTGCTGGGTGGTCTGACGATCTCGTACGAGGACGAAGGCCGTTTCCACAGCGTGCCCGTGCGCGTGCACCCGGACGTGGTCCCCGTGGTCGCGGTGCCCGACTTCGAAGTCGCCACGTCGGTGGCCCGCGGGCTGCTGCCGGAGATGGTCGCGCATCGCACGGCGGCCGTGAACGCCGGCCGCGCGGCGCTTCTGGTTGCGGCCCTGGGCGAACGGCCCGAGCTGCTCGTGCCTGCGACGTTCGACCTGCTGCACCAGCCCTACCGTGCACAGGCCATGGCACCGAGCTGCGAGCTCATGACCCGATTGCGCGACCTCGGTCACGCCGCCCTGATCTCGGGTGCGGGCCCCACCGTGCTCACGCTCGCGAACGGCGCGGAGCACGCTGGGCGCGTGGCTGCGGCGATCGAGGAGATCGCGGCGGACGCGGCGTCGTCGGCTCACGAGTACCAGGGGCGAACGGTGACGTGGCGTGTTCATGTCCTGCGGGTGCCCGAAGAGGGTGCTAAAGTGAGCGTATCCACGCAATAGGCCCCGGGTTCGCGTCCGTGCCGGACAGTGCAGCCCCGCAGCCGAGCCTCGTGCGCAGTTCCTCAACGCAGGTGTTCGACCGCGTCGCCTCTCTGCGATCCTCTTCCGCGTAGACCAGCCACCTCTGTAATGTGGCGTCCCGGCTCCGCGGGAGATTCGGGGGACTTCATTGCTGATGACGCGCGCCTCCGGCGCGCACTTTCGTGGCCCGCCGCGGGTGGCCCACACCATCATCGTCGGGTTGCTGGCGATCTGAGTGCCGCAACCCTCATCGAGTCAGAAGGAAGCTTCGTGACAGAAACCACCGCCCCCGAACAGGGAACGGACACCTCGAACGCCCAGAGCACCGGTCTGTCCGGGCTCAAACTCGCGCAGCTGCAGGCCCTCGCGGCCCAGTTGGGCATTACCGGCGCGCGCCGCATGCGCAAGTCCCTGCTGGTCGAGGCCATCGAGGCCCACCAGCGCGGGGGCGCCGTCGCCGAGCGCGACAAAGCCGTGGAGGCCAAGATCGAGCAGACCGCTCGCAAGGCCTCCCAGCGCCACTCCTCCGACGCTCCGCGGTCGTCCTCCGCCGACGACGCTCCGGCCGCCGCGTCCGCGGAGGCGGCGTCATCGGACTCCTCCTCGAAGCCCCAGGAGGGCTCGGAGGGCGAGAACGGCGAACAGAACGTCCCGCGGCAGAGCGGTTCGCGCCGTTCCCGGCGCGCCACGGCCAGCGGCACCGGTGAGCACGGGCGCACCGGCCAGGACCGTTCCGCCCAGAACCAGCAGGACAAGGACCAGGCGGAGAAGGGCCGGGACGAGTCCGGGCAGGACTCCGCCCAGGGCTCTGACGACTCCGGCAACGAGTCCGGGCGCGGCCAGCGCAACCAGCGCGGTCGCCGCAACGAGAAGTCCGAGCAGAACGGCTCGTCCCAGGACGAGAACCGGCGCGAGAACAAGCAGGGTCAGGTGGACGGTTCCCGCCACGCCAACCACCAGAAGGATTCCAAGGACAACGGTCAGGACCGGGACAACCGCCGTGACTCCAAGGGCCAAGGCGGTTCCAACGATTCCGGTGACCCCAAGGACGGCGGTCAGGACAACCAGAACCGCAACGACCGGCGCAACCGCAACAACAACGATCGCAACAACGACGGTGAGGGTAACTCCCGCCGCAACCGGCGCAACCGCAATCGCAACGACCGTAACGATCGAAACGACCGCAACGAGCGGCGCAACCGGCGCAACCGGCACAACGGTCCGGACGTGGACGACGTCGAGATCACCGAGGACGACGTCCTGCTGCCCGTGGCGGGCATCCTGGACGTGCTCGACAACTACGCGTTCGTGCGCACCTCGGGCTACCTGCCCGGCCCCTCGGACGTGTACGTGAGCCTGTCCCAGGTCAAGAAGAACAACCTGCGCAAGGGCGACGCGATCGTGGGCGCCATCCGTGCTCCCCGCGAGGGCGAACAACACAACAACTCGCGCCAGAAGTTCTCCGCGCTCGTGCAGCTGACCACGGTCAACGGCCGCAAGCCCGAGGAGAACAAGGACCGGGTCGAGTTCAACAAGCTCGTCCCGCTGTACCCCCAGGAGCGGCTGCGCCTGGAGACCGAGCCCAAGAAGATCGGTCCCCGCGTGGTGGATCTCGTGGCCCCGATCGGCAAGGGCCAGCGCGGTCTGATCGTTTCCCCGCCCAAGGCCGGTAAGACGCTCATGCTGCAGTCGATCGCCAACGCGATCACGACCAACAACCCCGAGGTCCACCTCATGATGGTGCTCGTGGACGAGCGCCCCGAAGAGGTCACGGACATGCAGCGCACGGTCAAGGGTGAGGTCATCGCCTCGACCTTCGACCGGCCTGCGGACGACCACACCACGGTCGCGGAGCTCGCGATCGAGCGGGCCAAGCGCCTGGTGGAGATGGGCATGGACGTGGTGGTCCTGCTGGACTCCATGACCCGCCTGGGCCGCGCGTACAACCTCTCGGCACCGGCGTCCGGCCGCATCCTCTCCGGTGGTGTGGACTCCGCCGCGTTGTACCCGCCCAAGAAGTTCTTCGGCGCCGCGCGCAACATCGAGAACGGTGGCTCGCTGACCATCCTCGCGACCGCGCTCGTGGAGACCGGGTCCAAGATGGACGAGGTCATCTTCGAGGAGTTCAAGGGCACGGGCAACATGGAACTGCGCCTGTCCCGCCAGCTCGCGGACCGGCGGATCTTCCCGGCCGTGGACGTCAATTCCTCCGGTACCCGCCGTGAGGAGAACCTGCTGTCCGCGGACGAGATCAAGATCATGTGGCGGCTGCGCCGCGTGCTCTCCGGTCTGGAACAGCAGCAGGCCCTGGAACTGCTCACGAGCAAGCTGCGGGATACCCAGTCCAACACCGAGTTCCTGCTGCAGGTCCAGAAGACCACGCTGGCCGGCCACTAGGAACCCGCGAGCACCGCGTTCCACCCGTCGATCCCAGGAGAGCACCGTATGTCCGACCCCGTTCAGCCGCTGCTGGATGAGCACGCCGAGCTCCAGCGCGCCCTGGCGGATCCCGCCGTCCACGCGGACGCGAGCAAAGCCAGGAAACTGGGTCGGCGCTACTCCGAACTCAACGGCATCGTCGAGGCGCATCGCCGGGTGGAACGCATCTCCGAGGACCTGGGCGCCGCGCGCGAGCTCGGGAGCGTGGATCCCGAACTCGCCGCGGAGGTCAAGCCCCTTGAGGACGAGCTCGTCGTGGCGCGCGAGGAACTGCGCCGCAAGCTCATCCCGCGGGACCCGGACGACGGCCGCAATGTGATCCTCGAGGTCAAGGCGGGTGAGGGCGGGGACGAATCCGCCCTGTTCGCCGGGGACCTACTGCGCATGTACATGCGCTTCGCGGAACAGTCCGGGCTCAAGACCGAGATCCTCTCGTCAACCCCCACCGAACTGGGCGGCTACAAGGACGTCCAGCTCGCGGTCAAGGGGTCCTCCTCCGATCCGGCCGAGGGCGCGTGGGCCCGGTTCAAGTACGAGGGCGGGGTGCACCGCGTGCAGCGGGTGCCCGTGACCGAGTCCCAGGGGCGCGTGCACACGTCCGCTGCGGGGGTGCTGGTCTTCCCCGAGGTGGACGAGCCGGACGAGATCGACATCAACCAGAACGACCTCAAGATCGACGTCTACCGGTCCTCGGGTCCGGGTGGGCAGTCGGTGAACACCACGGACTCCGCGGTGCGGATCACGCACGTCCCTACGGGCATCGTGGTGTCCATGCAAAACGAGAAGTCCCAGCTGCAGAACCGTGAGGCGGCCATGCGCGTGTTGCGCGCCCGGTTGCTCGCGCACCAGCAGGAACAGATCGACGCCGAGAACGCCGCGGCCCGCAAGTCGCAGGTGCGCACCGTGGACCGTTCGGAACGCATCCGCACCTACAACTTCCCCGAGAACCGCATCGCGGACCACCGCACCGGGTACAAGGCCTACAACCTGGACCACGTCCTGGACGGCGCATTGGAACCCGTGATCGCCTCCGCCGTGGAACTGGACGAGAAGCACCGGTTGGAACAACTGGGTCAGGACTCCGCGCAGCACGGGTCCGCGGGCGGGAAGTAACTTCCCGTGGCCACAACTCTCGCCCAGGCGATCGCGTGGGGCCGGTCCCGGTTGCTTCGCGCGGGTGTGGCCTCCCCGGACGTCGACGCCGTGTTGCTCGCCGCCCACACGCTGGGCCTGGGCCGCGGGGACACCGAAGCGCGGGCCATCCTGGGCGCGCCGGAACCGGACGGGTACCGCGACCTCGTGGAACGCCGCGCACGGCGTGAGCCCCTGCAACACATCACGGGCACGGCCCCGTTCCGTAAGCTCGAGCTCGCGGTGGGTCCCGGGGTCTTCGTCCCCCGCCCGGAGACCGAACTGCTCGTCCAATTGACCCTGGATCTGGTGCGCGTATGGCGCGGGGCCGGCGAGACCCACCCGGGGGTCATCGACCTCGGGACGGGCAGTGGCGCGATAGCCCTGGCCGTGGCGAGCGAGGATCCCGCGAGTAGGGTCACCGCCGTGGAACGCGAACCGGCCGCATTGGAATGGACCCGGCGCAATCTGGCGGGCTCCCGCGTGCGCTTGCTCGAATCTGACTACCGCGATGTCACGGTCGAGTCGGCGGGGCGGTTCTGCGTGGTCGTGACCAACCCACCCTACGTCCCGGACGGTGAGATCCCGGAGGATCCCGAGGTACGCGATTACGATCCACCCACGGCGCTGTACGGCGGGGACGAGACCGGGATGACGTTCCCGTGCGCCGCGATGGACACCGCCGTGCGGATCCTGCGTCCGGGCGGTTCGTTCGTCATGGAACACGCCGAGTCCCAGGTCGCGGCCGTCGCCCGCGCCCTCGAGGACCGGGGGTTCCGGGACATCCGCACGCACCACGACCTGACCGACCGCCCGCGGGCCACGACCGCCACGCTGCCGGGGCCGGGGGGCTGAGAGACCGGGGCGCCGCAGCGCCGTCGTGCCGGGAGACGTACCGTGAACGGGACGGCCGGGTGCGTGGAGCACGGGAAGAACACGAAACACGTCAGCAGAGGAGTTGCTCGTGAGTGAGATCCGATCCTGCGGGACCCCGCAGGAACTCGAAGCGGCCGTGACCGAGGCCGCGGGCGTCGTCGCGGACGGCGAATGCCTCGTGCTGCCCACGGACACCGTCTACGGCATCGGCTGTGATGCGTTCTCGGCGCCCGGTGTCCAGGGACTGCTGGGCGCCAAGGGCCGCACGCGGGAAATGCCCCCGCCCGTGCTGATCGCCCGCCCCGAGGTGATCGACGGCCTCGCGGACCAGATCTCCGACGACGCCCGCGCGCTCGCGCAGGCGTTCTGGCCCGGCGCCCTCACGATCATCTGCTGGGCCCAGCCCACCCTGGGCTGGGACCTGGGGGAGACCCATGGGACAGTGGCGCTACGCGTTCCCGACGACGCCGTGACCCGCGCGGTCCTCGAACGCGTGGGTCCCATGGCCGTGTCCTCCGCCAACCAGACGGGGATGCCCGCCGCACGCACCGCCGAGCAGGCCCGCGAGATGCTGCAGGACCGCGTGGCGCTCTACCTCGACGACGGTCCGCGGCCCGCGGGTGAGGTCCCCGCCGGTGCGCAGGACGTGGCCTCGACCATCGTGGACTGCACGGGGGAGACGCCCGTGGTGCTGCGCCACGGCGCGATCACGCTGGCGCGGCTGCGCGAGGTCGTCCCGAACGTGGACGGCGGCACCGAACCGGCAGCTGCGGCGACCGGTGAGAGCCCGGAGGCGGCCGCTGCAGCCGGCGGTGCCGGCGCGGCGGTCTCGGACGACGACGCCGCGGCTTCGACACAGTCCGCGCGTCAGAACCCCGAAGCGAATGCACCGGAATCGTTCGGCGAGGGCGCGCCCCTCTCGGACGGCTCGACTCCCGCGGACGAGGACCTCGTGGCCGACCTGGTCCGCAGTTCCCCCTCGGAGGCCCGTCCGTTCGTGGACCAGGGACGGGAACGCACACCGGACACCGAGCCGCGCTGGGACGGGACCGGGGCACTGAGCATGGAGGAGGCGCAGCGGCTCGTCGCCGGGGAACCCGAGAACCACGGGGCCTGAACAACAGGCGACCTGACGAGACGATCCCCGCACCATCCCATGACGGGTACGGTGCGGGGATCGTTCTGTCAGCGCGGGAGTGCTCCGGACCGGGCGCGGCCGCGCTGCGAAGAATCCAACGCGCGGCTCAGCGACCCAGCGCGAGGTGCGCCTGGCGCAGCACCTCCTGCACGTGGGGCTCGGGGAGCACACCGTTCTCGTGGGCCCACCCGGGGACCTGGCGCTGACCGAACCACGTGACCTCCAGGCGGCGGATGAGCCCGCCGTAGCGGTAACCGGCAGCGGCCGAGGCCGTGCGCGCGGTCGCGATCACCGCCCGGCACACCCAGGACGGCAGCTGCAGGGGGTGGCGGCGTCCGGCGTCGCGCAGCACGGAACCGGTCGTGGCGCCCTCCCACGGTTGCAGGATCACGGGGGGCAGGACCTCAGGGAACTCGCCCACGGCCACCGTGAACTGCGCGAGGGCGGTCACGGAGGTCACGGGGGTGGGGGCGGAGCCATCCCCGGCGACCGAGCTCAGGGGCGAGGACGCGAACCGTGCGAGCATGCGCGTGGTGCGCCGCCCGCTGCCCATCACGGACGTCGCGCGGATGACGCTCAACTGCGGAGCGCCGGATTCCTCGCGCCATTGGGAGCGCAACCGGTAGAGCGCGGACTCGCCCAGGGCCTTGGAGAAGGAGTAGGGGGAGAACGGTGCGGTGCGGATGGACTCGTCCAGCACGGGTGCGTCCGCCTGCACGGATGCGGAACTCATGTGGATCACCCGGCGCACGCCCGTGCGGTGGGCGGCGAGCGCCACGAGGACGGGAAGCAGCGCGTTAGCCCCGGTCAGGGACTGCTGGTGCGTCTGATCGGGGGCGGCCAGACCGGCGGCGTTGACCACCACGTCCGCGCCGGCGAAGGAATCGGCCAGGTAGTCGATCACGGACTCGAGGCGGTGCGCGTGCCCAATGAGGTGGTGCACCGTGGTCGCGGGCGAGGCCAGTCGGGGGGTGGCCACCGGGGTGACCGGGATGTTCCGGGCCTGCAGGGCAGTGGTGATGGCGGAACCGATGAACCCCGTGGCGCCGAGAACGCGCCAGCTGTGAGCCGTCACTGTTGTGTCTCCTCCTGTGATGGTGTCTTCATCGTACGGTAGCGCCCCGGACCCGTTCTTGGTGGTCAGCCCGTGGTCGTCAGCGCGGCACATCACCCGTGCGGGTGACGTCGAGGTGGCGTCAAGGTACGCGTTGATAGACTCCCGGAGTTCACCGGCGTGCCGGGCGCCCGCGCGAGCGGCTGCGCGTGCGCCGCGGTCGAGCACATCTTCCTTGCACAACACGAGTCGTCCCGGGGGCGCCATGACCGAATCCACCGCGCGGGCGAGCGACCGTCCGGACGCGAACGTGAGCGTCGCGTGCGTCACGCAGGACCGCCCCGAGGACGTCGCGGCGCTGATCGACGCGCTGCGCGTCCAGACCGACCCGATCGCGAGTCTGTGTCTCGTGGACGCCGGGCGCACTGCCCTGGACGAGGCCGCGCTGGGGGAGCGGATCGGGGGAGCCTTCACGCTGCACTACCGCCGCTCCGTGGCCAATCTGGGCGGGGCGGGCGGATTCGCGCTCGCCATCCTCACGGCGCTCGCGAGCGGCGCGGACCAGGTGTGGCTCATGGACGACGACGCCCATCCCGAGGACCCCGAGTGCCTACACACCCTGCGCGAAACAGCGCGCGAGCGGGGGCTCGCCGTGGTGTCGCCGCTCATCGTGGCGCCCCAGGACCACGACGCCCTCGCGTTCCCGTTCCGCTTGGCCGGTGGGATCACCCACCGTCGCGCGGACCTGGAACCGCTGGGCTTCATCGATTCCTACGCCAATTTCTTCAACGGTGCGCTCATGGACGAGTCCGTGTTCTTCCGGGTGGGGTTGCCGGACCTGAAACTGTTCCTGCGCGGGGATGAAGTCGACTTCCTCGTGCGCCTGCGCAAGAGTGGGCTGCCGTTTGGCACGGTCACGACCACGGCCGTGTCCCACCCGCCGGGCTGGGCCGAGGAACACGTGGTGATCCCCGGCAAGCTGCAGGTGTTGATCCCGCCGGGGGAGTTCAAGCAGCGCCACTTCTTCCGTAACCGCGGGTACGTCTCGTGGCGTTACAAGCGCGTGGTGCAACTGGTCGCGGACGCGATCGGCTACCCCGCCCACTACGCGCGCCGCCGTGACCTGCCCGGACTGGTGCGGTGGGCGCGGCTCTACGGCAACGGCATGCGCGGACGTGGTTTCGGTGGCCCTCGCTGACCCGCTGACCCCCGCGCAACTGCCGGCTCGGTTCTCGGTGCTGATCCCCGTGTACGCCGCGGACACCGCCGAGCGGATCCGGCGCGCGGTGGAGTCTAATTCGGTGGAGCAGACCCGCCCGCCCGCGGAGGTGCTGCTCGTCCAGGACGGTCCGGTGTCGGCGTCGGTCACGGCGGAGCTCGAGCGGCTCGCGAAAGAATCCCCGATCCCCGTCCGTGTGCTGCGGATCCCGGAGAACGGCGGCCTCGCCCAGGCGCTGACCGTTGCGTTGCCGCGGTGCGCGTACGACGTCGTCGCGCGCGCGGACGCGGACGACGTCTCCTACCCCCGCCGGTTCGAGAGGCAACTGCCCCTGATCGAGGACGGCGCGGACCTCGTGGGTGCGTCCATGCACGAGATCGGCGACGACGAGACCCGGCCCGTCGCGCTGCGCACAGCCCCCGTGGGGGCCGCGCGGATCGCCGCGGTGAGCCGATACCGCAACCCCATCTCCCACCCCACGGTCGTGCTGCGCCGCAGTGCCGCGCTCGCCGTGGGTGGTTACGAGGACGTCCCCATGGCCGAGGACTACTGGTTGTGGACGCGCATGCTCCATGCCGGCGCGGACGTGCGCAACGTGGCGGAACCGCTCGTGGGTTATCGCGTCTCCGCGGGCTCCTACGAACGCCGCGGCGGGTACCGCGTGCTGCGGGCCGAACTGACGTTGCAGCACCGGTTGCGCACCCTGGGCCACGTGGGGTTCCTACAATGGGCCGTGAACGTCATGGTGCGCGGCGGCTACCGATTCGTCCCCCTGAGGGTACGGGAAACGGCGTACCGGCTCATGGTGGGTCACCGCGACTGACCCGCACCCGAAAGGACTACGACTGCATGGTCACCCCCGCAAGCCCCACCCCTCGAGCGGACAAACCGGTCGCGTGGCTGTGGATCCAGATGATCTTGGATTCCATCGCGTGGATCGTGGCGCTGTGGGTCGCGGCGTTCCTCCGGTTCGAGATGAACGTGGAGCTCATCTCCGTGGGGGGCGTGATCATCACGTGCGTGGTGGCGGTCGTGCTGCAACTGCTCGTGGGCTTCTCGTTCGCCCTCTACAAGGGCCGGTACTCGTTCGGCAGTTTCGAGGAGGCCAAGCTGCTCGTGGTCGTGACCGTGATCGTCACGGCACTGCTCGAGGCCGTCCTGCTGGTCTTCGGTGTGGCCCTGTGGATCCCGCGCTCGCTGGGGTTCATCGCGTTCCCGTTCGCGTGCCTGCTGATGGCCGCGTTCCGCTACCTCAAACGCATGTACCAGGAATCCACAGCCAAGCCGGGCGAGCAGGCGCAGAACGTGGTGATCTTCGGTGCGGGCGCGCTGGGCACGTTCCTGGTACACCGCATGATGCAGGACCCCGCCTCCGGTTTCCTGCCCGTGGCCCTGCTCGACGACGACCCCGCCAAGAAGCACCTGCGCATCTCCTCCGTCCCGGTCATGGGTACGCTGCACGACGCCGCGTCCGTCCTGGAGCACACGCGCGCCGGCGTGCTGATCGTGGCCGTCGCGGACGTGGACCCCCGCACCATGCAACGCGTCTCGGAAGCCGTGGAGGGCACCGGGACTCGCGTGATGACCGTCCCGCCCCTGACCGAGATGCTCACCGGCGCAAACCAGAGCGTGGACCTTCGTGACATCTCCATGGAGGACCTCATCGGACGGCGGCCCGTGGACATCCACGTGGAGGCCATTGCGGGGTACGTGACCGGCAAGCGCGTGCTCGTCACGGGCGCGGGTGGGTCGATCGGTTCGGAACTGTGCCGCCAACTCGTGGGTTTCGAACCCGCGGAGCTGATCATGCTGGACCGTGACGAATCCGGATTGCAGGCCACCCAGATCTCCATCACCGGGCGTGGCCTGCTGGACGGCAACGACACCGTGCTCTGTGACATCCGCGATCCGGACGCGCTCACCCGGGTGTTCCAGGACCGCCGGCCCCAGGTGGTCTTCCACGCTGCGGCGCTGAAGCACGTGTCCCTGCTCGAGCAGTACCCGGACGAGGCGTGGAAGACCAACGTCATGGGCTCGCTGCACGTGCTGAGCGCCGCGGCCGCCGTGGACGTGGACGTGTTCGTGAACATCTCCACGGACAAGGCCGCCAACCCCACCACGGCGCTCGGTCACTCCAAGCGCGTGGCGGAGAAACTCACCGCGTGGATGGGGGACCGCACGGGCAAGCGCTACGCGTCCGTGCGCTTCGGCAACGTCTTCGGTTCGCGCGGGTCCATGCTGCCGCTGTTCGCGGAACAGATCCGCCAGGGCGGGCCGATCACCGTGACCCACCCGGATGCCACCCGGTACTTCATGACCATCCCCGAGGCGTGTCAGCTCGTGATCCAGGCCGGTGCGATCGCGCACGGGGGAGAGGTACTCATCCTGGACATGGGGGAGCCCGTGCGGATCCTGGACATCGCCCGCCGGTTGCGGTCGATGTCCGGGCGCGAGGACATCAGCATCGAGATCACCGGGCTGCGCCGCGGTGAGAAGCTGCACGAGGACCTCATCGGCACGGGTGAGACCGACGAGCGGCCCTTCCACCCCAAGATCTCCCACGCCAAGGCCGAGCGCCTGGATCCCGCGAACCTGGACCGTCACGTGTGGAAGGTGCGCGGCGGGATGATGTTCACGGGGTCCATCCCGCAGGTCGTGGTGAGCACCCAGCCCAAGGTCACAGACTTCTCCGTGCCGCGCGCCGCCGAGTGCGCCCCGGCCACCGGACCCCGCGCCGAGGACGCGGACGCTGACGGTGCGGACGGCGACGCCGCCGAGGGACACACGGGCTGGAGGCGCCACGCATGAGCACCGTCCTCGTGTCCACCGCGTTCCTGCCCGCCCACGGCGTACCCACGGCCACCGCGGTCGACACCGGCACCGCCACTCTCACGGACGGCCAGGCGCTGAACCTGTTGTTGGCCCTCGCCCCGTGGACACTCGCCGCTGCCTTCGTGCTCTCAGTGCTCCTGCCGTTCGCGGTCAAGCCGTTGCTACGCCGGTGGGGCGTGATCGACATCCCGTCCGACCGGTCCTCGCACTCGCGGCCCGTACTGCGCGGGATGGGACTAGCGGTGGCCATCGCCCTGATCCTCACGTACGGGCTGTCCCTGGGGTTCGGTCTGATCCCCGTGGACCGCTCGCTCGCCCTGTCCGTGCTCGCCATGACCGCGGCCAGCGCGGCCCTGGGCTGGGCCGAGGACTACCGCGGCGTGTCCATCGGAGTCCGGTTGGGCATGCAGGTCCTCGTGGGCGCGCTCGGGACCGCCGCCATGATCGTGGCCCTGGGCATCCCCGCGTGGTGGTGGCCCGTGGGTGTGCTCGCGACCGTGGCCTACGTCAACATCGCCAACTTCATGGACGGTATCAACGGGATCTCCGGGCTGCACGGCGGCGTGGTGGGGCTGTTCTACGCGTGGGCCGGTGCGGCAAACGGGATGCCGTGGATGGTGTGCGCGGGCCTCGCGCTCGCCGGTGCGTTCCTGGGCTTCCTACCGTGGAACCTGGGGCGCGGCACGGTCTTCCTGGGCGACGTCGGCTCCTACGTCCTGGGCGGTGCCATCGCCGCGATCGCGATCGGCGCGTTCCTCTCGGGCGTCTACGTGGAGTACCTGCTGTCCCCGCTGCTGGTCTACCTCGCGGACACCGCCGTGACGCTCGTGCTGCGGATCCGCCGCGGGGAGGTCTGGTACACACCGCACCGGCAGCACGTCTACCAGCGCCTCACGGACGTGGGCCTGTCCCACGTGCAGTCCGCCGCGGTGGTCACGACCGCCACGGCGTGCGTCAGTCTGATCTCCCTCTACGGTCTGCGGGCCGCGGGCACGGGTTCCGTGCTCGCCGGTGTGGCCGTGGTGCTCGTGATCGTGCTGTACCTCGTGTCCCCGGTGCTGCTCGACCGCGCCCGGAGCACCGCACGGAGTCTGCACCCGTGACCCCTGACCGCGCTCCGCGTTCGTCGGCGGAATCCGCCGCGCACGACGCCGCCCGCTCCCGACCCCCTTCCTACGCCCGGGGTGTGCGGGCCGGGGCCGTCATGTTCCTGATCCTGGGTGTGATTCTGCTTACACTTTCAGCCGTCGTGGACATGCTCCCGGCACCGCGCTCGGCGCTGCTCGGGGCGGGGATCATCGCGGTCAGCTCCGCAGCCACCGCCCTCGTGGCGGCTCAGATGTACCGCGTGGCACCGGCGGCCACGGCTCCCGCGCTCGCCGCGCTGTACCTCCTCAAGGTGCTCGTGCTGGGCTGGTTCCTGCTGTTCCTGGGGGCCCCGCCGTGGCTCGCCCCGCGCGTGTTCGCCGTGACCGTCCTGGTGTGTCTCGTACTCGCCCTGGCCGGTTTCACCGTGCTGACCCGCGGTGTCACCCGGCAGGACGCGCCCGAGCCCGCACCCCACGCGGCGTCGTCGGCCGTCGAACACGCCCACGACGACGCCGCTGCCGCCCCGTCCGTCCCTCCCGCCCGTGACTCGAGTGGCGGCCGGGCGGGGCACGACCGACCCACTCACGAAAGGCGAACGCCATGAGTTCCGCACCGAACGAGCCGGGAGACCGGCGCCCCACGGACCTGCGGGGGATGTCAACGCGCATGCGGGACAACGCGCGCAAGGAAACCCTCCACACCGCGGGGGAGCTCGTGGAACGTGGCGGTCTGGGTGGTGGGATCGCGGTCCTGCTGTACATCGTGGTCGGTGCGGTGTTTTGGAGTTTGGTAGGCTGGTTCCTGGATCACCTACTGGGAACTCGGTGGATTGTGATCGCGGGAGCTGTCTCCGGGGCGGCCGCCGGGGTGTACCTCGGTTATCTTCATATGAGGGACGCCTTGAACCGCAGTACCGCCCCGCAAAAGACCCCGTCGGAGACGAAGAAGTCATCCGGCATGGGCCCCGAGCCCAGAGTGTGACCGGTCTGGATACCGCAGAAAGGACCCGTATTGAACCCCGCCCTGAGGATTCCGGCCGAATTCGTGGCCCCGTCCACGGAAGATGCGCATCTGCCCCCGTTCTTCGAAGTGGGTTCCTTCGCCCTCGGTAAGCACTCGTTGCTGATCCTGTTGTCGGTGGTTCTGATCGCCGCGTTCTTCATGTACGTGGTGCGGCGGCGAGCGCTGGTCCCCACCAAGGGCCAGTACCTGGGTGAGATGGGCTACGGGCTCGT
This sequence comes from Kocuria sp. CPCC 205297, assembly GCF_040981035.1. Lineage (NCBI taxonomy): Bacteria > Bacillati > Actinomycetota > Actinomycetes > Micrococcales > Micrococcaceae > Kocuria > Kocuria sp. CPCC 205297. Next base: position 120,105 of record NZ_JAVKPY010000003.1, on the reverse strand, counting down.
GCGTAACCACCTGGGTCGCGACATCATCGGCGAGAAGGACTTCCGCCCGTTCGTGCCCCTGCTGTTCACCTTCTTCTTCTTCATCCTGGTGAACAACCTCTTCGGGTCCATCCCCGTCCTGCAGCTGCCCACGTTCTCGCACCCCGGCACCGCGTACGTCTTCGCGGCCATCGCCTACGTCGTGTGGGTCGGGGTCGGCATCAAGCGCCACGGTCTGGGCCACTTCATGGCCAAGATGACCATGCCGCCGAACGTCCCCAAGGTCCTGTACCTCATCCTGATCCCGCTCGAGTTCCTCTCGAACATGATCATCCGCCCCGTGACCCACGCACTGCGTGTGTTCGCCACCATGTTCGCCGGCCACATGGCCATCATGGTCGCGGCGGCCTTCATGGCGTACCTCGCCACCGAGGTGGGCGGCGCCCTGGGCATCGGCGGCTCGATCTTCGGTCTGGTCCTCGGACTGTTCATCTACTTCCTGGAGGTTCTGATCCAGATCCTGCAGGCCTACATCTTCACCCTGCTGTTCGCCGTGTACGTACAGGGCGCACTGCAGGAGGGGCACTAGCCCCACGAAGGAGCGCGACCTCCGGGCCGCTCACGTGACCATCGACCATTCACGGTTTCCCGTAATGGCACCACGGCCCGCTCCAGCGGGCACCCAGAAAGGAAATATCCATAATGGAAGGTTCGCTCAGCGTTATTGGCTACGGTCTCGCTGCCATCGGCGGTGGCATCGGTGTGGGTCTCATCTTCGCGGCTTACATGCAGTCCGTGGCCCGTCAGCCCGAGTCTCAGCGCGTGATCCAGCCCATGCTGTTCATGGGCTTCGCCGTGGTCGAGGCGCTCGCCATTCTGGGCTTCGTCCTGGCGCTGCTCTAAGGGCTCTCCCTTTCGCACTCGCCCTAACTAGAGAACAGGAATCGCGCTCATGAACGCAATGGTGTTGGCAGCTGAAGAGGGGCAGAGCCCTCTGCTCCCCAACGGCTGGGAAATGCTGATTACCTTTGTGGGGTTCGCAATTCTGCTCTTCATCGCGTACAAGTTCATCGTCCCGGCGTTCGAGAAGGTCTTCAGGGACCGCGCTGACGCCATCGAGGGTGGACTGGCCAAGGCCAAGGCTGCTCAGGCCGAGGCCAAGGCCGCTCGCGACGAGTACAACCAGCAGCTCGAAAGTGCCCGGCTCGAGGCCCAGAAGATTCGTGAGGAAGCTCGCTCCGAGGGCGAGAAGATCCTGGCGGACTTCAAGGATCGCGCCAACCTCGAATCCGCGCGGATCACCGAGAACGCGCACAAGGCCATCGAGGCCGAGCGTGCGGCCGCTGTGGTCTCACTGCGTGACGAGGTGGGCACTTTGGCAACACAGCTCGCGTCCAAGATCGTCGGGGAGTCCTTGAACGACGACGATCGCGCCAACCGCGTGGTCGATCGTTTCCTGGCTGATCTCGAGGCCGAGCAAGGTCGCACGGGAGCTGCACGGTAATGGCAGAAGCATCGAACGAACCCTATCGTCCGCTCTCCGTGGACGTTGACCGCTGGGCATCTGCCGCGAGTCCCGAGATCGCACACCAGCTGTTCGAGATCCTGGACATCGTGGACGAGAACGGCGCACTGCGCCGCGCTCTCACGGATCCCTCCCGGCCCGCAGAGGACCGCGCCCGGTTCGTGCACACGCTGCTCGACGGCCGCGCGCACGAGGTGGCCGTGGAGGTCGTCGCCGAACTCGCATCCCAGCGCAGCGCCACCGAGCGCCAGCTGGGTGACGGGATCGAACGCACGGCCGTGTTGTTCGCGGCCGCGTCCGCCGAGAACCGCGGCGGCGTGAACGCGCTCGAGACCCTCGTGGACGAACTGATCCGGTTCAAGTCCGTACTGGATCACTCCACCGAGGTGCAGAACGCGTTCTCGGACTCGCGCGCGAGCGCGCAGGCCAAGGTCACCCTGGCCCGTCGTCTCATGACGACGAGCTCGGAGGAGGTGTCCTTGCTGATCGAACGCGCGGCGAGCGAACCCCGGGGCGCACTACCCGGTCGCCTGCTCGGGCACTTTGCCGAGTGGGTCGCGGACCGTCAGCAGCGCTGGATCGCGCGGATCACCACGGCTCGTCCCCTCCGGGAGGACCAGACGGAGAAACTGCGCCAGGGTCTGAACCGGCTGTACGGACGGGACCTGAAGCTCACCACGGAGGTGGACCCGTCGTTGGTGGGTGGCCTGCGGGTGCAGGTGGGCGAGGAGGTCATCGACGGATCGGTGACCCACCGGCTGGAACAGTTGCAGCAGCGGATCGCAGCCTGATCCCCGCGCGCAGCGGGGATCGCGGGGAGTCGGTCGATGCCGGCATCTCGTCACGTTGCCCCCCGACCGCTGAGGCGGCCGCACGGCGAGGGGGCAACGCATCGCGACAAGTACAACCGTGGTCATGGCTCGAGCGATGATCACAAGACGTAGAGAGCAGGGACAGTAGATGGCCGATGTGACCATCAATGCCGATGAGGTCCGTAGTGCGCTGAATGAGTTCGCGGCGTCCTACGATCCCGGCAATGTGGAACGAGTAGAAGTCGGACGCGTGTCGTCCGCCGCGGACGGTATCGCGCATGTGGAGGGCCTGCCCTCCGTCATGGCGAACGAGTTGCTCAAGTTCGAGAACGGGGTGCTGGGCCTGGCCCTGAACCTCGACACCCGCGACATCGGCGTCGTGGTGCTCGGTGACTTCCAGGGCATCGAGGAAGGCCAGGAGGTGCACCGCACCGGCGAGGTGTTGTCGGTGCCCGTGGGCGAGGGCTACCTCGGCCGCGTCGTGGACCCCCTGGGCGAGCCCCTGGACGATCTCGGACCCATCGCCACCGAGGGTCGCCGCGAACTGGAGCTGCAGGCTCCGGGCGTGACCATGCGTAAGTCGGTGCACGAGCCGCTGCAGACCGGCATGAAGGCCATCGACGCCATGATCCCGATCGGGCGTGGCCAGCGTCAGCTGATCATCGGTGACCGCCAGACCGGTAAGACCGCGATCGCGGTGGACGCCATCCTGAACCAGCGCTCCAACTGGGAGTCCGGTGACGTGGACAAGCAGGTGCGCTGCATCTACGTGGCCATCGGTCAGAAGGCCTCCACGATCGCCGCGGTGCGCCAGACCCTCGAGGACAACGGCGCCCTGGAGTACACCACGATCGTGGCCGCTCCCGCGTCCGAGTCCGCCGGTCTGAAGTACCTGGCCCCCTACTCGGGTTCCGCGATCGGTCAGCACTGGATGTACGGCGGCAAGCACGTGCTCATCGTGTTCGACGACCTCTCCAAGCAGGCCGAGGCCTACCGTGCGGTGTCGCTGTTGCTGCGCCGCCCGCCGGGACGTGAAGCGTACCCGGGTGACGTCTTCTACCTGCACTCGCGCCTGCTCGAGCGTTGCGCCAAGCTCTCCGACGAGCTGGGCGCGGGCTCCATGACCGGTCTGCCCATTATCGAGACCAAGGCGAACGACGTCTCGGCGTTCATCCCGACCAACGTCATCTCCATCACCGACGGCCAGATCTTCCTGCAGTCGGACCTGTTCAACGCCAACCAGCGTCCCGCCGTGGACGTGGGCATCTCGGTGTCCCGCGTGGGCGGTGCCGCGCAGGTCAAGGCCATGAAGAAGGTCTCCGGCACGCTGAAGCTGGACCTCGCGTCCTACCGATCCATGCAGGCGTTCGCCATGTTCGCCTCGGACCTGGACGCCGCGTCCCGTCAGCAGCTGATCCGCGGTGAGCGGCTCATGGAGCTGCTCAAGCAGCCCCAGTACACGCCGTACCCCGTCGCGGACCAGGTCGTGTCCATCTGGGCCGGTACCACGGGCCAGCTCGACGACGTCGACGTCGCCAACGTCGCGGACTTCGAGCGCGCGCTGCTGGACCAGGTCCGGCGCACGACCAACGTGATGGACTCGATCAACTCCACGGGCAAGCTCGAGGACGACGCGGTCGAGGCGCTCAAGACGGCCGTGGCCGAGGTCAAACGGGACTTCCACGGTTCCAAGCACGGGATCGAGGCCGGGGTCGAGGAGCACGAGTCCCTGGGCGCGACCGCTGTGAACCAGGAAACGATCGTCAAGAAGTAACCGTTCTCGTGGTGCGCCGGGATCCGGCGCACCACGGCGGTGCCGAAAGGAAATTTCATGGGAGCGCAGATTCGGGTCTACCGACAGAAGATCGCGTCCACGTCGTCGATGAAGAAGATCTTCAAGGCGATGGAGATGATCGCGACCTCGCGCATCAACAAGTCCCGTCAGAGTCTCGAAGCCGCGTACCCGTACGCCAATGCGCTGACCCGCGCGGTCTCCCAGATCGCCACGCAGCACAACATCTCCCACCCCCTGACCACCGTCCCCGACGATGTGCGGCGTTCGGCCGTCCTGGTGTTCACGTCGGACCGCGGGCTCGCGGGGTCCTACTCCTCCAACGTGCTCAAGCGCACGGAGGAGTTGCTCGAGCTGTTGCGTTCGCAGGGCAAGGAAGCGCGCGTGTACCTCGTGGGCCGCAAGGCCAAGGCGTACTTCGACTTCCGGCACCGTGACTACGACGAATTCTGGACGGGCAACACGGACAACGCCACGACCGAGCGCGCCGAGGAACTCACGGAGCAGTTGATGCGCGACATCAACGCCCCGTACGAGGACGGTGGCGTGGACGAGGTGCTGCTCGTGTACACGCAGTTCAACTCCATGGTGAACCAGGAGCCCCGGGTGTTGCGCCTGCTGCCCCTGGAGGTCGTGGACGCGAACGACCTCGGGGACGAGATCTCCGAGCGTTACGAGGCCCTCGAGGAGACGCAGAACAACTTCGAGTTCGAGCCGAACGCGGAGGAGCTCTTCAACCAGATCCTGCCCCGGTACGTGAAGGCGCGGATCTACTCCGCCCTGTGCCACGCGGCGTCGAGCGAGCTTGCATCCCGCCAGCGCGCCATGAAGGCCGCCGGGGACAACGCGACCGAGCTCATCAAGAAGTACACGCGCTTGATGAACAACGCCCGCCAGGCCGAGATCACCACCGAGTTGACCGAAATCGTCAGTGGCGCCGAGGCACTGTAGCCCGCGCTGCCCGCCCTTGCCAGCCGAAACGAAGTGAGAGAAATGACTGCCACAATCAACGACCAGGCCACCCAGCCGGTCTCGGAAGGTGCCACCGGCCGCATCGCCCGGGTGATCGGGCCCGTGGTCGACGTCGAGTTCCCCGAGAACCAGGTCCCCGACCTCTACAATGCGCTGACCGCGGACTACGAGTTCAACGGCCAGCCCCGCCGGATCACCTTCGAGACGGCACAGCACCTGGGCACCAACGTGGTGCGCGCGATCTCCCTGCAGCAGACCGACGGTCTGGTGCGAGGGACCCCCGTGCAGGACACGGGCGCCCCCATCTCCGTGCCCGTGGGTGACGTGGTCAAGGGCCACATCTTCAACGTACTCGGTGACGCGCTGGACCTGCCCACCTCCGAGCTGGACATCCAGGAGCGCTGGCCCATCCACCGCAAGGCCCCGTCCTTCGCGGAGCTCGAGGGCAGCACCGAGATGATGGAAACGGGCATCAAGTCCATCGACCTGCTGACCCCCTACATCAAGGGCGGTAAGATCGGCCTCTTCGGCGGCGCGGGCGTGGGCAAGACCGTGCTGATCCAGGAGATGATCACGCGTGTGGCCCGCAACTTCGGCGGCACCTCCGTGTTCGCCGGCGTTGGTGAGCGTACCCGTGAGGGCAACGACCTGTGGGTCGAGATGGAGGAGGCAGGCGTTCTCAAGGACACCGCCCTCGTGTTCGGCCAGATGGACGAGCCGCCCGGAACGCGTCTGCGCGTGGCCCTGACCGGTCTGACCATGGCGGAGTACTTCCGCGACGTGCAGAACCAGGACGTGCTGTTGTTCATCGACAACATCTTCCGGTTCACGCAGGCCGGTTCCGAGGTCTCCACGCTGCTGGGCCGGATCCCCTCCGCCGTGGGCTACCAGCCCACCCTCGCGGACGAGATGGGTGTGCTCCAGGAGCGCATCACCTCGACCCGTGGTCACTCCATCACGTCCATGCAGGCCATCTACGTGCCCGCTGACGACTACACCGACCCGGCTCCCGCGACCACGTTCGCGCACCTGGACGCGACCACCGAGCTCTCGCGTGAGATCGCCTCGCGTGGTCTGTACCCCGCGATCGATCCGCTGTCCTCGACCTCCCGCATCCTGGACCCGCAGTACGTGGGCCAGACCCACTACGACGTGGCCACCCGCGTCAAGGGGATCCTGCAGGAGAACAAGGAACTGCAGGACATCATCGCGATCCTCGGTGTCGAAGAACTCTCCGAGGAGCAGAAGGTCGTGGTCTCCCGCGCCCGCCGCATCGAGCAGTTCCTGTCCCAGAACACCTACACCGCCAAGCAGTTCACCGGCGTGGAGGGCTCCACGGTTCCCCTCGAGGAGACCGTCGAAGCCTTCGGCAAGATCTGCGACGGCGAGCTGGACAACGTCCCCGAGCAGGCGTTCTACAACGTCGGCGGCCTGGACGACGTCATGCGGCGCTGGGACGAGATCAAGGCCGAGACGGGCGAGAAGTAATCATGGCCGAACTCATCGTGGAAATCGTCGCCCTGGATCGCAAGATCTGGACGGGTACCGCGCGCCTCGTGCGGGTACGCACCACCGAGGGCGACATCGGCATCATGCCGGGACACGAGTCCATGGCGGGGCTGCTCAAGCCGGGGGAGTTCGCCATCGACCGTGTGGACGGCGACCGTCTCGTGGGCAGCATCGACTCCGGGTTCGTCTCCGTGGACAACAACCGTGTCACGGTGGTTGCGGACGAGGTCTCCCTGGATTCGGAGGCGCGTTCCGCCTGAGCGGTACCGCGTGACCGGTCGACGTCGACCCTCGTGCCTTCGGGTGCGGGGGTCGACGTCGTTCGCCTACCGTGGTGCGCTGGCCCAGGTGTCACGGCGGACTGTCCCGTACTCGTGATCGAGGAGAATGCATGGAAGAGAAGATCGAAGTACACGGGCCCACGAAGGTCAACGGTGAGCTGCCCGTGTACGGCGCCAAGAACAGTGTGCTCAAGCTCATGGCTGCGGCGCTGCTCGCCACGGGCCGTTCCACGATCACCAACGTCCCCGAGATCCAGGACGTCACGATCATGGCGGAGCTGTTGCGCCGGCTCGGGTGCGAGGTCTCGTACGAGCCCTCGGCGCACAGCGTGACCATCGACGTCCCGGAGGAGCTCGGTCACCAGGCCGACTACGACCTCGTGCGGGCCATGCGGGCGTCCATCTCCGTGCTGGGCCCGCTCATGGCGCGCTGCCTCCAGGCCGAGGTCGCCCTGCCGGGCGGGGACGCGATCGGAACCCGGGGCCTGGATATGCATCGCGCGGGACTCGAGGCCATGGGGGCCCGGCTGACCATCGAACGCGGGTTCCTGCGAGCTAGTGCACCGGACGGTCTGACGGGTGCGACCTATCGACTGGGCTACCCCTCCGTGGGGGCCACCGAGAATCTGATGACCGCGGCCACGACCGCCCGGGGCGTCACGGTGTTGGACAACGTGGCCCGCGAACCGGAGATCGTGGACATCGGCCGGATGCTGCAGGCCATGGGTGCACGGATCGAGGGGCTCGGTTCCACCACGATCATGGTCGAGGGGGTCCCGCGGCTGCACCCGGTCACGCACCGCACGGTCCCGGACCGCATCGTGGCCGGGACGTGGGCCTTTGCCGCCGCGGTCACGGGCGGTCGCGTGGAGATCGCGGGTGCGGAACCGGAACACCTGGACGTGGTGCTGGCCAAGCTGCGCTGCGCGGGTTGCGAGATCAACACCGCCGATGGGCGGTTCGTGGTGCGCGGTCCCGAGCGGCCCAAAGCCATCAACGTCTCGACCCTGCCCTATCCGGGGTTCCCCACGGATCTGCAACCGTTCGTGGTGGCGCTCAACGCGGTGGCCGAGGGTAGTGGGATCATCACGGAGAACGTGTTCGAGGCCCGGTGGGGATTCACCGCGGAGCTTGAGCGGCTCGGTGCGCGTGTGCGCCTGGACGGGCATCACGCCCGGGTGGACGGCGTCCCGTCGAACAAGCTGTCGGGTGCTCCCGTGGAAGCCATGGACATCCGGGCCGGCGCGGCTCTCGTGATCGCGGGGATGGCGGCCCACGGGGTCACCGAGGTCTCCGGGGCGGGGCACATCGACCGCGGCTACGAGCACTTCGTGGACCATCTGGCCGGAGCGGGAGCCAAGGTGCAGCGCCGCATGGCGCGCAGGTGGAACTGACCGCCCCCGCGGCGCTCCTCGGATAACCCGCCGCGCCCACCCACACCCCTGCTCCTACTCAGCAGAAGCAGATTTTGGCGCGCTGAGCTGCTTCTGCTCCACTTGACATTCTGTGGAGTGGGATTGCCGCGGCGTGCGAACGTCCTGTGCGTCCCGGCATCTGCCCCTCAGCTCACCCGGCCCCGCGACTCGCTCGCGTCACAGCGGGCGCGAGAAAACCCCCGCCACCTCGAAAGGCGACGGGGGTTTCGTCCGGCGAATATCAGATGACGTTCACGCCGGTGGCCTGCGGGCCCTTCTGGCCCTGACCGATCTCGAACTCGACGCGCTGGTTCTCTTCGAGGGTGCGGAAGCCGCCCGACTGGATTTCGCTGTAGTGCACGAAGACGTCGCCATCAGCGTCGTCCGGCGTGATGAAGCCGAAGCCCTTCTCTGCGTTGAACCACTTAACGGTGCCCTGAGCCATAATGGGGCATCTCCTTCTGGAGTATGTAGTGCGTGCACACGATTGTGCACCTGAACCGGTACCGCGAGAAGGCTGTGGATGCGGCTCACAAGATGTTGTGCCACAGCGCCAGTCAGAACTTCACGCTCGCTACCATTCCTGCGAGCATGTCAAACATGATGCGAGAACACCTCAAGCATCACACACTGTCGTCCCAGGGTCAATCGGCATCAGGTGATTTACTACGAGGTCCGAGAATATGACCGTTTTCCTCCCACGCTATCCGCAGACGGGTTCCGGCATAGGGGGCTGATCAGAAGAGGCGGGACTGGGTGTCCACGTTGCCGCGCATCTCGTCGTAGTCCAGGGTCAGGCACTCGATGCCGCGGTCGCGCGCGAGGACACGGGCCTGCGGTTTGATCTGCTGGGCCGCGTAGACACCTCGCACGGGGCTCAACAGGGGATCGCGGTTGAGCAGTTCGAGGTAGCGGGTCAGCTGCTCCACGCCGTCGATGTCACCGCGGCGCTTGAGTTCCACGGCCACCGTGGCCCCGCCGGCGTCCCGCGCGAGGATGTCCACGGGGCCGATGCCCGTGGGGTACTCGCGACGCACCAGGGAGAACCCGTCCCCGAGCAGGGTGATCTGCTCGGCGAGCAACCGCTGCAGATCGGCCTCCACGCCGTCCTTGACCAATCCGGGGTCCGTGCCGAGGTCGTGGGTGAGCTGGGAGTGGACGGTCATGATGTGGATGATCAGCCGGTCGTCGGACTTGCCCGCCTGGACCTCCCACACCTCGCTCACACCGTCCGCGGCAAGCTCGTCGGAGGGTTCGCGCACGTGCATCGTGGCGGGCGGGCTCATCCAGTTCAGCGGTTTGTAGGATCCGCCGTCGGAGTGGATCAGCACCGAGCCGTCCGCCTTGAGCATGATGAGCCGACGAGCCAGGGGCAGGTGCGCGTTCAAGCGCCCTTCGTACCGGACCGAGCAGTCTGCAATCACTAAACGCACCAGGACAGCCTAGCGGTCCGGCTGCCCCTGGCTGACGCGCTCTTGTGCACCGGCGACGATGCCGCGCGTCGGCATGGGCGGCAACGGCACGGAGCTGCCGCCGCGGACGACGGCCCGCACCTGCCTGCTCGGACGACGACGCGCCCCCACCTGCACGGGCGACGACGCGGCGCGGCGGGGTACAACGGCGTCGCCGCCGCCGTCAGCGCGCGTCCTGCCGCGGGACGAAGACCTCGCGCACCAGCAGCAGTCCCGCGGCCGCGGTGGGGATGGCGACGAGCGCACCGAGGATGCCCCACAGCGCACCGCCGGCGGCCACCGCGATCACCGCGACCGCGCCGGGAACGGCCACCGCGCGGGCCATGATCCTGGGCGAGACCACGTAGGCCTCGAGCTGGAGGTACGCGAAGTAGCACAGGGCAAACGGGATCGCGGTGTCCCACCCGCCGAGCGTGGCCATGAGCGTCACGAGGATGCCGGCGAGCACGCCACCCACCAGGGGGACGAACGCGAGCAGCGCGACGAACAGGACCAGCAGTGTGGCGTAGGGGACCCCCGTGACGTTCATGAGGATGAACGCGACGAGCGCGTTGAGCAGTGCCACGCACGCCTGACCCATGACGTAGTTGCCCACGCCCTTGGTCATCTGGTCGCCCAGGTGCTTGACCCGGGCGCGCTTGCTCGCGGGGGCCAGGCGATAGCACCAGGCCTTGATCGTGGGCAGCGAGAAGAGGAAGTACAGGCTCAGCGCCATGACGATGAGCGTCCCGGTCACTGCATTGATCACCACGCCGCTCACGCTCACGACCGAACCGAACATCCCGCCCAGTAGGTTCTCGTCCGTGGCGAGGCGTTCCTGGAAGGCCCCGGTGGTGTGTTGCACGGACGCGGCGATGTCGAAGCGGTCGTCCAGGCCCTGGAACAACTCGGAGTTCATGAACTCGGTCACGAGCTCAGGGGCGCGGGCCACGAGTTGCTGGGCCTGCTCGATCATGCGGGGGACCACGACCATGATGAACGCGGTGATCACCAGGGCCAGGGCCAGGATCACCACCCCGGCGGCCACCGCGCGGGGCAACCCCTTGGTCTCGAGCCGGCGGACCAGGGGATCCATCCCCAGACAGATGAACGCGGCCGTGACGATCCACCCCACGAGCCCGCCCACGTTGGTCAGCACGTAGTAGCCCAGCAGCGCGATCCCCACGCCCACGGTGAGCAGGAAGCCCGTCTGGATGGGATGCGTCCGCGTGTTCACGGGGTGGTCCCACGGCGCACGCCGCACGGGCTCTCCACCCGCAGCGGGTTCGGGCGGCACCTCGAAGCGGTGGCGGGTCGGACGGAAACGCGCGGGGGGCCGACCCTGCGCTCCTGGGGATGTGCTCACGCCGGAAGCGTACAACGCTGGGCCGCTGGGACTTCCAGCGTTCCCGGTGCACATAATGGGAGCAAAAGACACCCGTCCGTGCGCCCGGGAACAGGGCGCACGATCGAGTCCGCGTCCCATGTCGCGGACTCGCCGTCGAAGGAGGTTCCCATGAGCGAATTCCCCCGTTCCACCCCGGACCAGCAGCCCCCACGGGACGAGCAAGCGGTTCCTGCGTCCGTGCGCGGTGCCGTGGATCTCGGCGCGTCGGGCGGTGCCCGGACGGGTGCGCCGAACGACGACGCCGCGGCGGCGTCCGCGGGCGCCGGTAGCTATCGCGTGGAGCTGACCACCGCGAACTTCCAGCGCTACGCCGAGGCGTCCGCGACGTACCCTGTGGTCGTGGTGCTGCACGCGCCCCAGAGCCCGGAGTCGGAGACGTTCGTGGACGTGGTCGGGCGGGTCGTGGACGAGTTCCGGGGTCGGCTCATGCTGGGGACCGTGGACGCCGCCGCGGAACCGCAGATCGCGCAGGCGTTCCAGGCGCAGACCGTTCCCACCGTGCTCGCATTGCTCGGTGGGCGCGTGGTGCCGCTCGTGAACTCCACGGTCTCGGAACAGCAGTTGCGTGAGCTGCTGACCGAGCTCGTAAGCCTCGCGCAGCAAAACGGCGTCACGGGAACGGCCGAACCGGTCGCGGCGAACGAGCCCAAACCCCTGCCCCCGCTGCACCAGGAGGCCCTGGACAAACTCGAGGCCGGGGACCTGGCCGGCGCGGAGGCCAGTTACAACAAGGCGCTCGCGGAGAACCCGGGTGACCACGACGCCAAGCTCGCACTCGCCCAGGTGCACCTCTTGCAGCGCGTGAGCGCGATGGACGCGACCGCCGTGCGGGAAGCCGCGGCCGCTGATCCCACGAACGTGCAGGCCGCTCTGGACGTCGCGGACCTGGACCTCTCCGGTGGGCACGTGGAGGACGCGTTCCGGCGCCTGCTCAACCTCGTGCGCACCACGGCCGGGGACGACAAGGATGCCGCGCGTGCGCGTCTCGTGGACCTCTTCGACGTCGTCGGCGCGGAGGATACCCGCGTGGTGGCCGCGCGCGCCCAGTTGATGCGGGCGCTCTTTTAGGCTGCCGCTGATGTCCGGGCTGCGGCTGAAGTCGACCGGTACGGGCGGTGGGCCTTGCGGCGACGCGCGGCCCCGGACGGGCGTCGTTCAGCGGCCCCGGTGAAGGGTTGGGGGGATCCTCGGGTCGACAGTGACGAGGTCCGGTGAATCCGCCATGCCACGCGGGTCACTCAGTACATTGGTGACATGAGTAGCCCAGTGAACGGACCCACGACCCCGCGCCGCGAGCCCGCCCCCGGCGCCGGGGGACCCGTGGTGAACAACCCCTCGACCGAGCAGCAGGGAGCACCCCGGCACGCGGCGCCCTCTGAGCATGCGGCACCCCCTGAGGCCGCCCAGCGGTATGCGGCGCCCCATGCCACCACGCAGTACGCTCCCCGAGACCCCGCGCCGCACTCCGGCACGGGGACGCCCGCGCTCGCCGTGCGGGACCTCACCAAGTTCTACGGCCAGTCCGGCCGACCCGCCGCGGATCATGTGAACCTCACGGTGCCGCGGGGCTCCTTCTACGGCCTCGTGGGGCGTAACGGCGCTGGCAAGACGACCACGCTGTCCATGGCCACGGGATTGCTGCGCCCCTCCGCGGGCTCGGTGCTCGTGGGCGGGGGAAGCCGCGACGAGCTGGTGGACGTGTGGCGTGATCCCGTGACCGCCAAGCGACGCATGGGTGTGCTGCCCGACGGCGCCCACCTGTTCGACCGGCTCACGGGACGCCAGCTCGTGACCTACTCGGGTCTGCTGCGCGGGATGGACCGCGAGCTCGTCGCGCAGCGGACCGAGGACCTCATCGTGGCCATGGACCTGCAGGACGCAGCGGGGCGCCAGGTGCAGGACTACTCCGCGGGTATGACGAAGAAGATCGCCCTGGCCGCGGCCATGATCCACGCACCGAGCCTGCTCGTGCTGGACGAGCCGTTCGAGTCGGTGGACCCGGTCTCCGCCGCGAACATCCGATCGCTGCTGCACCAGTACACGAATTCGGGCGGCACCGTGGTGGTCTCGAGTCACGTGATGGACCTCGTGCAGCGCATGTGCGATCACGTGGCCGTGATGGACCAAGGCCGTGTCCTCGCGCAGGGGACCATGGACGAGGTGTGCGCCGGCATGTCCCTCGAGGACCGGTTCGTGTCCTTGGTGGGCGGACGCACCGAAGCGGGGGAGGGGTTGCAGTGGCTGCGTCCCGAGTGAACGACCCGCGCGACGCCGCGGCTCCCGACCACCTCGACACCGCATTCGCAGAAGGCCCCGCACAGGACGTCGCGCCCGACGCCGCCGTTCCCGCCTCCGTGCGCCCCTCGCACAGCGGGGGTGAACCCGTCACGCGCAGCATCGGGGCGTTCGAGGAGGCCCGGCGGTTGGCCGGGCTGAAATGGCGCGTGCTCATCAACACCCTGACCCGCAGCACGTGGATCCTGGTGGGCACGATTCTGGGTGGCCTCTACGCACTGTTCCTCCTGGGGATGGCGCTGACCGCGTTGATCGCGCTCGGGGGTGAAGCCCTCGAGACCGTGGTGGTCGCGTCGGTCCTGCTGGGTTCCCTGCTGCTCGTGGGCTGGTGGCTCGTACCGCTGGTCTCGTCCAAGGCCGACTCCACGCTGGACCCTTCCCGGCTCGCCTTGTTCCCCCTGAGCACCACGGGTCTGGTGGCCGGCCAGGTGGCGGGCGCGGTCGTCGGGATCCCGGGGGTGTTGACCGTGATCGCCCTGCTCGGCTGGCTGTTCTCGTGGCGCGGTTCCACGGTGGCGCTCATTGCGGCAATACCGTGCGCGATCATCGGCGCCCTGCTCGCGTTCGTCGGTTCGCGCTGCGTTACGGCCCTGGGCGCGAACGTCGCGAAGGGGCGGCGCACGAACGAGATCATCTCCATGGTCGTGCTGGTTCTCGTTGTGCTGCTGGGGCCCCTCATCTCCTTGTTCGCGACCGGCCTGGGCCAGGTGTGGCAGCTGCTGCCCACATGGGCGGGAGTACTCGCGTGGACCCCCCTCGGTGCGATCTGGGCGGTCCCCGGCGACGTCGCGTCGGGTCACTGGCTCGCGGCCCTCGCCCGTGTCGTGATTTCCGTGGTCACGCTGCTCCTGCTCGTGGTCGCCACGCGTGCGGGTCTGCGCCGCGCCCTCGGCGACGCCGCCGGCGGAGCCGCCCGGGGGACGTCCCGCCCGCAGGAGGGCGTCGGTCTGTTCGACCGGTTCCCGGCGAACCAATGGGGTGCGGTGGCCGCACGGTGTCTCACGTACTGGCTCAAGGACCCGCGCTACTCGGCGTCGCTGCTCATGATCCCCGCGATCGGGGCGGTCTCCTGGTTCATCGCGGGTGAGTCGGGGTTCAGTCTGTGGGCGCTGCCCCTGTTCGTGTCGCTGCTCATGGCGTACGCGATCTCCGCGGACGTCTCCTACGACAACACCGCGTTCAGCCTTCACGTGCTGGCACCGGTCTCCGGGCGTGCGGATCGGCTGGGGCGCGTGGTGGCCCTGCTGATCGTGGCCGTGCCGCTGGTGCTGCTCTCGATCGTGCTCTGGCTCGCGGGCGTGCAGCGCTGGGACGCCCTGCCCGCCGTGGTGGGCGTGTGCGTGGGGATCCTGCTCGGTGGCGCCGGCGTGGTCTCGATCGTCTCGGCCCGGTACACGTATCCCACGCCGCCCCCGGGCGCGTCCCCCATGAAGACACCCCAGGGGTTCACGATCCTCAACCTGGTGGTGCAGTTCGTGATCATGGGTCTCATGGCCCTGCTCGCGCTCCCGGCCGGGATCCTGCTGATCGTGTACCTCGTCACGGGAGCCGCCGTGTGGTGCTGGCTCGCGCCCGCCGTGGGCCTCGTGGAAGGCTTCGTGGTGTTGTGGATCGGCGTGCGTTCGGGCGGTAAGTGGCTGGACGCGCGCGGGCCCGAACTACTCCAGGAGGTGGCCGCCTACCGGTGAGCCGGGCCCGGTGCTCGGGGTAGAGTGGGGGACATGGAAATCACCGAAGCCCAGGAATTCACGGGTCCTTCCGTGCGCTCCTCCCGGGTGATCAGCAACGGTCTGTTCGGCACGAAGCCCGAGACCGTGGGTGGCACCTCCACGATCGAGCGCGAGGACACCCGGCAGCTGCAGGAACCCGGTGATCACGAGCGGTTCGCGCACTACGTCCGGAAGGAGAAGATCATGGAGTCGGCACTGTCCGGCGAACCCGTGATCGCCCTGTGCGGCAAGGTGTGGACCCCGGGTCGGGATCCCCAGAAGTTCCCCGTGTGCCCGGAGTGCAAGGAGATCTACCAGGGCCTGCGTCCCGGCAAGGACGAGCCCGAGAACTGACCACCCTTCCCTTCTCGTGAGGTCCCGCGCCGGGCGGGACCACCGGCGGCGCCCGCGCTCAGCGGGCGCCTTTGCCGTGCGGGGCCGCGCGGGCGGCGTCATCGTCCGTGCCTCGTACGACGGCGATCCGAGCGTCGTCGTCCGCGCGAGCGAGACCCCTGATCCGTGTGACGGGACCGGAGTGGATGCGCGCCAACGAGCGCGCGGAGAGGACGAGCACCACGTGTCTGACAGCGATCAAATGTCCCTTTTCGGAGCCGCGGCGGATCTCCCGCCGGCCTATCCGGACCGGGCGGCGTGGGGGACCGCGCCCAAGTTGCGCGCGTGGCAGGCGGAGGCGATCCACCGCTACGAACAAGCCCAACCGCGTGATTTCATGGCCGTGGCGACCCCTGGTGCGGGTAAGACGACCTTCGCGTTGACCGTGGCCAAGAAGCTGCATGACGCGGGGACCGTTCAGCGCGTGACCGTGGTAACCCCCACGGAACACCTCAAACGCCAGTGGGCCGACGCCGCGGCGCGCGTGGGACTCGCGATCGACCCCAACTTCAAGAACGCGGACGGCCAGCACGGCCGCGGCTACATGGGCGCGGCCGTGACCTACGCACAGGTGGCCAACAAGCCGCTGCTGCATCGCGCGCGCACCGAGGCCGGGCGCACGCTCGTGATCATGGACGAGATCCACCACGCCGGTGACTCCCTGTCCTGGGGCGACGGGCTGCGCGAGGCCTTCGAACCCGCGACTCGCCGGCTCGCCCTTACGGGTACACCGTTCCGCTCGGACACCTCGCCCATCCCGTTCGTGAGCTACGAGGAGGACGGGGACGGGATCCGCCGGTCCACGGCCGATTACACGTACGGGTACGCGGACGCCCTGCACGATCACGTGGTGCGTCCCGTGATCTTCATGGCCTACTCGGGTCAGATGCGCTGGCGGACCTCGGCCGGTGAGGAGATGGCCGCCCAGCTCGGGGAGGGGTTCACCAAGGACATCACGTCCCACGCGTGGCGTACCGCCCTGGACCCGCACGGGCAGTGGATCCCGTCCGTGCTGCGCGCCGCCGATCAGCGGCTCACGCAGGTGCGGCGCACCGTCCCGGACGCCGGGGCGCTCGTGATCGCCACGGACCATCAGGACGCCAAGGCCTACGCCGAACAGTTGCACGCCATCACGGGGGAGCGGCCCACCGTGGTGCTCTCGGACGACAAGACCGCGTCCAACAAGATCGACGAGTTCTCCGAATCCGACAAGCGCTGGATGATCGCGGTGCGCATGGTCTCCGAGGGCGTGGACGTGCCCCGGTTGGCCGTGGGCGTGTACGCCACGTCCACCTCCACGCCGCTGTTCTTCGCCCAGGCGGTGGGTCGCTTCGTGCGCGCCCGCAAGCGCGGGGAGACCGCGTCCGTGTTCCTGCCCTCGGTGCCCACGCTCATGGCGCTCGCAAACTCCATGGAGGAGGAGCGGGACCACGCGTTGGACAAGCCCAAGAACATGCCGGGGGTCGTGGACTTCGACCAGCCCATGGAAACGGGCTGGGACGACGACCTGCTGGATGAGGCCAACCGCGAGGACAAGGCGTCGTCGTCCCTGGCCCAGGGCAACTTCCAGGCCCTGGACTCGGACGCGTCCTTCCACGGTGTGCTCTTCGATGGCGGCGCCTTCGGCGGTGGCGCGGCGGTTGGTTCCGAGGAGGAAGCCGAATACCTGGGGATCCCCGGGTTGCTCGACGCGGACCAGGTCTCGGCCCTGCTGCGGGAGCGGCAATCGCGCTCGGCCCAGCGCAACGGTCGGAGCGGCCATGACGCACCCCAGACCCCCGCGGTGCCGGATCACCGCCGCCTGAAGGACCTGCGCTCGCAGCTGTCCAAGAACGTCTCCGCGTGGTCCGCGCGCACCGGAACACCGCACGGGGTGATCCACAACGAATTGCGCACCAAGTGCGGAGGCCCGGCCGTGGCCCAGGCCTCCGAGGACCAGCTGACCGCACGGATCGCCCTGTTGCAGCGCTGGTTCATCGGCCGGAAGTAGCCGACGCGGCGACGCGGCCAAGCGGCGCGGCCCGCACGGCGGCGCGGCGGGCGTTCAGTCCAGGCCGGTCACGACCTCCGCGCCCGCGGCCTCGAGTTCCTCGACCGCCCGCTCACCGGACTCGGCTGCCACGGGCGCGGTGAGCGGCAGCAGCACCCGGGTCTCGTAGCCGGCCTCCACGGCGTCCTTGGCGGTGGCCAGCACGCAGTGGTCCAGTGCGAGACCGACGACGTCCACGGCCTCGACGCCGCGTTCCTGCAGCCAGTCGTCCAGGCTCACGCGTTCTTCGTCGGAGTCCTCCTCCGATTCCCCCATGGGGACGTCCACGTCCGGGGCGGACAGGCCCTCGAAACCGGAGTAGGCGGCGTCGTATGCGCCCTTACGGAAGTACTCCGTGACGTACTCGGTGTCGAGATCGGGGTGCGTGTCAGCGCCGGTGGTCTCTGCGACGCAGTGCACGGGCCAGCTCGTGACGAAGTCGGGGGTGTCGCTGAAGTGCTCCCCGGGGTCAACATGCCAGTCCTGGGTCGCGGCCACGGCAACGTAGTCGCCGTGGTGGTCCTCGAGGTACTCGGAGACCTGCGCGGCGACCGCCGCCCCGCCTTCGACGGCCAGGCTGCCGCCCTCGCAGAAGTCGTTCTGGATGTCCACGATCAGCAATGCAGTGCGCATAGCTACCTCCCTGGTCAGTGTGCGGTTCCGGGTTCGATCACGGTGGGGATCACGGGCTCGCCCTCGGAGAGTCGGCGCGCCGCGCGGGGCAGTTCGGCCACGGAATCGACGTGGCGCTGCCGGGCACGGGTGACGGCCTCGGGGCCCGTGTAGCCGTCGTGCAGCTCGCCGCCGGTGACGTAGTCCACGAGCAGGGGTCGGTCATCGCCGTCGTCCTCGGGCACGTGCGACACGCCCACGATCTCGTGTGTGGCCACGCCCTGGGGATCACGACGGCGCAGCGCGTACTTCTCGCCGCCCACCGACTTCTTGCCGGAGGACGCCTTGGCCACGGGTTCCATGGCGCCCGAGGCGCCCTCGCGCGAGACGAGCTTGTAGACCATCGACGACGTGGGGGCACCCGAGCCCGTGACGAGGCGCGTGCCCACGCCGTATGCGTCCACGGGAGCGGCGCGCAGGGCGGCGATCGCGTACTCGTCCAGGTCGCTGGTGACCGTGATCCGGGTGTTGGAGTTGCCGAGCTTGTCGAGCAGCGCGCGCACGGACGTGGCCTGCGTCACGAGGTCGCCGGAGTCCAGGCGTACGCCCCCGAGGTCCTTGCCCGCGATCTCGACGGCGAGCGTGACGGCCCGTTCGACGTCGTACGTGTCGACCAGAAGGGTCGTGGACACACCCAGCGCGTCCAGTTGGGCGCGGAACGCCTGCTCCTCGGAGTCGTGCAGCAGGGTGAACGAGTGGGCCGCGGTGCCCACGGTCTTGACCCCGTAGCGGAAACCGGCCTCGAGGTTGGAGGTCGAGTCGAAGCCCGCGACCACGGCGGCGCGGGCCGCGGCCACGGCCGCCTGCTCGTGGGCGCGGCGCGATCCCATCTCGATGCACGGGCGCTCTCCCGCGGCACCCACCATGCGGGAGGCCGCCGAGGCCACGGCGGAATCGAAGTTCAGGACGGAGAGGATGTAGGTCTCCAGGACGCACGCCTCGGCAAACGAGGACTCCACGCTCAGCAGCGGCGAGTGGGGGAAGTACGTCTCGCCCTCGGCGTAGCCGCGGATCTGGCCGGTGAAACGGAAGTTCTCGAGGTACGCCACGGTCTGGGCGTCCACCACGGCGGTGTCCCGCAGGAACCGCAGCTGCTCGTCGGTGAATCGGAACTGCTCGAGCCCCTCGAGCACCCGGCCCATCCCGGCGAACACCCCGTAGCGGCGGCCGTTGGGGAGTCTGCGGGCGAAGACCTCGAACACGCTGCGGCGGGACGCGGTGCCTGCCCGGAGCGCGGCCTGCAACATGGTGAGCTCGTAGTGGTCCGTCAGCAAGGACGTGGGCTGCGGGTGCCAGGAATAGGTGTGCTCGTTCACGTGGCCAGCCTAGTGGGCCGTCCGTCGTGCGCACATCCGTGTCCCCGTGACTACCATGGAGGCGATGTTCACTACGCACCGCGCCGTCCCCGCCCGGATCCCGGCCGTCCAGATGAGCTCCGCGCCGGCGGAGTCCCCCGTGCTCGAACGGGAGGAGCAGGCGGTCACGGCCATGAACGTGCCGTGGAACGTGGTGGTGTGGGACGATCCCGTGAACCTCATGAGCTACGTGGTCTACGTGTTCCGCGTCCACTTCGGCTACTCGGACGCCAAGGCCCGCACACTCATGCTCGAGGTGCACAACCGGGGCCGCTCGATCGTGTTCACGGGAACCCTCGAGGAAGCGGAGACGCACGTGAGCTCGCTGCACGGCTACGGCCTGTGGGCCACGTACGAGAAGGCGGGGGAGCACTGATGGCGCACGGGTTCAAGCGCACGCGCAAGGGCATCGTCGGCCGGTTCGAGGCCCCCGAGGTGCGGTTATTGCAGAAACTGTTCTCGGACGTGGGGGAGACCCTGGCGCCCGCAGCGCGCGAGGACGGACCGGCTCGCAACGACGACCCGCTCGAGGCGCTGCTCGGCTGGGACGAGGAGGTGGCCGAACCCACGGACCCGGCGGTGCGCAGGCTGCTGCCCGCGGCGTCGTCGGACCCGGAACAGGCCGCGGAGTTCCGGCGACTCACGGACCGCTCGCTGCGCGAACGCAAGACCGCGGCATTGCGTGCGTCCTCCCTGGCCCTGGAATCCCAGCCCGTGGTGCTGAGCGTGGCGCAGGCACAGGACTTCGCGCGCTCGCTCAACGACGTCCGCCTGGTGCTGGCCTCCCGGCTGAACATCGACTCGACCGAGGCCGCCGAGCGCGTGGCCGAGCTGACCGACTTCGGGCGGGCCGAGGACGTGGAGCAGTACATGGGTGTGGTCTACAACTTCGTCTCCTGGCTTCAGGAGACCCTCATGAACGCGCTACTGAAGACCCTGCCGCCCCGGTGACCGGGGATCGCCAAGGTCACACGTCTCATGCGCGAGGGCGCGCGCGAAAAGCACTACAGTTTTCCGGTATGCAGGTGCACGAACGTCCCACCGGTCCCAATCCCAACTCGCCCATCGGCGTGTTCGATTCGGGTGTGGGCGGGCTCACGGTGGCGCGGGCGATCATCGACCAGCTGCCCAACGAGGAGATCCTCTACGTCGGTGACACCGCGCACGGCCCCTACGGGCCCCTGCCGATCGCCGAGGTGCGTTCCAACGCCCTGCGCATCATGGACGACCTCGTGGACTCCGGGGTCAAGCTGCTCGTGATCGCGTGCAACACCGCGTCCGCCGCAGTGCTGCGGGATGCGCGCGAGCGTTACACGCGCGGTTACAACATCCCCGTGACCGAGGTCATCCAACCCGCGGTGCGCCGCGCGGTGGCCACCACGCGCTCCGGTCGGGTGGGGGTGATCGGCACCGAGGCGACGATCGGCTCGCGCGCGTACGACGACACGTTCGCGGCCGCACCCCAGCTCGAAATCACGTCAGCGGCGTGCCCCGAATTCGTGGAGTACGTGGAGCGCGGCGTCACCACGGGGCCCGATCTGTTGCGCACCGCCCAGCACTACCTCCAGCCCCTCAAGGACGCGAGCGTAGACACCCTGGTGCTCGGGTGCACGCACTACCCGCTGCTCACGGCGGTGATCTCTTACGTCATGGGCGAGAGCGTGAACCTGGTCTCGTCCTCGGAAGAGGCCTCGCGGGACGTCTACCGCTGCCTGCTGGACAACCACCTCGAGCGGGATCCCGAGCTCGCTCCCCACCACGAATTCCTGGCCACGGGGGACCCCGTGAGCTTCGAGGTCCTCGCCCAACGGTTCCTGGGCCCCGAAGTGGTCCGCGTCCGGCACACGGCGTCCGTCGCGGAGCAGTACCCCACCGGTTCCCTCGCCACGATCCACGCGGCTCAGCGCTGAGTCGGCACCAGAAAGGCGATCACCCATGATCCTCACAGTGATCGGTAACACCGGAAGTTTTCCCGGGCCCGATGCCCCCGCCTCGTGCTACCTGCTCTCCGGCGAGGACGCGCACGGGCGCACGTGGCGCATCGTGCTGGACATGGGCAACGGTGCCCTGGGTGTCCTGCAGCGCCACATCGACCTGCACGAGATCGACGCGATCATGCTCTCCCACCTGCACCCGGACCACTGCGTGGACGTGGGCGGTCTGCACGTGGCCGTGAAGTGGGATCCCCGCGGATGGCAGGGCGGTCGCATCCCGATCTACGGTCCGTCCATGCTGCACGGCTACCTCAACCAGCTGCACCTGTTGCCGCCCGAGCACTCGATGGACACCGAGTTCGACTTCCACGTGTGGCAGGCCAACCAGCCCGTGACCGTGGGTCCGTTCACGGTCACACCCCACCCAGTGAACCACCCGTGCCCCGAGCCCTATGCGCTGCGCGTCGAGTACCGCGGGGCCCAGGGCACGGAAGTCCTCACGTATTCGGGGGACACCGACGTGTGCGACGAGCTCGTGGCAGCGGCCCGCGACGCGGACGTGTTCCTGTGCGAGGCCGCCTACCAGGAGGGCCGCGAGGACCATCTGCGCGGGATCCACCTCACGGGCAAGCGCGCGGGAGAGACCGCGACCGCCGCGGGTGTGCGTCGGTTGCTGCTGACCCACCTGCCCGTGTGGAACTCGGTGGACACGGCCACGGCGGAGGCCGCCGGAGCGTTCTCCGGTCCGGTCACGGTGGCGCGCGTGGCCACGAGTTACGACGTTGCCGGGCCGACCGACCAGTCGTTCACTGCATTGGCAAGCGCGGTGACCGGGGACTAGGCTGAAACCCATGACTTCGCCTACCGAGCCGGCACGATCCACCGAGAGTTCCACGGGCGAGGGTGGCTCCGCCGCATCGGGGCTGGTACGAGCGGACGGGCGCGCCGTCGACGAACTGCGGCCCATCACCATCACCCGCGGTTGGTCCGAACAGGCCGAGGGTTCCGCCCTGATCGAATTCGGCGGCACCCGTGTGCTGTGCACCGCGTCCCTCACGGAGGGCGTGCCTCGCTGGCTCAAGGGTGAGGGCCGGGGTTGGGTCACCGCGGAGTACGCCATGCTCCCGCGCGCCACCTCCACGCGCTCGGCCCGCGAATCGGTCAAGGGCAAGGTCGGTGGCCGCACCCATGAGATCTCGCGTCTGATCGGCCGCTCCCTGCGTTCGATCATCGACCTCAAGGCCCTCGGGGAGAACACCGTGGTCCTCGACTGCGACGTCCTGCAGGCCGACGGCGGTACGCGCACCGCGTCCATCACCGGCGCGTACGTCGCGCTCGCCGAGGCCATCCGCTGGGCCCACGACAACGGTATCCTCAAGCCGCGGGTCAACCCCCTCATCGACACGGTCTCGGCCGTGTCCGTGGGGATCATCGACGGTGTACCCATGCTGGACCTGCCGTACGTGGAGGACGTGCGCGCGGAAACCGACATGAACGTCGTCGTGACCGGCTCGGGGGACTTCGTGGAGGTCCAGGGCACGGCCGAGGGCGCACCGTTCAAGCGCGCCGAACTGGACGTGCTGCTCGACCTCGCCGTGGGCGGGTGCGCCCAGCTGGCCGAGATCCAACGGGAGACCCTGGAGGCCACCCGTGGCCGATGACGTACGCGGTGCCCGCGTGGTGCTCGCGACACAGAACGCGGGCAAGGTGCGCGAGCTGCAGGCCATGCTCCGCGACGCGGGGCTGACGGATCCCGGGATCGTGGTGGACGCGCGCACGGCCGGGCTGAGCGACGTCGTCGAGACGGGCGTCACGTTCCAGGAGAACGCGCTGCTCAAGGCGCGCACTGCCGCCGCGGAGACGGGACTCATCGCGCTCGCGGACGACTCGGGACTCAGCGTGGACGTCATGGGCGGCGCCCCGGGCATCTTCTCCGCGCGGTGGAGCGGGGTCCACGGCGACGACGCAGCCAATCTCCAGCTGCTGCTTGCCCAGCTCGGAGACATCGCCCCCGAGAACCGCCGCGGCTCCTTCCTGTGCGCCGCCGCGGTCGTCGCACCGGACGGCGCCGAGCACGTGGTCACGGGTGAGCTGCCCGGGAACATTCTGCGCGAACCCGCGGGGGAGAACGGGTTCGGCTACGACCCGATCTTCGCCCCGGACGGCCAGGACGGCCTCAGCTGCGCGCAGTTGAGCCCAGAGCACAAAAACAGGATCAGCCATCGTGCGCAGGCCATGGCCGCCGTGTTGCCGCACTTGTTGCAGCTGCTCACGGGTTTGAGTGGGACCGCGCGGCAGGACGGGCCGGAAGCCGCAGTGGCGTCCCCCCTGGAACCGGAGCCAGAGGACTGACCCATGACTTTCGCGTGCGGACACCTACCTTTTGCTCCGGCTGTCGAGGCTGTGTTGGCGGAGGCCAGGGTGCGCGTGGATCGCTCCGAGTGGGAGCTGCACGCCGGCGGGTCCGCGCACATCGTGGTCAACGCGGGGCACGTGATGAGCGTGCGGATCGCCAAGAACCCGACCTCGGGGGAGAACGTGCGCAGGCGTACCCGTGCGCTGTCGCGGCTACCGGAGTTCGACTTCGCCGTGCCGCGCCCCCTGACCCCCGTGCTGCAGGACGGGCGGTACACCGCGGTGGGGATGACCTGGATCCCGGGCAGCCCCCGCCCGCCGGGGCACGCGGACCCGCGGGAGCTGCGCAGGGTCCTCGAGCAGGTACATGATGCGGACGCGCGCGCGGCGGAACCGTGGCTGGACCGGCCCGGTCAGCACTGGGGCGGTCACCGCCGTCGCCACGTCCTGCTGGACCAGGTGCTGCCGCTGCTGCTCCCGCGGAACCGGGACCGCGCCATGAATGCGATCGAGGACCTCGTGGCCCTGGACAACGTCCCGCCGCGGCTCGTGCACGGGGACCTCATGGGCTCCAACATGCTGTGGCAGGACGATCACCTGGTGGGCGTGATCGACTGGGACCACGCGAGCATGAGCGATCCCGCGTACGACGTCGCGTCCCTGGGACTCTGGTTCGGCTGGTCCAGCGTGCGCCAGGCCACGGACGAGGAGAACTATCTGCGCGCGCGGTTGCACTCCCGGATCTTCCCGCTGCAGGCCGTGGCATACGCGCTGCACCATGAGCTCGACACCGCCCAGATCCGCCAGGCCGTGGAGAAGGCGGACGCGTGGTACGAGACCCGCGCCATGGCCTCCGTGTGAGCGACATGCCATGTCGGAGGCGTTGCCTACCCTGATCGGGTGCCCGTCAGTTTCACCGCCATAGATTTCGAGACCGCCAATCGCAGCCCTGCGTCCGCGTGCGCCCTGGGGGTGGTACGGGTCCGGGACGGTCAGGTGGTGGACACCCGGTACTCACTCATCCGTCCGCCGCTCGGCCACGACGGGTTCGAGCCCGGCAACGTCCGGATCCACGGCATCCGGCCCGCGGACGTCGCCCACGCGCCCACGTTCGACCTGCTGTGGGACTGGATGTGCGAGAACATCAGCCCGGAGGATCCGGATTCGGTTCTGGTGGCACACAATGCCGTCTTCGACACCGGCGTGATCAAGGCGGCGAACCGGGCGTGCGGCGGAACCGCTCGGAAGTGGGACTACGCGTGCACTCTCCGCTTGGCCCGCGCGGCCTACACGCTGCGTTCCTATGCTTTGCCGTCGGCGTCCCGCGCGGCGGGGGCGGAGGTCGCGGAGCACCACAATGCGCTCAGTGACTCCCTCGCGTGCGCCGGGATCGTGCTCGATCTCGCGCGCCGCAGTGGGGCGCGCAGCATGGCCGAACTCACGGCGCACTACGGGGTCAGGCTGCAGCGCGCGACCCTGTGACGCGACGCGCCTCCGATCGGGGTGATTCTCAGGCGTGCGGCCGCCACAGGGTGAGCCAGCGATCGGCCAGGGCGAGCAGTTCACGGCGGGTCGCCGCGCGGGTTCCGGAGGGATCGGTGCCGGATGTGTCCGTGCCGCTGTCCGTTTTTGTGGTGCGGCTGTTGTCGTCGGCCACGGCGTCCTGCCGGGCCATGCGGTCGTCGCCGGCGACGCCGTTGCCGCCGACCGAGCCGTTGTCGCTCTCCCCGATGTCCTCGCCGTGTGCGGCGTCGCCGAGCCCCCAGCGCGCGGCAGCAACACTGACCGCGACGGTACGTGCCGCGTCGTTCGCCGCCAGGTGACCGGACAGCAGCGAGAGAGCCCGCTGAGCGACGTCGTCCCCCGAGTTATCCGCGTGCGGCGCATCCTCGGCGCACAGCACCGCCGCGAGCCCCAGTGCCAGGGCCGACGACGCCGCGGTTCCGTCCCCCACGGCCCGCGTGAACGCTCCCGCGGGTTCCGTCATCCCATCGAACAGGGAGTCCCGGGCGGATCGGTCCGCGCACAGGTCGAGCAACTCCCGGGTGAGGGGCGCGGGCCGGGTCATGAGTGCGACCACTCGGCCGGTTTCCTCGACCACGTCCTGCAGTGAGGCCCCACTGCCCCGCGCACGGCCCGCCGCGTGAACGGTCAGGGCCGCACCAACAGCCGCGGTCTGTGCCTCGGCGCTGCCGTGGGTGATCGCGGCCGAGTCCACGGCGAGGGCCACGAGCGACTTCCACCCGATGTGGGGCACCAGTCCATAGGGCAGCGTGCGGGCCAGGATCTCGGCGCTGTCCGCACGTGGCAGGACCGGACGAGTGACCTCGCCCAGGCGGCCCATGGACAAGGCGGTGAAACCGTCCCCGGCGTGCTCACCCGGTGCGGTGAGGAGGGGGTAGTCGTGGTCCAGGTCGTCGTCGGGCGGGTGCGGTGCGTCGCCGGGGAGCTTCGCGCCGTTGCGCACGGCCCAGCGCAAGTACGCGAGCCACGCGCACGCCGTGGGATCCGCGGCCTGACCGTCATTCGCCCAGTGGGCAACCTCGTTCAGCGCCCCCGCGGTGCGCGCGAGGAGCTGGGTTCCCTCGCCGGGTCGTTCTGCCGCGGTCGCGCGCCACGGCGTAAGGAACACGCTCCTCACGAGCGACGGATACCACGACGACGCCGCGTCCAGACCGCGGTCTTGTTCCAACAGTTCGGGTGTGCGCGGTGAGGTCATGGGGTCAGTCTATGAGGGTGGCAAAGGACGGTGCGGGGTGATGCAGCTCGGGCATGGGGCCGTTCGAGAGGTCCGGGCGGCATGGGAGCCTGCCCGGGCTGGGGGCGCCTCGGGTACGGGACGGATCAAGTCGGCCGGGTGTCTCAGGAGCGTGTGCGGGCGTACGGGCATGTCCGGCCTCGAGAGCGTGGGGGCGCGACCCTCCCTGGGCTCGGCTATTTGTCGGTGCCGGGGCAGCCGATGCCGGTGGGGTTGGTGTGGCAGTCATCGGCGACGTTGTGCACGGTGGCCCGCCACACACTCAACGCGACCGGTGGGGAGGTGACTTGGTTGTAGCCGGAGACCGGTTGCCACCCGGTGTCGGCGATGTTGTATTCCCCGTAGAACGAGGTTGTCAGGGTCACGGTGAAGTCCCCGGTGGTCGTGTAGACGTGGGAAGTGTCGGTGGGCTCATCCCACGCACCGTCGGGTAGGGGTGCCCCGGTCAGGGGTGTGGGGCCCAGGGTGGTGCCGTCCCCGTAATACCAGGTGTATTGGACGGGGTAGGCCCTCACCTGGACAGGGTAGCCACCCAGGGTCGTGGTGAAGGTCTGGGGTTGGGCCTGCGCATAAACATTGGTGTGCATGTTCTTCAAGGTGTCCGGGGCGGGTTGGACGTGACTGGCGGCGGGGGCGACGGCCAGTTGTTGGAAGTCCTGGAGGGTGAACACCGGCAGCGGCACGTACCCGTCGTCGCTGGCTTGATCGGCTTGGGTGTTGCTGACGCACAGTTGGGTACCGCGCGCGGCGCGGGTCCTGTCATTGGCGCCGCCGATGACGATGTCCATGTTCACACCGGCGGCCCCGGTGTCGTCGGTGCATTCCTGGGTGGTACGGCACCGTGTGAGTGCTGCCCCACGTTGGTCGGTGCAGGGGTCTTGGAGGCCGTAGACGGTTTTGTTCTTAGCGGTGTCCATCAGGCGGGCGTTGAAGAAGATTGAATCCTCGTTGGACATGAGCCGATCACGCAGCGCCTTCTGGAACGTGGGATCGGTATCCGGATCCCACGCCGTGGCGCCACCAGGTCGCTGCCCATCTAGTCCGTTCTCCGTCTCGATTGCGCTGACACCGGGAGCCACGCCCGCCTCTCTCACGGCCAAGGTGATATCAATCACAGCATTTTCGGCGCTCGCACTTACTTCCCCGGGAATGGCCTCATCGCCCTGGCCAAATCCGGAGGGAGACTCAGCTGCGTAGGAAATATTGAGACCAAAAGAAGAAGTCAGGATTAGCAACAATGAAATGATTAACGCCGAAATTATGCCGCGCCCGTATCTCATCATCACAATTTGCCCCGGGGCGATGCTGTGACGTATGTCCATCGTCCATTTCCATACGTCAGGGACACATCCAAGAGATTTTCGTCGTCATACGGGAGCTGCCGGCTAACGATGTCCCCGTTGTCGATCACCATCACGCCCGCGCTCGATGCGTCGATCGGTAGAGTGTATTCGCCCGTTGGTCTTTGCACGAACGAATCGGGCAGAATCTGGGCGTCCTCGTAGCCTCCGACCATCCAACGGTTGGGCCCAAAATTGCGCTCGATTCGGGTGCGCTGGTCCGCGCATCGGCTACAGGATGACGACGTGACGTCGCGGATCAAAGACGTGTCCCCGGTTTGGAAGGCGTACCACTGCGCTGCCAACCGATAGTTCAGGAACGCCTGCGCGCCGGCCTCGGTTTCGTCCCTGGCCTCCGCGGGCATCACGGGCTTGGGAACATTGCGGGCCGGATGCTCCAGCGTGGCGGGTTCGTAGTCCTCCGGGACCTTCTGGCCCGTGGCCAGCACCGTGGGTTCCTCCGGACGCCAGTCATCGGGCAATGCGCTGTCGGACCCGCTCGGGGACCCGCTCTGCGGCGTCGTCGGGGATGCGGGGGAGGCGTCCGGCGCGGGGGACGTGGGCTGCGCCGTCGTCCCCGCGGAAGTGACTCCCGTGGGCGCGGCGCTGTCACCCCCACCCGCTCCGGGCGAGCCGTTACCGCACCCGGTGAGTAGCAGCGCTGCGAGCAGGGCGAGGGTCGTTCCCCGGCCGGCCGTGGCGATCAGTCGTGGTGAATGCATCCCGGTGAACCCCCTCGTGCCACACCGTTGTGTGACGTACCCGACATCCCCCAGAGCATAGAGGCGCAAGACGGCGCGGGCCATGGCCGGGCCGTAGCTTGTGGACGACGAAGAACATGCGCATGCATGACCCCTGGTCACGGCGTGGAAGAGGGAACTAGCGAGTAGAAACAATCCGCCACGTGGCGCGCCGCCGGCCTAGCGAAGCGGTGGCGGCCGCGGTGGATCACACCGTCAGGGGGCCTGCGCCGTGTGACCTGCACATGTGCGGGAGGTCGCTGTGGGTGTCCGAGACCGCGGTTACATTGACCCCATGCTGATCTTGCACACCTCCGACTGGCACCTGGGGCGTACCTTCCACGGCGTCGACATCCTGGACGTCCAGGCGCAGGCCATGGCCGAGATCGTCGAGTGGGTGCGGCACCACGGTGTCTCCGCGGTCCTGGTCTCGGGGGACGTGTACGACCGCGCCCAGCCCCGCACGGAGGTGGTGGAGCTGCTCAGCACCACCCTGGCGCAGATCCGCGAGGCGGGCGCGTACGTGATACTCACGAGCGGCAACCACGACTCCCCGGCGCGGTTGGGTTTCGGCTCCGGCATCATGTCCCACGGCGGCGTCCACCTGTTGACCCGCGTGCCGGACGCCCACGTCCCGGTCCTGCTCTCGCAGTCGACGGACTCCACGATCACGGTCGCCCGGGCAACGGCGCCGCCCGCCCCCGACCCGCGCGGTGCCACCCTGTCGGGGGCGTTCACGGTGGCCGTGTACGGCATCCCGTACATCGAACCGCGCGCGGCCGCGCTGTCGCTCGACTGTGCACCCACGCACCAGGCCGTGCTGGGCACCGTGATGGAGCGCATCGATGCGGACAGGAAAGAACGAGGCGACATCCCGTCCGTCGTCATGGCGCACGCGTTCGTGACGGGGGCGCAACCCACGGATTCGGAGCGCGTCGTCGATTCCGGGGGCCTCGGCACCGTCCCGGCGGAGGTCTTCGCCCGTCATGACTACACGGCGCTCGGCCACATCCACCGCCGGCAGCGAGTCGCGGACGCCGTGCGCTACAGCGGCTCGCCCGTGGCCTATTCCTTCTCCGAGGCCGGACACCCCAAGGGAGCGTGGCTCGTGGACGTCCAGGAGACCGGGGTCCATGAGGTCACCGGCTTGGACCACGCCGCGCGCATGGATCTGGCGTGCCTGCGGGGGACACTCGACGAGTTGCTACGGGATCCGGCGCACACCTCGGCGGAGGGCGCCTGGTGTCAGGTGGTCCTCACGGATCGTGACCGCCCGGCATCCGCGATGGATCGGATCAGGACGCGGTTCCCCCGCACGGTGGAACTGCGCTGGGAACCCGAGGGCGGCCGGACTCTGACCCAGCAGGCGTACAGCGCGCGGGTCGCGGAAGCCGCCGGTGCCGAGGAGCTGTGCGCCCAGTTCTACGACCACGTGCGGCACCGGGGGCTGTCCGGGCCGGAACAGGACGAGATCGCGGACGCGGTGGCCGCCGCGCGCAGCAGGGGAGTGGAGCAGTGAAGCTGCATCGGATGGAGATCACCGCCTTCGGGCCGTTCGCCAAGCGGGAGACGGTGGATTTCGACGTCCTGAACGAGGCAGGGGTCTTCCTGCTCAACGGCGAAACCGGGTCGGGTAAGACCAGCGTGTTGGATGCCATTTGCTTCGCGCTCTACGGATCCGGGCCCACGACTGCCGCCAAGGGCGGGCGCAAGGCCCAGCACAGTGATCACGCGGATCCCCGCACCGGGCCGCGCGTCGAGTTGGAGTTCACGGCGGGTGGCCGGCGGTGGCACGTGAGCAGGACGCCCGCGTGGCGCGAACCGTCCTCCCGGGCCGCGTCCGGGTGGAGCGACCGTCACGCCACGGTGTCATTGCGGGAACACGTGGCGGGGCAATGGGTGGACCGCGGTTACCGCCCGGACGACGTGGGGCAGACCATCCACCACGTCGTGGGCCTGGACCGTGAGCAGTTCACCCAGGTGATGATGCTTCCCCAGGGCCAGTTCGCCAGGTTCCTGCAAGCAGGTTCCAAGGAGCGGGAAGACCTCCTGGAAACGCTGTTCGGCACGGACGTCTACGCGGACATCCAGGATGAGCTGAAAACGCGCTCGGATCGAGCCAAGAGCGTCCTGCACGAGGCGGAACGCGAGGCGGAACGAGCGGACGAGGTCCTCGCCCGGCTCAGGGAACGCGTGGCCCACACGGTCGCCCGGTTACCGGAGGACGTCCTATCGGACCTCCCCGGGGCGCTCCGGACCCGATTGGATCTCCCGTCGGACGAGGGGTCGATCGGCGACGTCGCCGTGGGCACCGCGGCGGACGCCAACGGTGGAGAAACCGACGCGGATTCGTCCGACCAGGGCCGAGCCTCGACCAGCGCTGCGTCGGCCGCTTCGGAGGAGGCGCCCGCGGACGGGAAATCGGGAGACGCAGACAACGAAGGGGGCCCGGATCGATGGCGTGAGCTGGTCGACGACTGCGACACCCTCGTAGACACGGTGGGCCGGGCACGGGATGGCGCGGCGTCGTCGTACACAGGGGCCCAGCAGCGCTACGCACAATTGGAGACCCTGCATTCGCTGGTGAGGAGGCGCGGCGAACTCACGCGGCGCCGGGATGAACTCGCGGAGCATGCGGAGCAGTCGGAGGACGCGGCCCGACAACTGCGCGAGCACGAGGCGGCACAGGAATTGCAAGCGCCGCTCGTGGAACTGCGCGACGCCCGACGGCGCGTCGCGACCCTTGACGCCGCCGTCACCGACCTGTGTGCCACTGTCACCGGGGACGCGCCGTCGGCCCGCGTGGCTCAGCACATTCTGGGTCCGGACGCGAGCCTCATGGACGCCGTGGACGAGTCCGGGCAGGTGCCCGCGGGTCTGCGCGATGCAGCCGTGACCGCGCGCGAATCCGCCAGGGGCGCCGTGGCCCAGGAGGAGTCGCTCACGAGGGACGAGGAGGAGGCGGCTCGTGAACGCAAGGCCCTTTCGGCGCTCGAGGAGCGGGCGACGCACCTCACCCGGGACCTCGCCTCCGCGCGGGACGCCTTGACCCGCAGCGAGGAATCGCATCGCGAACTCCTGGGGGAGGTCAAGGACGAGGCCCTCGTGCGCGAACGGGCCCGCACCGCGCGGGAGGCCGTGGCCGCGAGTCGGGAATACGCACGGGCCCGGGCGGAGGAGCAGGAACGGGCGCGCCGGTACCGGGAGGATGAAACCGCACGGCGGGCTGCCGCCCAGCACGTGGAAGCGCTCGAAGCGCAGCGCTACGCGAGTGCGGCCGCGACCCTCGCCACCGGGCTGGAGCCGGGGGATCCGTGCCCCGTGTGCGGAGCCACGGAGCACCCGCACCTCGCCGGCGCCGGAACCGAGGACGAGGTCACCGATGACGCACTCGATCGCGCACGCGCCGCCCGGGACACCGCACAGGACACCGTGGATGCATCCCACGCAGCGTGGCAGCGGGCGCAGACCGGTGCGGCCGAGGCGCTCGCGCGCGGCGCGGACACGGACGTCGACGCCGCCGTGGACCGGTGTCGCCACGCCGATGAGGAACTGGCCCGACTCGAGCAGAGCCTGACCCGGGTGCGCCGGGGTGAGGCCGAGATCGCGGCTGCTCGGCGGGAGGTCCAAGATCTCGAGGGGGAGGGGACGCGGATCAACGGTGACATCGCGGGGACCCGTGCGCGCCTCGAGGGACTCCTGACACGGTGCGACCGGGTGCGTGAGGGGTTGGCCCTGCGCATCAGGGGTTTCGATTCGGCCACCGAGTTCCTCGAACGGTCCGAGCACCTCGTGCGCACGGTGAACGAGTGGGAATCGCAACAGCGGGCGCTGGAAGCCGCGCAACACGAGGTCCGCACCGCGCAGGGTGCCGTGGAACGTGCCCTTGACGCGTCCCCGTTCGAGACCGAGAGCGCCGCGGACGAGGCTCTCATGGACCCGGCGGACGCGGCCGGACTCTCCGAGCGGCTCACCGCCCTGCAGGAGGAGCGGGACTCAGTCTCGGCGGAACTCGCGACCCAGGACATGCAACGCGCCGAGGGGCTCAGCGCCGAGGAACGCGCGGGCTTGTCCGAGGAAGCACTGGCTCGCACCGCCGCCGAACGGGACGGGTACGAACAGTTGCGGGATGCATTGAACCAGAAGCTGGGCGGACTGCAGACCCTCGCGGCCGACGCCGCATCCCACGCCGAGCACATGCCCGCCCGACACGCCGAACTCGAGCGCGCTCGAGAGAACGCCCAGCGCCTGAGCGGACTCGCGGACGTGGCCACCGCGAATTCCCCCGAGAACGCCCTGCGGATGACCCTGACCTCGTTCGTGCTCGCCGCGAAACTCGAGCACGTGGCCGCGGTGGCGTCCGAACACCTCGCACGGATGTCATCCGGCCGCTTCACACTGGTGCATACGGATCGCACCCGAGGGGGTGGCAAGTCCGGGCTCGGACTCGAGATCGACGACTCGTGGACCGGTGTCCGCCGCGGTACGGAGACACTGTCGGGCGGGGAATCCTTCTTCACCTCGCTCGCGCTCGCCCTGGCTCTTGCGGATGTCGTCCGGTCCGAGGCCGGGGGACAGGAGATCGACACGCTCTTCGTGGACGAGGGTTTCGGCTCCCTTGACGAACAAACCCTCGAGCAGGTCCTCGAGACCCTGGACGGGTTGCGCCGCACGGGGCGGGTCATCGGTGTGGTGTCCCACGTGAGCGAGATGAAACAACGCATCGACACCCAGCTCGTGGTCACCAAGACCCCCGGTGGCTCGCATCTGTCGGTCGTCGCGGGGCCGTGGGATGCCGCGTAGGCTGAGGTCGTGAGTACTGCGATCCGCCGCCCCGCGCCCGAGAAGCCCGGCAAGGTGCTCACCCCGCGTGAACGCACCGTGCGCAGTGATCGCAGCCTGGGCGCGATCACCATGTTGCTCCGCCTGCCCCAGGTCATGGCCCCGTTGGGCCTGCTCACGCTCGTGGCGGTCTCGTCCTCCTCCGCGTGGACGGCCGCGTTGAGCTCGGCGTCCCTGTGTCTCGGCATAGCCGTGAGCGGCGTGGGTGTGGCAGCGCTGGCCAACGCCCGCTGGCGATTGTGGGCCCTGGTCGCGTTCTCCCTGATCCAGGGGATCATCCTCTGGGTGCTGTCACGAGCCCAGGTCACCGAGATCCCGGTCTCGTGGGATGCCGTGTCCGCGCTCGCGCCGTTCTTCGTGGCCGGCGTGGTCATGACACCCATGGGACTGGCCGCGCGGCTCCGCTGGGCCTCCGTGTTGCGAGCACAGGACCGGTCACAAGCGTTCCCGGCGGCCATGCGCCGCGAATCCGTGAACGAGGGACTGGCCACGGTGCTGGGTGCCGCGCTCACGGGACTGCTCGCTGTGACCATGGGCCCGGCGGTGGTGCTGCGTTTCGCCGCCGTGTGGACCGTGCTGATCACGGCGGCATTCGTCCTGCATTCCTCCTCCCGCTGTCCCCGCGCGGACATGCCCCTCTGGTCCTGGCGACGCCCCCGCGGCGCGCCCGGGCGTAGCCGTGCCGTGTTCCGGCTGAGCCATGGATTGATCTACGGTGTGGCGGCGCTGAACGCCCTCATGGGCGCGGTGCTCGGGTGCCTCGTGGTGTACTCAGTGTCCCTGGACAGCGTGGAGACCATGGGGGTCATCTATGCGTTGCTGGGGTTCGGGGCCGCCGTGGGGTCGAGCCTGGCCGTGCGTTTCCGCCGCCGGTTGAGCGCTGAGAACATGTGGATTCTCGCCGCCACGGGTGCACTGCTGGCATCCATGCTCATGTCCGCGCCGTCCGGTTTCGTGGGGTATTCCCTCGTGCTCCTCGCGCTCGGGTTGTTCTCAGGCCCGTGCCTGCTGTGCCTCCACAGCAGTGCCGGTTACGTCACTGCGGGCAGCGACTTCCTGGGACTCGTGGCACGCATGACTGTGACGTCGAGCATCGCCACGGCGCTGGGACTCACGCTCAGCGCGTACCTGGGCGTACACTTCGACGACATGACCGCGGCCATGGTCCCCATGGCGGCCGCTATGGTGCTGTTGTCCACCGCCCTCATCTTCAACTACACGCAACGCCGCAGCCCCGGGCCCAGGCCCCGTATTTGACGCTGCTCACACGACGACGCCGCCCGGGCCGGTTCGCAGGGGACCGGGCCGAGCGGCGTCGTACCGCGAGCGCGATCACTCAGTGGCCGCGGGCGATCCATTCGCTCAGGTGTGGCTTCTCCTGGCCGATGGTCGTGGAGTCGCCGTGACCCGTGAGCACGAGGGTGTCCTCGGGCAGCGTGAGCAGCCGTTTCTCGATGGAGTCGATGATCGTGGGGAAGTCCGAATAGGACCGCCCCGTGGCACCCGGGCCGCCCTGGAATAACGTGTCCCCGGTGAAGACCACCCCGTTCTCACCCAGGTGCGGGGCGTGGAACACCACGGACCCGGGAGAGTGGCCGGGCGTGGCCAACACGGTGAACATCACGGTGCCAGCGAGGATCTCCTGTCCGTCTCGCAGCGGCTCGGGCTCGGGCCCCTCCGGGTAGACGGCGCGCCACAGCATGAGGTCCTCGTGGTTCATCATGATCGGGGCGTCCGTGCCCGCGCGGTCGGTGAACTCGCGCACCGCCGCGATGTGGTCATCGTGACCGTGGGTCAGCAGCACGTGCGTGATGGTGCGATCCGCGACGGCGGCGAGCACGGTGTCGGGGTCGTGCGCGGGATCGATCACGACGCACTCGGCCTGGTTACCCACGACCCACACGTTGTTCTCCACGTCGAAGGTCTCGCCGTCCAGGCTGAACGTACCCTCCGTGACGCAGTTCGTGACGGTGACGCCGCCGCGCGGGTCGGTCAGGACGGTCTGCGGTGTGCGCGTCATCGGGCCAGTTCCACGACGGAACGCAGGACCTTGCCGGACTTCATGGTCCCGAACGCGGCGTCCACGTCCTCGAGGGCGATGCGCTCGGAGACGAAGGCATCCAGGTCCAACCGGCCCAGGAGGTATTGGTCCACGAGCATCGGGAAGTCGCGGGAGGGCAGGGTGTCCCCGTACCACGCGGACTTGATGGACCCGCCGTGGGAGAACACCTGGTCCAGCGGGATCTCCGCCACGGTCCCGGGATTGGGAACGCCCACCAGGACCATGCGACCCGCGAGGTCACGCGCCTGGAAGGCCTGCATGAAGGTGTCGGCCACGCCCACGGCGTCGATCACGAGATCCGCGCCGTGACCGCCCGTGAGCTCGCGGATGGTCTCCACGGGATCCACGGAACGAGAATTGACCGTGTGGGTCGCGCCGAGCCGCTGTGCGGTGCTCAGCTTGTCGTCGTCCACGTCCACCGCGATGATCGTCGTCGCACCCGCGAGCGCCGCACCCGCGACCGCAGCGGTGCCCACGCCGCCGCAGCCGATGATCGCTACGGACTCTCCGCGCTTGACCGCACCGGTGTTGATCGCCGCGCCGATCCCGGCGGTGAGGCCGCAGCCCAGCAGACCCACCGCGGCGTACTGTTCGCCCTCGAGCGGGGATTCGATGAGGGTGCACTGCCCGGCCGCGACCAACGTCTTCTCCGCGAACGCACCGATCCCCAGGGCGGGCTCGAGTTCCGTGCCGTCCTCGAGGGTCATCTTCTGCTCGGCATTGTGGGTGTTGAAGCAGTACCACGGTTCACCGCGGCGGCACGCCCGGCATTCGCCGCACACCGCGCGCCAGTTGAGGATCACGTGATCGCCCACGGCGACCTCCGTGACACCCTCGCCCACGGCACTGACCACGCCTGCGGCCTCGTGCCCCAGGAGATAGGGGAAGGCGTCCCCCACGCCGCCCACCTTGTAGTGCAGGTCCGTCTGACACACCCCGCACGTGAGCACGTCCACGAGTGCCTCGCCCGGCCCCGGATCGGGGACCAGGATGGTTTCAACGGTGGCGGGCTCGTTCTTGGCCCGCACCACCACGCCTTTGACCTTGTGCATACGGTTGCCTCCGTCGTCTCGTAGCTTCCTAGCGTCCTTCCAAGTATGCATGGTGGCCGCCACGCATCGTACGACGACGCCGCGCGTTCGCCCCGCGACGAAAACCGGGTGCGGATGACGAGCCGGGAGATGATCCGGGTTGACGAGAAACCGAATGACGGACCCGGGTGCCAGGCCCTGAACATGAGAACGCGGGCCCGCACGATGGTGCGGGCCCGCGTTGCCAAGGATCGTCGTGGGGACTCAGGAGTCCTGGGAGTAGTCCACGTGCTCGGTGCGCAGCCGGATCTTGCGCCCCTCGGCCTCGAGCTTCTCCTCCTTCTCCTTCTGCTTCTTCACCTGGGTGGTGTCCCGGGGAGGCAGCTGGACGGCGTGCTCGGCACGGATCCCGCCCTGCAACTGGCGGCCACGCTCGAGTTCGGCGTCCACCTCGGCGCCGAAGAGGAGCACGTTGTTCATGATCCACAGGCCCAGGAGCAGGATGATCACGGAGCCGATGACGCCGTAGGTCGCGTTGTAGCTCGAGAAGTTCGCCACGTAGAAAGCGAACCCGAGCCCGGCGATGATCATGAACACGAGCGCGATGGCCGCACCCGGGCTCAACCACTTGAACTTGGGCTGCTTCACGTTGGGCGTCGCGTAGTACAGGATCGCAATGAGCAGCACGAGCAGGAACAGGATGACGGGCAGCTTGGCCCAGTTCCACACGGTCACGGTGGTGGAACCCAGACCCACCAGGTCACCCACGGTCTGCGCGAAGTCACCGGAGAGCAACACCATGAACATCACGGCGGCCACGATCAGCACGATGATCAGGGTGATCAGCAGCATGATGGGCTTGAGCTTCCAGAAGGGGCGGCCCTCGGAGATCTCGTAAATGCGGTTCATGGCGCGGGCGAACGCACCGGTGTAACCCGACGCGGTCCACAGGGCACCCACGACACCGACGACCAGGGCGAACCCGGCCCCGGACTGCGTGGTCAACTGGGAGATGGGCCCGGACAACAGGTCCACGAGGGCCGCGGGAGCGTAGCGGTTCAGGAAGTCCAGGATGGCGTTCGTGGTGGCCTCACCCTGACCGAACACACCGAGCAGGGACACCAGCGCCAGTAGCGCCGGGAAGATCGAGAGCACCGCGAAGTACGTCAACGTGGCGGCCAGGTCGGTGCACCCGTCCTTGCTGAACTCGGACACGGCCCGCTTGAAGACGTAGCCCCACGACTGCCCCTTGAGTTCGGTGGGGGAGTCGGGTTTGGCGTCGTGGTCCGGGTCAGGGGCGGGGTTCTCACGACGTACCGTGGACTCCGGGTGCTGACTGGTCATGGGGGTCCTCTCCAGGAGCGGATGTGGTGGCTGCGCAAAGCAGGTACTCCCACAAGTTTAGCGACCTCCCGACCCCTGCCCACGCACCGTGCGCCTCTACGGCGCCGGCCCCGGTACTGCCGACGACACCGCCGCACGGCGCAGCACCGTCGGGCGCGGCACTGCATCATATGGTATCGGGGCATGCGGCACCGCCGGGGCGCGACTCCGCTGTACGCGACGTCGCCGGACACGACACCGCGCCCACGACGAATCGTGGGCGCGGTGTGGGCCGCCGTACGGGCGGGTCAGTGCGTGCAGCGGTGCGGATCGGTCACCGTGACAACGACAACGCGTACTGATGGATGCGTTCACTCAGTCGCGTGAGCACCCTGATCTCCTGGGCGTCCAGAGCGGTGCTCATGACGTCCGCGACCATCTGGTCGTTGTCCTGCGAGATCTGCTCGTAGAGCTGGGTCCCGGCATCGGTCAGGGCGACCCGCACACCGCGCAGGTCCTGGGAATCCTGGCGCCGGGTCACGAGCCCCTTGTTCTCGAGACGCTCGAGCATGCGTGAGAGGCTCGATTGCGTCAACAGCACGTGGCTGTTGAGATCGCGTAACCGCAGGCCACCCCGGCCGGTGGTGCACAGCGCGGCCAGGACCTCGAACTCACGACGAGACAAGCCGCGTAAATCCACTCCGCGTTGGAGCTGACGTGTCACCGACACATGGCAGCGGCTTAGTGCATCCCACGCTTCGACACTCCCCCTTGATGTCATTCTTCCCCCTTTGGCAACGTCCACCCCCTATGGACGTTATCTACATGTTACGAGAGGGGATGAGCGCGCCCCCAGCGAGCGGTGTCCACACTTGTGGCCGGGAGGACAGAGCCTGTCCACGCATTGGGGCACAGCTGATCAGAGGTGGAGACGACGGAGGGTCTTTGTGCGCAGTGCATAAAGACCCTCCGTAACGTCCGCCGGAACGGGACTACTTGATGCCGAGCACCTGGGCGGTGTGACCCATGATCTCGTCCGCGAGCTGCGGGTTCTCATCGAGCTTCTTGCCGTAGGAGGGGATCAGCTCCTTGATCCTGGGCTCCCACTCGGACATCTTTGCCGGGAAGCAGCGGGAGAGCAGGTTGAGCATGATCGGCACGGCCGTTGACGCACCGGGGGAGGCGCCCAGCAGAGCACCGATCGAGCCGTCCGCGCTGGTCACGAGTTCGGTGCCGAACTGCAGCACGCCACCCTTCTGCCGATCCGACTTCATGACCTGCACGCGCTGACCGGCCTCGATGAGCTCCCACTGGGACTCCTCGGCGGCGGGGTAGTACTCCCGTAGGGCGTCCATGCGTTGGGACCGGGTCTTGGTCAGTTCGCCCACGAGGTACTTGACTAAGTCCAGGTTGGCCAGACCCGCACGGGTCATGGGGTAGAGGTTGTGTGCGCGCACGCTCTTGGGCAGGTCCAGCAGGGAACCGTGCTTGAGGAAGTTGGGCTTGAACCCGCCGTAGGGCCCGAACATCAGGGTGCGCTCGCCGTGGACGTAGCGCGTGTCCAGGTGGGGCACGGACATGGGCGGGGCGCCCACGGAGGCCTGGCCGTAGACCTTGGCGTTGTGCTGGGACGTGACGGTGGGATCGGTGTTGCGCAGGAAGAGACCGGAGACGGGGAACCCGCCGAAGCCCTTGGCCTCCCGGATCCCCGACTTCTGCAGCAGGGACAGCGCGCCGCCGCCGGC
Source organism: Kocuria sp. CPCC 205297 (assembly GCF_040981035.1). Classification (NCBI taxonomy): domain Bacteria; kingdom Bacillati; phylum Actinomycetota; class Actinomycetes; order Micrococcales; family Micrococcaceae; genus Kocuria; species Kocuria sp. CPCC 205297. The sequence goes on along the minus strand of NZ_JAVKPY010000003.1, from coordinate 80,378 downwards.
ACCCAGAAAAACGAAACGCGCGTGGATGACGCGGTTGTTGTCGCTGTTGAGCCTGTCCTCGACCGAGACGTTCCAGGAACCGTCGCTCTGGCGTTTCAGGGTGGTGACCTCCTGACCGTAGCGCACGGTCAGGTTGCGCCCGGTCAGGTGGGTGAGCAGCTGGTTGGTGAGGGCACCGAAGTCCACGTCCGTGCCCTCGGGGGCGAAGGTCGCCGCCACGCGACCGGCGCCGCGGCCGTGCATCGTGAGGGGCGCCCACTCGGCGATCTGGTCGCGGTTCTCGGTGAACTCCATGCGCTCGAACAGCTTGTGAGGCTTGAACGCGTCGTAGCGGGCGCGCAGGTAGTCCGCGTGGTCCTCACCGAACACCATGGAGATGTGGGGCACGGGGTTGATGAACGTGTCGGGGGACTCGAGCGTGCCGTTCTCCACGAGCGAGCTCCACAGCTGGCGCGTCACCTGGAACTGCTCGTTGATGTTCAGTGCCTTCGTGGCGCTCACAGTGCCGTCCGCGGCCTGGGGTGCGTAGTTCAGTTCGCACAGCGCAGAGTGTCCGGTGCCCGCGTTGTTCCAGGCATTGGAGCTCTCGAGACCCGCGGCGTTGAGGCGCTCCAGGACGGTCATGGACCAGTCCGGCTGCAGGTCGCTGAGCAGGGTCGCGAGCGTGGCGCTCATGATGCCAGCGCCCACCAGGACGACGTCGACGGATTCGGTGGGTTGAGATGAAGTCACATTGTCTCCCGTGCGTGCATGATCGACGCGGCACTGCGCCGAGGCTTTCCGTTGTCCAGGGTATCCCCAGCTCCAGTCAACTCCCAACGGAGCCGCCGGGCACACATGGTGCGGTTCAGGCCAGGCGCAGCTCGTTGAAGCGTTCGAACCCCGTGGAGGTCAACGGGAAGGACGCCACGCGCGAGTTCACAGCCACCGCCGAGACGGGGTGCGCGAGCGGCACGGCCGGGATCACCGCCGAGACGCGGTCATTGAGCGTGCGGTACGCGGCATTGCGGGCGTCGCCCTGGGGCATGGTGGCGGCGCGGTTGACCGCGGTGAGCAACCCGGCGTCGTCGTCCCCCAACTGTGCGTCGGGGGTGCCCAGCAACGTGCCCATGAAGCCGTCGGGGTCGCGGAAGCTCCCGCTCCAGCCCAGGAGGCTGAACGCGTGGCCCGCGGTGGGGTCGGTCACGGCGTCCACGTACCCGTCGTCCCAGTCCATGGGGACGGGGTCCAGACGGAAGCCCGCACGGGTGAGCTGCGCCGAGATCTGCGCGTACACGCGCTCCGGTTCCTGCAGGTACATCCGGGACGTATTGCGCGGGTAGTAGAAGCGCAGGGCCTGCCCCCGGTAGGAACTGGCCCGCAACTGGTCCCGGGCGCGCTGGGGGTCGTAGCCGGGGATCTGCAGGTTCTCGCCGTCCACGTTGAACCGGGCGGGGACGAACTGGTCCGCCACGTTGGTCCCGCTGGGGTACAGCTGGGACGCCAGGGCACCGCGGTCGATCGCGGAGGCGACGGCGCGGCGTACCGCGACGTCCCGCAGCACGGGGACGGAACGGTTGAACCCGAGGTAGGACACGGAGTAGGGGTCGCGGTAGAGCACCTGCACGCCGCGGCGCGCGAGGGGCGCGAAGGCGTCGAGCCCCACGAGGTCGTACGCGTCCACCTCACCCGTGAGCAGGGCCGCACAGCGCACATGTGCGTCACGGATGACCCGCATCTCGAGGGTGCCCACATCCCCGAGCTCGCCCCAGTAGCCCTCGTGGGCGGAGAGCTTCACGGTGTCGGCGGTCGCCGAGTCGAAGCGGAAGGGGCCCGTGCCCACGGGGTGCTCGTTCTCCGTCCCCGCCTCGATGCTCGCGGGGGAGGCGATCCCGAACGCCGGCTGGGTCAGGGCGGCCAGCAGCGGCGTGTAGGGGCGGGTGAGCTTCACCACCACGGTGCGCTCGTCCGTGACCTCCGTGCCGGCGTAGGCCGAGGCCACGAGCGGGCTCGACGTGCCGTGGCGGAAGGCCGTGGCGAACGCACAGCGCGAGGCCCACGGTTCGGAGGACTCGGCCTGGGCCTGCCACTTGTCGAAGTTCGCCTTGACCGCGGCGGCGTCCAGCGCGGCACCGTCATGGAAGCGGACCCCCCGGCGCAGGGTGAACGTCACGGACCGACGATCATCCGCGAGCTCCCACGACTCCGCGAGGCCCGGCGCGGGCTCACCGGTCGAGCGGTCCGCCGTAACGAGCCCCTCCAGGATCTGCGTGGCGATCCGGGCCGTCTCCTGCGAGTTCCTCCGGGAGGGGTCCAGCCCCGCCGGTGCCGCGGCGTGCGCCAGAACAAACGTGTTGCGGGGTGCGGTGGCGCTCGCCGAGGAGCGGGCGGTCGTGGACCCGCAACCGGTGAGCATGAGCCCCGCGCCCGCGAGGGAGAGGAAGGAACGCCGTCCGAGGCGGTTCTCAGCAACCACGGCGCATCCTTTCTCTGGCCGCCGCGTCGTCGCACGGCAGTACGCGGCATCATGGTGCGCAAGACGGGAATCGAACCCGCACGCCGTGAGGCACAGGAACCTAAATCCTGCGTGTCTACCAGTTCCACCACTCGCGCTGACATCGGGACCCGGACCCGGCCTGAACGCGGAGGGGGTGCCCGGAATCGTCCACCATACTAACCAGTGACTAACCAGTGCTTCCTCCGCGCTCGCCGAGAAGCGCGCGGTGCGGCCCCGGTTCCGGGTCCCAGGCTGGGCGGCGGCCGCCCGCTCAGGTGTCGAGGCCGAGGTCCCGGCGCAGCTTGGCCACGTGCCCCTTGGCGCGCACGTTGTACTGGACGAGGCTCACCGTCCCCTGTTCGTCGAGCACCACGGTCGAGCGGATGAGACCCTCATAGACCTTCCCGTAGTTCTTCTTCTCGCCCCACGCGCCGTACGCCTCCGCCACGGCGTGGTCCTCGTCCGAGAGCAGCGGGAAGCCCAGACCCTCGTTCTGTGCGAAGCGCTCGAGGGCAGCGGGAGCGTCCGGCGAGATCCCGAGCACACGGTAACCCTCGGCACCGAACGAGGCCATGTTGTCCCGGAAGTCGCACGCCTGCGTGGTGCAGCCGGGGGTCGCGGCGCGGGGGTAGAAGTACAGGATGACCTTGCTACCGCGCAGGCCCGCCAGGACGACGGGCTCCCCGTGGGCGTCGGGCAGGGTGAAATCGGGAGCGGCGTCCCCGGGGGACAGACGAACGGTCACGGCGTGATCCTTCCTGGTGAGTGACAGGTGTTCCCTAAGGACGCGTTCTCACGTACAGTTCAGGGATGCACCCGAGCATGCCATGCTTCGGGTTCACGCACCGGCTCCGGTCTCGGTCCCGCCGTACGACGTCGCTGCGTCCGCCCCGCGCCCAGTGCGCACGATCCCGGGCGGTTCCCGCAGTCGCACGAGAGGGGTTCGCAAGACGATGTTCGGCGCGGGGATTTGACTGGCGGGGTGCCCCGTAGTATTGTTCAGAGATTTCGTCGAGCGGATACGATAGTCCTATGTCCTACAAGAACCAGTGGCCCACGAACCGTCTGCTGTCCACGGCGGCTCGCCTCGTGGAACACGCGTGGAACGAGAACCTCGCGTCTCTCGGTATCACCCACGCGGGCGTGATGGCCCTGGACGTCCTCCGCTCGGAGGGCAGCATGACGCAGGCGCAACTGGCCCACCAAGTGCGCGTCCAGGCCCAGACCATGGGCAAGACCCTGCACCGGTTGGAGGTGCATGGTCACATCACGCGTTCCCGCAACGCGCTCGACCGCCGTTCCCACGTGGTGAGCATCTCCCCGGCGGGGGAGCGGGTCCTCGTGGACGCCGCGCGGTTGGAGAAGGGGTTGCTGGGTAGCGACCGTGACACGGACGAGCAGTTCCGCCGCAAGCTCATCGACCTGATCTCCACCCTGGGTGGTGCACGCTGGCGCATGGAGGTCGAGGATGGCGCCGAGACCCCGGCCGGTCCCACGGAGGGTGCCGACTCACCGACGGAGTCGGAACACAGCGCCACGTCGCGCTGACCCCGGCGGCGCAGCGGCGTCGTCGTGACCCGGAACGCGACGAGCGGCGGGGCGACCGCGCACGCTCGTTGAGTTAAGACAGCGAAAGGACCGGATCACATGTGATCCGGTCCTTTCGGTCGTCCCGTGCGCCCCCAGGGACTTGAACCCTGAACCCATTGATTAAGAGTCAATTGCTCTGCCAATTGAGCTAGAGGCGCGGGCGTTGGACGGGTCAGCGGGCGGTGTTCGCCGTTACTTTCTCCCTCGCAACGAGAGATTACTTTAGCACCACGGCGGGGGGAGTCAAATCGGGCTGCGGGGTGCCGATGGCCACGTCCGTAGTACGGGTCCTACGGCGTATACCGGACCGTAGAATCGGGGGCATGAGCCACTCCCAGGATGTCCCGCTGTCCGACCTGCGTGTGATCTCCTTGCCCGAGCAGCAGCTCTTCGACGAGATCAGCGCCGAAACCACCGATTTCACGTGCGTGCTGTGGGATCTGGAGAACGAGCCGGAGGGCTGCGCCCGGGAGGACGTGGACATCGCCGTGGCCCCCTACTACAGCGGGCGCTGGCTCAAGGAACCCTCCGTCGTGCGGGACGTGAGCCTGGTGCAGTTGCAGTCCACGGGCTTCGACGGCGTGCCCGAGAAGATTGGTGAGGACGTGGCCCTGGCCGCCGGCGGTTGGGTGCACGCGGCCGGGACCGCGGAGATCGCCCTGGGACTGATCATCGCCGCGCAGCGCAACCTGGACCGGGCCGTGTTGCAACAGCACGAGGGTGTCTACAAGCGGTACTTCTCGCGCGCGGTGGCTGACTCCCGCGTCACCGTGGTGGGCGTCGGGGAGATCGGAGGCGCGGTCATCTCCCGACTCGCACCGTTCGAGGTGGAGCTCACCCGAGTGGCTTCCCACGCCCGCGAGGACGAGGCCGGCCGTATCCACGGCATCGACGAACTCGACGAGATCCTGCCGCGCACCGACATCCTGGTGCTCGCGCTACCCCTCGGCGATGCGACCCGCGACCTGGTGGGCGAGCGGACCCTGGCACTGCTGCCGGACGACGCCCTCGTGGTCAACGTGGGCCGGGGTCCCGTGGTGAACACGGACGCCCTGACCGCGGAGGTCGTCTCGGGCCGTCTGCGCTGCGCGCTGGACGTGGTGGACCCCGAACCGCTTCCCGGTGACCACTCCCTGATGAGCGCGGCGGGCTCGATCGTGCTGCCCCACGTGGGCGGCTCCAACGTCTCCTTCCGGCCCCGGGTGCGCAAGCTGATCCTTGAGCAGCTGGAACTGATCCGGCAGGGTCGCTCACCGCAGTTCCTCGTGCAGCCGGGCCGACTGGCCCTGCAGGACGAGTGAGCACGGACAACCACGGTCCCGCACGGTCGACCACGGACGGGCTCGCGCACGCGGACGGGGGTGCCACGGTGGGGGACACAATGTTTCACATTGTGAGAAGGGGTGTCCGTAGTTTGACACCCACGTTCTGTGGGTCACACCATGGTCGGTATGACAACGGCACTGCGCATCGTGGTAGACCTCGTACCGGTCGTCCTCATTGGACACCGGGCCTGAGGAGTACTCGACGCGCGTACCCGCCAGGCCCTCAGCCCACGGAACCCGTGGCAAGGGCCTTTTTCCATGTATGACGACCTGTCACCGGCTCGCCCCGCGCCACCCCGCTCGGCATCTCGCACAACACAGCAGGTAAGGACACAGCACTATGAGTAAGGATCAGCCGATCTCACCGGCGGTGATGGCCCAGCGGCGGCCGCCCGCGGCTTCGGCGCCCCGGCCCGCGGAGACGGACCAGGCACGGCTGACGGGTACCGCGGCGGAGGTCGTGGCCCCGGAGGAGATGACCGGTTCCCAGGCGATCATCCGCTCCCTCGAGCAGCTCGGTGTCACGGACGTCTTCGGTCTGCCGGGTGGTGCCATCCTGCCCACCTACGACCCGTTGCTGGACGCCGAGAAGATCAACCATATCCTCGTACGCCACGAGCAGGGTGCGGGGCACGCCGCGGAGGGCTACGCCCTGGCCTCGGGTCGCGTGGGCGTGTGCATCGCCACGTCCGGTCCCGGTGCCACGAACCTCGTGACGGCGCTCGCGGACGCCAACATGGACTCGATCCCCATGCTCGCGATCACCGGTCAGGTGGCCAGCTCCGCGATCGGTTCGGACGCCTTCCAGGAGGCGGACATCGTGGGCATGACCATGCCGGTGACCAAGCACTCCTACCTGGTCACGGACGCCCAGGAGATCCCCCGGGTCATCGCGGAGGCTTTCCACCTCGCCTCGACCGGGCGTCCGGGACCCGTCCTGGTGGACGTGGCCAAGGACGCCCAGCAGGCGATGATGACCTTCAGCTGGCCCCCGCAGATGGAGCTGCCGGGCTACCGTCCCGTGACGCGCGGGCACTCCAAGCAGATCAAGGAGGCCGCCCGCATGATCGCGGCGGCACAGCGCCCGGTGCTCTACACGGGTGGCGGCGCCATGCGGGCGGACGTGCCCGCGGAACTACTCGAGCTCGCCGAACTCACCGGCGCGCCGGTGGTCACCACGCTCACGGCGCGCGGGATTTTCCCCGACTCGCACGACCAGAACCTGGGCATGCCCGGGATGCACGGGACCGTGCCGGCGGTATACGCGCTGCAGCAGTCGGACCTGCTGATCACCATGGGAGCGCGCTTCGACGACCGCGTGACCGGTCAGCTGAGCTCGTTCGCCCCGAACGCCAAGGTGATCCACGCGGACATCGACCCCGCGGAGATCTCCAAGAACCGCGTGGCGGACGTGCCCATCGTGGGGGATCTCAAGTACGTGATCCCGGACCTCACCCAGGCCGTGCGCCAGGAGTTCGAGGAAACCGGCACGCCGGATCTGGGTCTGTGGTGGGATACCCTGAACTCCCTGAGCGAGACCTATCCGCTGGGCTACACCAAGACCGATGACGGTCTGGGCAGCCCCCAGTACGTGATCGAGCGGATCTCCGAGCTGACCGGGCCGGATGCGGTCTACGTCTCCGGTGTGGGACAGCACCAGATGTGGTCCGCGCAGTTCGTGGACTACGAGCGGCCCCGGCAGTGGCTGAACTCCGCGGGCCTGGGCACCATGGGCTTCGCGGTCCCCGCGGCCATGGGTGCACAGGTGTCCCAGCCGGACCGCGTGGTGTGGGCGATCGACGGTGACGGGTGCTTCCAGATGACCAATCAGGAACTTGCCACGTGCGTGATCAACAATATCCCCATCAAGGTCGCGGTGATCAACAACTCGTCCCTGGGCATGGTGCGTCAGTGGCAGACCCTGTTCTACGACGGTCGCTACTCCCACACGGAGCTGAACACGGGTCACAACTCCCGTCGCATCCCCGACTTCGTCAAGCTTGCGGACGCCTACGGCTGTGCCGCCCTGCGCTGTGAGAAGGACGAGGACGTGGACGAGACCATCAAGAAGGCGCTCGAGATCAACGACCGCCCCGTGGTGATCGACTTCGTGGTCTCCGCGAACGCGATGGTGTGGCCCATGGTCCCCGCCGGGGTCTCCAACGACCAGATCCAGATCGCCCGCAACATGACGCCCGAGTGGAACACGGAGGACTGATCGATGAGCCGACACACTCTTTCCGTCCTGGTGGAGGACAAGCCGGGCGTGCTGACCCGCGTGGCGGGGTTGTTCGCGCGGCGCGCGTTCAACATCCACTCGCTCGCGGTGGGCCCCACGGAGCTGAACGGGATCTCCCGGATCACCGTGGTGGTCGATGCTGAGGGTGAGCTGCTCGAGCAGGTCACCAAGCAGCTGAACAAGCTGATCAACGTGATCAAGATCGTGGAGCTGTCGCCGGAGTCCTCCGTGCAGCGGGACCACATCCTGGTCAAGGTCCGCGCGGACGCGGCCACCCGGTTGCAGGTCACGCAGGCCGCGGACCTGTTCCGCGCCACGATCGTGGACGTCTCCACGGAATCCGTGGTCATCGAGTCCACCGGATCGCGCGACAAGATCCACGCCCTCATGGATGTCCTGGAGCCCTTCGGGATCCGGGAGATCGTGCGAGCCGGCACCGTGGCCCTGGGCCGCGGCCCCAAATCCATGTCCGATCGCGCCCTGCGTCACTGACCGCTCGGCCGCAGGACACCGCATCCCGCGCAACGCCCGTGCCGTTGCGCCCCGACGTGCAATGCCCATCCGCTATTCGAAGGAGATAGAGCAAGCCCATGGCAAAGATCTACTACAACGACGACGCCGACCTGTCGATCATCCAGAACCGCTCCGTGGCCATCATCGGCTACGGCTCACAGGGCCACGCCCACGCGCTGAACCTGCGTGACTCGGGTGTGGACGTCCGCATCGGCCTGTCCGAGAACTCCAAGTCCCGCGCCAAGGCGGAGGCACAGGGCCTGCGCGTGCTGACCGTGGCCGAGGCCGCCAAGGAAGCGGACGTCATCATGATCCTGACCCCGGACCAGGTCCAGGCGCAGGTGTTCGAGGAGTCCATCAAGGACAACTTGGACGAGGGTGACGCGATCTTCTTCGCGCACGGCTTCAACATCCGTTTCGGTTACATCACGGCCCCCGAGGGCGTGGACGTGGCCATGGTCGCCCCCAAGGGCCCGGGCCACACCGTGCGCCGCGAGTTCGAGGCCGGGCGCGGTGTCCCGGACCTCGTGGCCGTCGAGGTGGACGCGTCCGGTCAGGCGCTGCAGCTCGCGCTGTCCTACGCCAAGGGCATCGGTGGCACGCGCGCCGGCGTCATCGAGACCACCTTCACCGAGGAGACCGAGTCGGACCTATTCGGTGAGCAGGCCGTGCTGTGCGGCGGCATGTCCCACCTGGTCCAATACGGCTTCGAGACGCTGACCGAGGCCGGCTACCAGCCGGAGATCGCGTACTTCGAGGTGCTGCACGAGCTCAAGCTCATCGTGGACCTCATGGTCGAGGGCGGCATCGCCAAGCAGCGCTGGTCCATCTCCGACACCGCCGAGTACGGCGACTACGTCTCCGGCCCGCGCGTGATCGACTCCTCCGTCAAGGAGCGCATGCAGGACGTTCTCAAGGACATCCAGGAGGGCGTCTTCGCGGACCGCTTCATGAAGGACCAGGCCGCCGGCGGCAGCGAGTTCAAGGAGTTGCGCGCCAAGGAGGAGAAGCACCCCATCGAGACAACGGGCCGCCAGCTGCGCTCGCTGTTCGCGTGGGAGCAGACGGACGAGGACTACACCGAGGGCACCGCCGCTCGCTGATCCCTCCTTCCGTTGCCTCCGCGCCGACAGGGCGTGACATAACTGACGACGACGCCGCGGTGCCCCTCCCACGGGAGGGGCACCGCGGCGTCGTACCCACTTCAAGGGCGACGGGCACGGTGCGCGGGTCGATAGAGTGGTGGGGTGACTGAGCAGACTCCCTTCTACGTGACCACGGCCATTTCCTACCCCAACGGCGCGCCGCACATCGGCCATGCCTACGAGGCGATCGCCGCGGACACCCTGGCCCGGTTCAAGCGGCTGGACGGCTTCGACGTCCGCTTCCAGACGGGGACGGACGAGCACGGCCAGAAGATGCAGCAGACCGCCGAGAAGCTGGGCGTGAGCCCTCGTGACCTCGCGGACGCCAATTCCGCGCGCTTCCTGGCCATGGACGACAAACTGCAGATCGGTTACGACCGCTTCATCCGCACGACGGACGAGGACCACTACGCGGCGTCGCAGGAGCTGTGGCGGCGCATGGAGGCCAACGGGGACATCTACCTGGGCAAGTACGCCGGGTGGTACTCCGTGCGGGACGAGGCCTACTACGCCGAGGACGAGACCGAGGTGCGCTCGGACGGTCAGCGCTACTCGATCGGTACGGGCACGGAGCTCACGTGGACCGAGGAGGAGAGCTACTTCTTCCGGCTCTCCGCGTACCAGGACCGCTTGCTCGAGCTCTACCGCACCGGGTTCGTTCAGCCCGAGACGCGCTCGCACGAGATCGCGTCCTTCGTGAGCGGCGGACTGCAGGACCTGTCCATCTCCCGCGCCACGTTCGACTGGGGCGTGCCCGTGCCGGGCAACCCCGAGCACGTGATGTACGTGTGGGTGGACGCCCTGACCAACTACCTCACGGGTCTGGGCTACCCGGACACGGACGCCGAGCTGTTCCGGGCGTTCTGGCCCGCGGACGTGCACCTGATCGGCAAGGACATCGCGCGCTTCCACGCCGTGTACTGGCCGGCGTTCCTGATGTCCGCGGGGCTCGAGCTGCCCCGGAAGGTCTTCGCGCACGGGTTCCTGTTCAACCAGGGCGAGAAGATGTCCAAGTCCGTGGGCAACGTGATCGATCCCCACGCCCTGATCGGCGAGTACGGGCTGGACCAGTTGCGCTTCTTCCTATTGCGAGAGGTCCCGTTCGGCCAGGACGGCAACTACTCGCACGACGCGATCGCCGGACGCATCAACTCGGATCTTGCCAACGACCTCGGCAACCTGGCCCAGCGCAGCCTCTCGATGATCGCCAAGAACCTCGGGGGTGCGGTGCCGGAACCGCGGGACTTCACTGCCGAGGACCTCGAAATGCTCGAACAGGCGGAGTCGGCGGTGGGGGACTACCGCGCGGCGTTCGACGAGCTCGCGTTCCACCGCGGTCTGGAGACCGTGTGGCGGGTCATCGCATCGGCCAACCGCTACTTTACGGCGCAGCAGCCGTGGGTGCTGCGCAAGACCGATCCGGAACGGATGGCCACCGTGCTGTACGTGACGGCGGAGGTGCTGCGCATCGTCGCGATCCTCGTACAGCCGGTCATGCCGGATTCCATGGCCAGGCTGCTGGACCAGCTCGGTCAGCCCGAGGGGGAGGCGCGGCAGTTCTCGGCCCTGGGGACGCGGCTCGCCGCGGGGACCGAACTGCCCAAGCCCTCCGGCGTGTTCCCGCGCTACGAGGCCCCGGAGGCGCTCCAGGACTGAGGTACTGCGGTATCGAGGTGCGGTGGCCGGGTCGTCGTCGGTCGGCCCGGCCGTTGCCTGTCCGCACGACGCCGCAGCGACCGTTGCGGGCCGGTCGGCTGTCAGCGGATCTCGCGCCCACTGTTCGTCTCGCTATATGAAACCCGGGTTCACCATGTGGAAGGCCGCGGCGGGCGCACCTAAGCTGGCCTCCATGAGTCCGACGTCACCTTCCGCACCCGCCCGCAGCCACTCGATCGCCGTCCTGCCCGGTGACGGTATCGGCCCGGAGGTCGTGGCCGAGGCCGTCAAGGTCCTCGACGCCGTGACCCGCCCCGCGGGGGTGACCCTCGAGAAGACGAGCTACCCGCTCGGCGCCGAGCACTGGCTCGAGACCGGTGAGGTGCTCAACGAGGACACCATGGAACGGTTGCGTTCCCACGACGCGATCCTGTTCGGTGCCGTGGGTGCCGCCCCCAACGACAAGCGCATCCCCTCCGGGATCCTCGAACGCGATCTGCTGCTCAAGCTGCGCTTCGGGTTCGACCACTACATCAACCTGCGCCCCGCGGTGCTGTACCCCGGTGCCACGAGCCCTCTGTCGGACCCGGGGGAGATCGACTTCGTGGTCGTGCGCGAGGGCACCGAGGGGCTCTATGCGGGTAACGGTGGCACGCTGCGCACGGGCACCGAGCACGAGATCGCGACCGAGGTGTCCGTGAACACGGCCCACGGTGTCCGCCGCCTGGTGCGCTACGCGTTCGACCTCGCGAACAGCCGCACGCGCAAGCGGCTGACCCTGGTCCACAAGCACAACGTCCTGGTCAACGCCGGGCGGCTCTACCAGCGAACCGTGGACGAGATCGGGGAGCAGTACCCGGACGTCACCGTGAACTACATGCACATCGACGCCGCCACGATCTTCATGACCACCGACCCCGCGCGCTTCGACGTGATCGTGACCGACAACCTGTTCGGGGACATCCTCACCGACCAGGCCGGCGCGGTCACCGGGGGTATCGGTCTGGCGCCCAGCGGCAATATCAACGCGGACCGCACCGCGCCGTCCATGTTCGAGCCCGTCCACGGCTCCGCCCCGGACATCGCCGGTACCGGCACCGCCCAGCCCACGGCCGCGATCCTCGCGGGCGCCATGATGCTCGAGCACCTGGGCCACCCCGATCTCGCGGAACAGGTCAACGCCGCCGTGCGCGCAGACCTGGAGGCGAACGGTTCCGCGCAGCGCAGCACGTCGCAAGTGGGCGACGACGTCGTGGCGCAGTTGGGTGCGCGCAGCGCCTAAGGTCCACGTCCCGGCCACCGCGGGCGGGATACTGGGAGCACATCATCACGCGCCAGCGCACCGCCTCAGCAGGGATGCCCGGCAGCACGCCGTCGAAGGAGAACACCAGTGAGCACTGAATTCGTTAAGCAGCTCAACCCTCACCCCGCAACCGATGAGGTGCGCGAAGCCGTGTTGCGGAACCCCGGTTTCGGCAAACACTTCACGGACCACATGGTGTGCATCGACTGGCAGGGGGACGTGGAAGCGAACACCGGCCGCTGGGACAACGCACGGCTGCAGCCGTACGGCCCGCTGAGCCTGGACCCGTCCACCGCCGTGCTGCACTACGGCCAGGAGATCTTCGAGGGACTCAAGGCCTACCGGCACGCGGACGGATCCGTGTGGAGTTTCCGCCCCGAGGTCAACGCCGCGCGGCTGAATCGCTCGGCGCAGCGGCTGGCCCTGCCCACGCTGCCCGAGGAGACGTTTGTAGATGCCATCCGCGAGCTCGTGGCCCAGGACGAGAAGTGGGTTCCTTCCGGGGAGGGCGAGTCCCTCTACATCCGTCCGTTCATGATCGGTACGGAGCCGTTCCTGGGGGTGCGTCCGTCCAGGGAGGCGCTGTTCTCCGTGATCGCGTCCCCGGCGGGCAATTACTTCGGCACGGTCGAACCCGTGGACATCTGGCTCTCGCGCACGTACGCCCGCGCGGGCAAGGGCGGCACGGGCTCCGCGAAGTGTGGTGGCAACTACGCGGCGTCGTTGATCGCCCAGATGGAGGGGGACGCGCACGGGTGCAGCCAGGTGCTCTTCCTGGACCACGAGCGCGGGGACGCGGTCGAGGAACTCGGTGGCATGAACGTGTTCTTCGTCTTCGACGACGGCCGGCTCGTGACCCCCGAACTGACCGGGACCATCCTCGAGGGGATCACGCGCGACTCCGTGATCCAGCTGGCCAAGGAACGCGGGCTGCAGGTCGAGGAACGCGCCTTCACCCTGGACGAGTGGCGCGAGGGCGTGAACTCGGGTCACCTCACGGAGGTCTTCGCGTGCGGCACGGCCGCGGTGATCGCACCCGTGCGGCGGCTCGTGAGCCACGACGAGACCATCGGCCCGGAGGACGCGGCTCCCGGCGAGGTGACCATGTCCATCCGCAAGCAGTTGCTGGACATCCAGACCGGTAAGGCGGAGGACACGCACGGTTGGTTGACCCGCTTGGCGTGATCCACGTGGCGTGAATCCCTCGGCACGCTTCGCGTGGCGGGGTCCGTGCCACCCGTTCGACCAGCCGCCCCCGGTCCGACCTCGGTTGCACCGGGGGCGGCTGTGTAGCCTGTGAGCATGCGCATCGCACGGTTCACACACGACAACGAAATCCACTTCGGCACGGTGCACGGGGAACCCGGCGCCGAGACGCTGCGGTACCTCACCGGCGACCCTCTGTACGTGGGGATCCAGGAGCTCGAACGCACCGTGGCCGTGTCCGAGGCCCGCTTGCTCGCCCCGGTGATCCCGCGCTCCAAGATCGTGTGCGTGGGGCGCAATTACGCAGCGCACACGAAGGAGCTCGGCAACGAGCTGCCGCCCGCTCCCATGCTGTTCTTCAAACCGAACACCGCGGTGTCCGGTCCCGGCGATCCCGTGACCCTGCCCAGCTGGACCGAGGAGGTCTCGTACGAGGCCGAGCTCGCCGTGGTGATCGGGCGCATGTGCAAGGACGTCCCCGTGGAACGCGTTCCCGAGGTCGTGTTCGGCTACACCGCCGCGAACGACCTCACGGCCCGCGACGCCCAGCGCACCGACGGCCAGTGGGCCCGAGCCAAGGGATTCGACGGCGCGTGCCCGATCGGCCCGTGGATCGAGACCGAGCTGGACACCTCCGCCCTGTCCGTGCGCTCCACCGTGAACGGGCAGCTCAAGCAGGACGGCAACACGCGGGACATGATCTTCGACGTGGCCACGCTCGTCTCCTACGCGTCCGAGGCCTTCACGCTGTTGCCCGGTGACGTCATCCTCACGGGGACCCCCGCGGGGGTCGGGATCGTGGACGAGGGCGATCAGCTCTCCGTGCAGGTCGAGGGGATCGGCGAGCTCACCACGGTGCTGCGGCGCTGACCCGGCGCGCCGCCAGCCCACCCCCCCCGGGGTGCGCCGTCGCCTGACGACCCGGGGCGCACGCGTTGCCGAGCCGTCCCTCGGCGCGCCGTCGTCGGAGCCGGCCGGGGCGGTGCGGCAGCGCTCGCCGACGCCCGCGCGGGCAGTCCCCGTACCCGCCGCGGGGGTGACACCTACCCGTAGAATAAACGCATCATGACTGACGACGCAGCGACTTTGCACCCCACCGTTCCCGCCGACGCACCCGTGCGCGTGCGCTTCTGCCCGTCCCCCACGGGCACCCCGCACGTGGGTCTGATCCGCACGGCCCTGTTCAACTGGGCGTGGGCCCGCCACACGGGCGGCACGCTGGTGTTCCGGATCGAGGACACGGACGCCGCCCGCGATTCCGAGGAGAGCTTCCAGCAGATCCTGGACGCCCTGGGCTGGCTGGGCATCACGTGGGACGAGGGCGTCAACGTGGGCGGACCCCACGAGCCCTACCGGCAGTCCCAGCGCGGCGAGATCTACCAGGACGTCCTGACCCGGCTCGTGGCCGGCGGCTACGTCTACGAGGACTTCTCCACGCCCGAGGAGGTCGAGCAGCGTCACCGTTCCAAGGGTGAGGACCCCAAGCGCGGGTACGACAACTTCGATCGTGACCTCACAGAGGAGCAGAAGGATGCGTTCCGGGCCGAGGGCCGCAAGCCCGTGCTGCGCCTGCGCATGCCGGACGAGGACATCACGTTCACGGACCTCGTGCGCGGTGAGATCACCTTCAAGGCGGGCTCGGTCCCGGACTTCGTGGTGGCCCGCGCGAACGGCCAACCGCTCTACACACTCGTGAACCCCGTGGACGACGCCCTCATGGGGATCACCCACGTACTGCGCGGCGAGGACCTGCTGTCCTCCACGCCCCGGCAGATCGCGCTGTACCGCGCACTCATGGGCATCGGGGTCGCCGAGTTCATCCCCGAGTTCGGGCACCTGCCCTACGTCATGGGGGAGGGCAACAAGAAGCTCTCCAAGCGGGACCCGGAGTCTAACCTCTTCCACCACCGCGACAACGGGTTCATCCCCGAGGGTTTGCTGAACTACCTGGCCCTGCTCGGATGGTCGCTGTCCGCGGACGAGGACATCTTCACCGTGGACCAACTCGTGGCGAACTTCGACATCCACGACGTCCTGGCCAACCCTGCGCGCTTCGACCTCAAGAAAGCCACGGCGATCAACGGCACGCACGTGCGCATGCTGGACCCCCGGGACTTCCGGGACCGGCTGATCCCGTACCTGCGCTCCGCCGGCCTCGTGGGGGAGACCCTGACCGAGAAGGAGAACGACGTCCTGGATCGGGCCGCCCCGCTCGTGCAGGAGCGCATGAACCTGCTCGGTGAGACCCCCGGCCTGCTGGGCTTCCTCTTCCTGCCGGACGAGCAGATCGAGATCGCCCCGGACGCCGCCAAGCAGCTCAAGGACAGCGCACCCCAGGTGCTCGACGCCGCTCTCACGGCTCTCGAGTCGCTGGAGGAGTTCTCGGCCGAGAAGATTGAGATCGCCCTGCGCGAGGCAATCGTGGATGGGCTGGGGATCAAGCCGCGCCTGGCGTTCGGCCCGGTCCGCACGGCAGTGTCCGGCCAGCGGATCTCCCCGCCCCTGTTCGAATCCCTCGAAATCCTGGGGAAAGAATCGTCGCTCAAGCGCATTCGCGCGCTGCGCGAGCAGCTCGCCGCGTCCTGACCCGATCCGTCCGCGACGGGTGGGTGTCACCCGGGAGGCGACCCCCACCCTGCGGACCGGTTTGGCAGCGGCGGGTTCCCCGGGTATAGTTATTGCTCGTTGCGCGGCCGATCCGGTGCGGACCGGGCGGGCAGTGAGACCATTGGGATATGGTGTAATTGGCAACACAACGGTTTCTGGTACCGTCATTCTAGGTTCGAGTCCTGGTATCCCAGCGCTTTCTGGCATCGGACGGACCACGGTTCGAACGGACCGAGCATCGCTGTTCCACGGTGGGTTTTCCCGAATTGGAGCATTACCGCGAAGATGTTACTGTTTGGTGCGTCAACGCGGGACCGCACAGGAACGAGTTTCCGACAGCGGTCCACGGAAAGTACACGGCCCCATCGTATAGCGGCCTAGTACGCCGCCCTCTCACGGCGGTAACGCGGGTTCGAATCCCGCTGGGGTCACTACGGAAGAGCCTCGGTTTCCACGGAAACCGGGGCTCTTCGCATGTCTGCCACCCACTGCTCCCGTCCGTTCCCGGCGCGCTGCCGCGACGCCCGCGTGACGGCTGGCACAATGATCGTGTGAACACCGAGAACGCACCGGCCGTGCCGCTCATCGAGTCCCTCGAGACCACGCGTGAGCTCTTGCGCTCCACGACCCTGCCGCTCGCCACGGCGAGCGCGGCGCAACAGCGCGAGAACGCGGCGCGTGCCGTGGCCCAGTTGGACGACTACGTCCTGCCGCGTGTCCGTTCGTTGGACGCCCCGCTGCTGGCCGTGGTGGGCGGTTCCACGGGCGCGGGGAAATCGACCCTGGTCAACGCCCTCGTGGGCCACCCGGTCACACGCTCCGGGGCCATTCGCCCCACCACGCGCAGACCCCTGCTGATCCATCACCCGAGCGACGCGGGGGCGTTCACCACTCAGCGTGTGCTGCCGCACCTGGCCCGGGTCCAGGGGACCCTCGTGGATCCCTCTCGCCCCGCGCCGGCGCCCGACGACGGTGGGACGGCCGTGGAGGACACCGGGTCCCTCGTGTTGCTCGCGGACCAGAACATCCCCAAGGGCCTCGCGATCCTGGACGCCCCGGACGTAGATTCCGTCTCGGACAATAACCGGGCCCTGGCCGCCCAGTTGCTCTCCGCCGCGGACCTGTGGCTGTTTGTCACGACCGCCAATCGCTACGCGGACGCCGTGCCGTGGCAGCTGCTGCGCAACGCTGCGGGGCGCGACATCACGGTGGCCGTGGTGCTGGACCGGGTGCAGGCGTCGTCGGCCGCGGAGATCGAGGAGGACCTGCGACGGATGCTCAACGAGGAGGGACTGGGTGGCGCCCCGATCTTCGTGGTCGAGGAGTCCCCGCTCAACGAGCTGCGCATGCTGCCCCCGGCCGCCGTGGAACCGCTGCGTGAGTGGCTCGAGACGCTCGGCGCGGACGCGCAGGCCCGCTCGGAGATCGCCGCGCGCACCCTCGGGGGAGCGGTGCGGGAACTCGCGGACACGACCGACCGCACCGCGGAGGCCGTGGCGGGCCAGCAGCACACGGAGGAGCACCTGCGCCGCGAGGTGACCACGTCCTTCGACGAGGCGCTGCGCGCGATCATCGACTCCACTCGGGACGGGACCCTGTTGCGCGGTGAGGTGCTCGCACGCTGGCAGGACTTCGTGGGAACCGGCGAGTTCTTCCGCAGCCTCGAGGCGGGAATCGGGCGGGTCCGGGACCGGATGACCGCGTTCTTCAAGGGCCAACCCGCACCCGAGGTGCGCGTGGAGGAAGCCATCGAATCGGGTCTGCAGGCCGTGATCGTGGAGAACACGGCCCGTGCCGCGGAATCCGCCGAGCGGCGCTGGCGTGACGAGCCCGCCGGACAGGTGTTGCTCGCGGGCCGGGATGCGGCCGGCCTGCCACCGGACTTCCCCGACCAGGTCGCGGAGAGCATCCGGTCGTGGCAGTCGGACGTCATGCTCATGATCCAGCAGGAAGGCGCGGGCAAGCGCACGCGGGCCCGCGCAATGTCGCTGGGCGTGAATGCGCTCGCCGTGATCCTCATGATCGCCGTGTTCTCGACCACGGGCGGGCTGACCGGCCTGGAGGTCGGGATCGCGGGTGGTTCGGGTGTCGTGGGGACCAAACTGCTCGAGGCGGTCTTCGGTGAGGACGCCGTGCGCCGGATGAGCGACCAGGCGCGCAAGAACCTGGAGACCCGGATCCGGACGATGCTGGCCGGTCGTGCCAAGCAGTTCCTGGACACGATCGACGAACTCGGGGAGCACCCCTCGGCCGAGCAACTGCACGCAGCGGCCGCCCGCGTGCGCGCAGAGAGCGAGGCCCTGTGAGCCCGCGTTCCCGGGACCAGGACGTGTCCCTGTCCGATCGGATCTCAGGACTCGCGCAGGCCGTGGAGATCGCGGAGGGTCGCCTGGACGCCGAGGTGATCCGGGGTGCGCGGGAGACCCTCGAGCGCGCCGCGCAGCGCCGGGCCCTGTCCGCGGACCACACCGTGGTGGGCTTCTTCGGCGCCACGGGCTCCGGCAAGTCCTCCCTGTTCAACGCCGTGGTCGGTCAGGACCTCGCCCGTAGTGCGGCGCGCCGACCCACGACCTCCGCACCGCTCGCCGCGATCTGGGGGGATGAGGGCAGCCAGCCGCTGCTCGACTGGCTCGACGTCGCTGACCGCAGGGTCGTGGGTCCCGCGCTGAGCACGTCCACCGGGCGCAAGGCGAGCACCACGAGCGGTGGGCTCGTGCTGCTGGACCTGCCGGACTTCGACTCCGTGACGCGGGAACATCGGCAGATCGTCCAGCGCATGGTCGGTCTCGTGGACGTGGTCGTGTGGGTCGTGGACCCCCAGAAGTACGCGGACGCGGTGTTGCACCAGGACTTCGTGCAGCCACTCGCGCGCCACGGCGCCGTGACCATGGTCGTGCTCAACCAGGCGGACCGGCTCGATGAGCGGGACGTCCCCTCGGTGCTCGCATCGCTCACGGAACTCGTGGCGCAGGACGGCCTCCCCGCGACCGGGCCGAGCGCGCCCGTGGCCGTCTCCGCTCTCACGGGTCAGGGTGTCCCGCAGCTGCGGGACCGGATCCACGCCGTGGCCGCCCAACGCGCCGCCGCCGGGCAGCGGCTCGAGGCGGACGTCATCCACAGCGCCGGGGAACTCGCGCGCGCCGCGGGGGAGGGCGATCCGCGCGGGATCACCAAGGACGCGAGTGAACGGCTCACCGCCGGGCTCGCGCGTGCCGCCGGCATCGACCTGGTCGCGGACGCCGCGGCCCGTTCGTACCGGTTGCGCGCGGGGCGGCACACCGGGTGGATCGCCACGCGCTGGCTCACCCGCCTGCGCAAGGACCCGCTCAAGCGCCTGCACATCGAGAGCCATGACAAGCACTCGGACCCCGGGGTGCACCGCACGTCCCTGCCGCCCATGAACGCGTCCCAGAAGGCCGCCGCGGACTCCGCCGTGCGCGGTTTCGCGGACGATGTCTCCCAGGGCGCCGGGGAGCCGTGGCGGCGCAGCATCCGTGGCGCCGCCCGCAGCAACGAACAGCGGTTGCCGGACGCGCTGGACCAAGCCGTCGCACGCACCAAGTTCTCCGCGCGCGGGGCGTCCTGGTGGTGGATCGTCTTCGACGTCCTGCAGTGGCTCGCCATGCTCGTCACGGTGCTCGGTCTGTTGTGGTTGCTGGGTCTGTTCCTGGCCGAGTACTTCCAGATCCCCCTGCCCCCGCCACCCACGGTCGAGGGCTTCCCACTACCCGTGCCCACGCTCATGGTGCTCGCGGGGGTCGTGCTCGCGCTCTTCCTCGCGCTCACGGGCGCGGTGATCGCGTCGCTCGCGTCCCGTGTCCGGGCCTCGCGGGTACGACGTCGCTTGCAGCGATCCGTCCGCACGACCGCCGAGGAGACGGTCCAGGCCCCGGTGGAACACGAACTCGAGGCGCACCGCGAGTTCACCGGGGCCGTGGCACGGGCGGCGCTCACGCGGCGCTGACCTGCACGGCGTGCTCGGGGCTCACCCTTGCGGATGCGCCCGGCCCGGGTTGCGCCCGCGGGCTCACGCGGCGCTGACGCGCACGGCCTCCGAGAGGTGCCGGGCCGCCTGGACCACGATGTCCGCGTGCTTCCGACCGGGCTGCTTGGACAGGCGTTCGATGGGTCCCGAGATGGACACCGCGGCGATCACCCTGCCCGAGGGTCCACGCACGGGCGCGGAGACCGAGGCGATCCCCGGTTCGCGTTCGCCGATCGACTGGGCCCAGCCGCGGCGTCGTACCCCGGCGAGGGTCGTGGCGGAGAACCGCGCGTGATGCAGCCCCTCGATCAGGCGCGCGTGGTCCTCCCACGCCACGAGCACCTGCGCGGCGGAGCCCGCCTTCATGGACAACTGGGTGCCCACGGGGATCGTGTCGCGCAAGCCGATGGGCCGTTCGGCCGAGGCCACGCACACGCGCCACTCGCCCTGGCGGCGGAACACCTGGGAGGACTCACCGGTACTGTCCCGCAACTGCAGGAGCACGGGGGCCGCGGCAGAGATCAGCCGGTCCTCACCCGCGGCCGAGGCGAGCTCCACCAGGCGGGACCCGAGGACGAAGCGCCCGTGCACGTCCCGGCCCACGAACCGGTGATGGGCGAGCGCCACTGCGAGCCGGTGGGCGGTGGGTCGCGCGAGCCCCGTGGTCTCCACGAGATCCGCGAGGGAGGCCGCGCCGGCCTCGAGGGCGTCCAGGATAAGGGAGGCCTTGTCGATGACCCCCACGCCGGAGGGGGAGAACGAGGACTCCTCGGGCATGCCCGAGCCCGTCCCTCGGCCGCCCAGGGGAGAGCCCAGGGGGGCTCCGGAAGGATCCATCGCGTGCGTCGTGTCCATGCCTTGATATTGCCGTCTCACAATGCGAGAAGCAAGTCCGAGGAGTGGAACTGCTCGCCGCGAGCGATGACCATGATGGCAACGGTCACGTGCGGGACGCGCGAACGCCGCCCACGCGGCGTCGCCCACCGCACGCCAGGACACGAGCAGGAGTGACGAGATGACGAGCACACAGACCACCGCGCCGCGGACGCTGGCGGAGAAGGTGTGGAACGACCACCTGGTGCGCCAGGGTGAGGCCGGACGCCCCGACCTGATCTACATCGACCTCCACCTGCTCCACGAGGTCACGAGCCCCCAGGCCTTCGAAGGCCTGCGGCTGGCCGGACGCGGACTGCGGCGCACCGATCTGACAATCGCGACCGAGGATCACAACACGCCCACCGAAAACATCTTCTCGACCATCGCGGACGAGACCTCCCGCAAGCAGATCGAGACGCTGCGCCGCAACTGCGAGGAATTCGGTGTGCGGCTGCACTCTCTGGGGGACGCCGAACAGGGGATCGTGCACGTGGTGGGTCCGCAGCTGGGGCTGACCCAGCCGGGGATGACCGTGGTGTGCGGTGACTCCCACACATCCACGCATGGAGCCTTCGGGGCGCTCGCGTTCGGGATCGGCACGTCCGAGGTGGAGCACGTCATGGCCACCCAGACCCTCTCGCTCGCACCGTTCAAGACCATGGCCATCAATGTGGAGGGCACGCTCAAGCCGGGGGTCAGTTCCAAGGACATCATCCTGGCCGTGATCGCCAAGATCGGCACGGGCGGCGGGCAGGGTCACGTGCTCGAGTACCGCGGGTCCGCGATCCGCTCCCTGTCCATGGAAGCGCGCATGACGATCTGCAACATGTCGATCGAGGCGGGTGCGCGGGCGGGGATGATCGCGCCGGACCGGACCACGTTCGACTACGTCGAGGGCCGCCCGCACGCGCCACAGGGTGAGGACTGGGACGCCGCCGTGGAGTACTGGAAGACCCTGCGCACGGACGAGGGCGCCACGTTCGACCGCGAAGTGTTCATCAACGCGGATGAACTGGAGCCGTTCGTCACGTGGGGCACCAACCCGGGTCAGGGCGTGCCGCTGTCCCAGGCGGTCCCGGATCCGGAGGACGCCGGGGACGACAACGCCAAGGACGCCGCGCGGCGCGCCCTCGAGTACATGGGCCTGGAAGCCGGAACACCCATGAAGCAGATCCCCGTGGACACCGTGTTCCTGGGCTCGTGCACCAACTCCCGCATCGAGGACCTGCGGGCCGCCGCGGCGATCGTCAAGGGCCGCAGCAAGGCCGAGAACGTGCGGGTCATGGTTGTCCCCGGTTCCGCCAAGGTGCGCTTGCAGGCCGAGGCCGAGGGGTTGGACAAGGTGTTCACGGACTTCGGCGCGGACTGGCGCTTCGCGGGATGCTCCATGTGCCTCGGGATGAATCCGGACCAGTTGGCACCGGGGGAGCGCTGCGCCTCCACGTCCAACCGCAACTTCGAGGGGCGCCAGGGCAAGGGCGGGCGCACCCACCTGGTGTCGCCGGTGGTCGCGGCTGCCACGGCCGTGCGGGGGACCCTCAGCGCGCCGTCGGACCTCGAGCCGGTGGCCTGAGCCCCGCAACCCGCCGCGACGTACACCACCAGAAAAGGACACAGCCATGGAGAAGTTCACCACCCACCGGGGCGTGGGTGCCCCGCTCAAGCAGTCGAACGTGGACACCGACCAGATCATCCCCGCCGTTTACCTCAAGCGCATCACCAAGACCGGTTTCGACGACGCCCTGTTCGCCGGGTGGCGCAAGAACCCCGAGTTCGTGCTCAACCAGCCCGAGTACCGCAACGCTTCCGTGCTCGTGGCCGGCGCGGACTTCGGTACGGGGTCGTCGCGCGAGCACGCCGTGTGGGCGCTGCGCGACTACGGGTTCAAGGCCGTGATCTCCTCCCGTTTCGCGGACATCTTCCGCGGCAACTCGGGCAAACAGGGATTGCTTGCGGCGCAGGTGGACCAGTCGGACGTAGAGCTGCTGTGGAAGCTCATGGAGGAGCAGCCCGGCGTGGAGATCCAGGTGGACCTGGAGTCGCGCACCGTCACGTGCGGGCCCGTGACGGTGCCCTTCCAGATCGACGACTACACCCGCTGGCGGCTCATGGAGGGTCTCGACGACATCGGGTTGACCCTGCAGCATGAGGCGGACATCGATGCGTACGAGTGCACCCGCCCCGCGTTCAAGCCCACCACGCTGCCCGCCCGAACCTGAGTGGCGGCTGGACCGATCAGCGGTTCGAGCCGGTAGAATGTCGAGGTCCCGTGCGTGTTCCGCGCCCGGGAGATCCCTTCCCGCAGATCGGTAGGTCATGACTTCTTTGCGCATCACCGGCGGCGTTCCGCTGTCGGGTCAGGTGACGGTACGCGGCGCCAAGAACCTGGTTCCCAAGGCCATGGTGGCCGCGCTGCTCGGCTCCACTCCTTCCACGCTGGGCAACGTGCCGGAGATCAAGGACGTCAAGGTCGTCACGGACCTGCTGAGCCTGCACGGTGTGGAGGTCACGCGCGACGACGCGCGGGGTGAGTTGACGCTCGACCCCACCAACGTGACTCGTGCCCGCCATGCGGACATCGACGCCCACGCCGGCGACTCGCGGATCCCGATTCTGCTGTGCGGCCCGCTGTTGCACGCACTGGGAGAGGCGTTCATCCCGGACCTGGGCGGGTGCCGGATCGGTGACCGACCCATCAACTACCACCTCGAGGTGCTGCGCAATTTCGGCGCCAAGGTGGAGAAGCTCGATTCGGGGATCCGGATGAGTGCACCGCACGGGTTGCAGGGCGCCAAGATCGACTTGCCGTACCCGTCCGTGGGGGCCACGGAACAGGTGCTGCTCTCCGCCACGCGTGCCGAGGGCCATACCGAGCTGCGCGGTGCCGCGACCGAGCCCGAGATCATGGACCTGATCGCGATCCTGCAGAAGATGGGCGCGCTCATCACCGTGCAGACGGACCGTGTGATCCGCATCGAGGGCGTTCCTGAACTCACGGGGTACGTGCACAGCGCGCTGCCCGACCGCATGGAAGCGGCGTCGTGGGGTTCCGCGGCACTGGCCACCGGTGGTGACATCTTCGTGGCCGGCGCCAAGCAGGCGGACATGATGACCTTCCTCAACACCTTCCGCAAGGTGGGCGGTGGGCTGGACATCCGCGAGGACGGCATCCGCTTCTACCACCCGGGCGGGGACCTCAACCCCCTGATCGTGGAGACGGACGTGCACCCCGGATTCATGACCGACTGGCAGCAACCGCTCGTGGTCGTGTTGACCCAGGCCAAGGGCGTGTCGATCGTGCACGAGACCGTGTACGAGAACCGTTTCGGCTTCACGCGCGCGCTCAACCGCATGGGCGCCGTGATCCAGTTGCACCGCGAGTGCCTGGGCTCGGTGCCGTGCCGCTTCGGGCAGCGCAACTTCCTGCACTCCGCCGTGATCTCCGGCCCCACGCCGTTGCACGCCACCGACATCCACATCCCGGACCTGCGCGGCGGGTTCTCCCACCTGATCGCGGCGCTGTCCGCGGAGGGCGTCTCGCACGTGACCGGTGTGGAACTGATCAAGCGCGGCTACGAGCACTTCACCGACAAACTGGGTGGGCTGGGCGCGAACTTCACCGTCGACGAGCGGTGAGCCCCCGCCCGCACCGCACGGCTCACCCGATCGAGGGAACTGCAATCCGTCCAGCAAGGAGTGACAGCCCGGATGAGTAGGACCTCGCAGCGTTCAACGTTCCGCGTCCTTGCGGGGATGGTGATCCCCGTCTACCGACTGTTCGCCAGATCCCACTGGCGTGGCCGGGAGAACTTCCCGGACTCCGGCGGTTTCGTGGTGGTGGCCAACCACCTCACGGAGCTCGATCCGATCACCGTGGCCTACCCGGTCTACGCGTCCGGGATCATGCCGCGGTTCCTGGCTAAGGAGTCGTTGTTCCGGGTCCCGGTGGTGGGCACCATCATCGCGAAGATCGGGCAGGTCCCCGTGTACCGCGGAACCTCGCGCGCCAAGGACTCCCTGGTGGCCGCCCTGGCCGAACTCGACAGCGGCGGCGCCGTAATCGTGTATCCGGAGGGCACCATCACGCTGGACACCGAGATGTGGCCCATGCGCGGGCGCACGGGAGCCGCTCGTCTCGCGCTCAAGGCCGGCGTCCCGGTGGTGCCCATGGCGCACTGGGGGGACCAGGAGATCCTGTACCGGGACCCCAGCGGTCACCGCACGGTGAGCCTGTGGCCCCGTAAGCGCGTGGACGTGCTCGTGGGAGAGCCGATGCACCCGGAGGACCTCGTCCCCGGCGGTCTCCAGCGCCCTGGTCATCCGTCCTCCGACGAGCTCACGAAGGCCACCGAATCCATCATGGGTGCGATCACCGATCTGCTGGGTGAGTTGCGGCAAGAAGAAGCACCGCGCGAGCTCTTCGACCCGCGAGCCGGGAAGGTGGCCCCGTGACGCCGGATCCGAACGGTCCCCGTAAGGTCACCGTGCTGGGAGCGGGTTCGTGGGGCACCACGTTCGCCAAGGTCCTCGCGGACGCCGCCGCGGATGCCGGCGCCCAGCACACCGTGTGTCTGTGGGGCCGCGATTCCGAGTCGATGCAGCGGATCGCCCGCGAGCACCGCAACGACCGCTACGTCCCGGAGATCGAGCTACCGGAAACCCTCGAGTACTCGAGCGACCTGCGCTCGGCGCTCGCGGGAGCGGACCTCGTGGTCGCCGCGATCCCCGCCCAATCGCTGCGCGCGCAACTGGGCGCGGCGGCGTCGTACGTGGAACCGGAGGCCGTGATCCTGTCCCTGGCCAAGGGACTCGAATCCGGGACCGGGCTGCGGATGACCCAGGTGATCGCTCAGGTGCTCGCCGAACACACGCAGCGCACCGCGGAGGAGTGGGCCCGGCGCACGTGCGTGCTCTCGGGGCCCAACCTGGCCATGGAGATCGCGCGGGAGGAACCCACGGCGTCCGTGGTCGCGGCCACCGATCACGACACCGCCGCGTGGGTTGCGCGCTGCTGTGCCGCACCCTATTTCCGGCCCTACACGAACACGGACGTGATCGGCACCGAGATCGGCGGTCTCGTGAAGAACGTGATCGCCCTGTGCGTGGGGATCTGCGACGGCCGCGGCTACGGGGACAACTCCAAGGCCTCGGTCATGACGCGCGGCCTGGCCGAGACCACACGGCTGGCCCTGGCGCTGGGCGGCGACCTGACCACCTTGTCGGGGTTGTCCGGGATGGGCGACCTCGTGGCCACGTGCTCGTCCTCCCTGTCCCGCAACCACACGGCCGGTAGGCTCCTGGGGGCCGGACTGAGCCTCGAGCAGGTGCAGGACGCCATGACCCAGACCGCGGAGGGGATCAAGTCCGCCCCCGCGGTCCTCGCCCTCGCGCGCCGCCACGGCGTGGACATGCCCATCACGGAGGCCGTGGTGAGCGTACTGCGCAACGACGTTCCGGTCCACGAACTGGCGCCCAGGCTGTTGGGCCGCGATCTGAAATCCGAAGGGAACAGCGCATGAGCACCACCCACGAGAACCCCGAGTCCACCGCCGCGGGCAGTAAGCCGTGTGTCGCGGTCGTGTTCGGCGGGCGCTCGTCGGAACATTCCGTCTCCCTCATCACGGCGCGCTCGGTACTGCGGGCCATCGACCGTGACACGTGGGACGTGGTGAGTGTGGGGATCTCCACGGACGGCGCATGGTTCCTGTACTCCCAGGAGGAACTCGAGGCGCTGCTGGACGAGCAGCCCATGGCGCAGCTGCCCGTGGGGCGACGACGAGTGAGCCTGCCCCTGCAGACGGGGGACAGCCGGCTGCTGATCCACGATTCGGACGAGCACGGTGCCGCCCTGACCCGCGGCCGTCACGTGGACATCGTCTTCCCGTTGCTGCACGGTCCGTTCGGTGAGGACGGGACCCTGCAGGGGCTGCTCGAGCTCGCGGACCTGCCGTACGTGGGGTGCGGCGTGGCGGCCTCGGCGATCGGGATGGACAAGCACTTCATGAAGCTCGCGTTCCAGGCCGCCGGACTCGAGGTGGGTCCGTACACCGTGGTCCACGACCGCACGTGGCGCACCGACCCGCAGGGCGTGCACCGCGCCGTCGCCGAGCTGGGCTTCCCGGTCTTCGTCAAGCCCGCGCGCGCCGGGTCGTCCTTCGGGATCACCCGGGTGGACGACCCCTCGGGACTGGACGCGGCCATCGAGACCGCGCGCGAACACGACCGCAAGCTCGTGATCGAGGCGGGCATCGACGGCCGTGAGATCGAGTGCGCCGTCCTGGGTGGCCACGGCACCGACGATGCCCGCGCGTCCCTGCCCGGGGAGATCGAGGTGCAGGGTCACGCGTTCTACGACTTCGAGGCCAAGTACCTTGAGGACGACGGCGCTGCACTTTCGTGCCCCGCGAAGCTCCCGGAGGACGTGATCGACACGCTGCGCCGCGAGGCGGTGCGCGCGTTCCACGCCGTGGACGGTGAGGGGCTTGCACGCTGCGACTTCTTCGTGACGCCCGATCACCGCGTGATCATCAACGAGATCAACACCATGCCCGGGTTCACCCCCATCTCCATGTACCCGCGCATGTGGGACGCGAGCGGGCTGCAGTATAGTGCACTGATCGACGAGTTGATCACCCTGGCGCTCGAACGGCCCGTGGGGCTGCGCTGAATCCGCCCACGCACGCCGCGTGAGGGTTGCGTGAACGCCGGGATCGGAAGGGGCACCCCGTGTGGCACAAACGCGATGACATGATCGTCCACGAGACCCACCCGTACAACGCGGAACCACCCCGGTCGGGACTCCACGATCCGATCACGACCCCCGATTCCTTCTACGTGCGCAATCACGGCCCGGTGCCCGAGAACGACCCCGGGGACTGGGCGGTCACGGTCGACGGGCTCGTCGACGAGCCCGCGAGCTTCACGCCGGAACGGTTGCGGGAGGAGTTCACGCACCACACGCTCACGGCCACGATGCAGTGCGCGGGCAATCGCCGTGCCGGTTTCCTGCCCGTGCGTGACATCCCGGGGGAGGACCCGTGGGGACCCGGGGCCACCTCCACCGCGCCGTGGACCGGGGCTCGATTGTGCGACGTCCTGCGGTCGGTCGGTGTCGCGGACGGCGCCCGGCACGTGGAGTTCACGGCCTCGGACGTCTCCGACCTCGCGGATCCCCCGCAGGCCTACGGCGGGTCGATCCCGCTCGCCAAGGCGTTGTCGTCCGAGGTGCTGCTCGCGTGGGCGATGAACGGCGAACCCCTGCCCGTGGTGCACGGGGCGCCCGTGCGCGTCGTCGTCCCCGGGTACGTGGGGGCGCGCAGCGTCAAGTGGTTGCGCGGGATCACGGTGCGCGCGGACCCGTCCGAGAACTACTTCCAGGCCACGGCCTATCGCGTCCTGCCGCCCGGGGCGGACCCGGATCACGCCGGGCCGGGGGACGGCATCAGTCTGGGATCCGTCGCGTTGAACTGCGACATCCTGAGCCCGGAGGAGCGCGAGCACGTTCCGGGCGGTCCGGTGCGCGTCACCGGGTACGCGTACGCGGGGGACGATCGCACGGTGGCGCGCGTGGACGTCTCCGGGGACGACGGGCGCACGTGGCACCAGGCCGAGCTGGATGCGGCGGCCTCCCCGTGGGCGTGGCAGCACTGGGAGGCACTCGTCCCGGTGACCGGGGCCGGGTCCCATGTCCTGATGGCCCGCGCGTGGGACAGCACCGGCGCGTGCCAGCCGGAGTCACCGCGAGCGCTGTGGAACCCCAAGGGTTACGTGAACAACTCGTGGGCCCGGGTGGAGGTCACGGTCGAGTGAGGCCGCCTTCTAGGGGCGGCCCTGCTGCTCCAGGGTGTCCTTGACGGACAGGCACTGCCGGGTCTGCTCGATGTTCTGCATGGCGGATCCCGTGTCCACGAGCGCGGTCGAGGACGGCACGCGGCTGCTGTCGAAGAGCACCTCCACCGCGGGGGAACGGCCGTAGGTCACCGCGCGCCACTGGTCCTTCTGATCCGGCACCTCGGAGATCAGCCAGTCCACGCCGTTGACGTTCGTGCACGGGTCCGTGGTGGGTCCCGGTTCCTCCGCGCCGCAGCGCACGATCATGGCCGACGGGTCCCCGTAGGCCGTGGTGCCCTGGCTCGAGGTCTCCCGCTGATCCATCCCGCTCACCGACTCGGGCATCGCGAGCATCACGGACGCGCAGTCGGGGTTGGCGTTGTCCGGGGCGCCGTCCACGGTCACGGTCGAACCGCACCCGGTGAGCACGAGCGCACCTACCACAGCTGCGCCGACCACGCGGCGGCGGGACGACGACGTCGGTCGCGCCCTCCCGCGCCCCGTGGCGGCGTCGTGCCCTGCGCCTCGTACGACGCCGCGCAGCCGCGGCCGAGTCCCGGGGGCCTGCGCGGCGGACGTGGGCGTGGACGGGTGCTGCGGGGCCGGGGGAATCATGGCACCCAGGATAGGTGCTGCACCCGGGAGTTCGGTGACTGTGCCCGTCGGAATCGCTCGCTAGTGTAAGGGACATGACGCACGAGCCCGCCGCCCCGCCCGGGACCACCGTGTCCCAGCTCAGCGAGACCGAGCTGCTGGACGCGTTCCTCCCGGGCGCCACCACGGACGGACCGCACGTCCTGGTGGGACCCGGGGACGACTGCGCCGTGATCGCGGCCCCCGGCGAGCGGGTGATGGTCACCACGGACACGCTGACCGTGGACCAGGACTTCGCGATCGTGTGGCCGTGCGGTTACCGCACCACCGGCGCGGACGTGGGGCACAAGTGCGCCGCGCAGAACCTCGCGGACATCGCCGCCATGGGGGCCGTGCCCACGGCCATGGTCGTGTCCCTCACCATGCCGGGGGACACCCAGGTCGCATGGGTTTCCGAGTTCGCGGGGGGACTCTCGCGGGCCTTCGGTGAACTGGGCGCGGCGGAGTGCGCGCTCGTGGGCGGGGACCTCGGGTGGGGGCGGGAACTGTCCGTCACGGCCACGGTCCTGGGCAGGCTCGAGGGTGAGCCCGTACTGCGCAGTGGGGCCGGACGGGGCGGGACTCTCGTGCACGTGGGCGTGCTCGGCCGCGCGGCGGCCGGACTGGACGCCCTGCAGACCCCCGTGCCGGGGCGCTGGGACGGCGTCCCCGAGCCCGAACGGACCGCGCTGCACCGCGCCCAACTGCGACCGGCCCCGCCCGTTTCCGTGGGGGCGGAACTCGCTCGGGCAGGGGCGATCGCCATGCTCGACATCTCGGACGGTCTGTTGCGCGATGTCCGCCGGATCGCACGAGCGAGCGGCGTGAGCATCGACCTGGACCCGCAGGCCCTGGAACCCGCGGTGCACACGCTCGCCCACGCGGGGGAAGCCGTTGGGGTGGACCCGTGGCAGTGGGTGCTCACGGGGGGTGAGGACCACGGTCTGCTCGCCGTGCTCCCTGTGGATTCCCCGCTGCCGTCCGGGGTCCGTGCGATAGGCTCGTGTGCACCCTTGCCCCGCGAGGAAGGCCCCCGGGGCGGTGGCTCGTCAGCAGGGAACGAAGCACGGCAGCGGGGCCACGAGCGCGGCACCGTGACCATTGCGGGCCGGAGCCCACGGCAGTGGTTCGGTCGCGATGTCGTCGAAGGATGGGATCACTTTGAGCCATAGAGTCGGCTCGTCCACCACCGAGATACGCAACTGGCTCGACGCCGCGCACCGCCGGCTGCGCGAGCACGCGGACGTCCTAGACGATCTCAACGTCTTCCCCGTCGCGGACGCGGACACCGGTGCGAACCTCAGCGCCACGGTGGGATTCGCGGCGGAGGCCGCGCACCTGATCGAGGGCAGGGACGTGGGCGAACTGCTCGTCTACGCGGGCCAGGCCGCCCTCGAACAGGCCCGCGGGAACTCCGGCGTACTGGCCGCGGTGGCGTTGACCGCCATGGGCCAGGCGGTGGAGGGCTGCGTGCGGCTGACCGCCGCGCAGCTCAAGGCGGCGCTCATGGCAGCCCAGGTCCGGTGCTGGTCCGCACTCACCGAGCCCGTTCCGGGGACCATGATCTCCGTCCTGCAGGCCGCCGGGGAGGTACCCGTCCCGGACACCGCCGCGGAAGGGTCCAATCAGCAGCTCGTCGAGTGGCTGGACCTCATGGTGCAGGCCGCCACGCAGGCCGTTATCGACACCGTGGACCAGATTCCGGTGCTCACTGAACGCGGCACGGTGGATTCCGGCGCGCTCGGCATGCTCGTCATCCTCGCGACGCTGCGCACCGAACTCAGCGGGGAGGACTCGGCCGCGGACCCCGTGCAGGACATCGTCCGGGACCACGCGCTGCCGCTCACGAGTGGCGAGCAGGAGCCCTCGGATGGGTACGAGGTCATGGGCACCATGGACCTCTCCGCCTTGGACGCCGCCGAACTGCGCCATGAGCTCGACGACGCCGGGGACAGTGTGATCGTCAGCGCGGTCAGTGAGAACGAGAACGGGTACACGTGGCGCGTCCACGTGCACGTCGCGGACCCGGACACCGCGCTGGACCTCATGCGCCGGCGCGGCACCGCGCGCAATGTGACAGTGACGTCCCTCGCGGCGGAGCCACGGTGACCAGCCACCAGCCGGACGGGGATGCGCCTGCCGCGCCGCAGGGGTTGCCCGCCTTCGCGGACCTGCTGGACCAGCCCCTGACCCGTTACGTCCCCGGGAAGTCCCCGCGCTCCACGGTGTCCCTGCTGGCCAAGGACCTGGGGATCACCACGGTGGGCCAACTGCTGGACCACGCGCCACGGCGTTACATCCGCCGGGGGAAGATCCAGGCGCTCACGGACCTGGTGGCGGGGGAGCGGACCTCGTTCGTCGCACGCGTCGAGAGCACAAGCACCCGGCGCATGCGCAGTGATCCTCGGCGCAGTCTCACGGACGTCACGGTCTCGGACGACTCCGGTGCCTACCTGAAGATCACGTTCTTCAACGCGTACTCCGCCCAGAAGGACCTCCCCGTGGGGGCGCTCGCCCTGTTCACGGGGAAACCGGAGTTCTACCGGGGGAACCTGTCGATGGCGGGCGCGGACTACGCCCTCGTGGACACCCCCGAATCGGTGTCCCGTGCCACCTCGGACTCCGGTGAGCTCATGCCCATCCCCGTCTACCCGGAGTCCGGCAAGCTCACCACGCCGCGGATCGGAAAGGTGGTCCAGCAAGTACTGCTCACCGCGGACCTGGACGCGATCCAGGACCCGCTGCCGCCCGACGTCGTCGCCGCGCAGGGACTGCCGGAACCGGGACAGGCCTACCGGGATCTGCACGTTCCCGAGACCGTGGCGGCCTACGAACGGGCGCGCAATCGGTTCCGGTTCCAAGAAGCGTTCGTCCTGCAGGCCGAGCTCGTGCGCCGTCGCGCTGAACACGCCGCGCATCCGGTCGCCCCACGACCCCCGCGGGAGGACGGCCTGTTGGCCCGCTTCGACGCCTCCCTGCCCTTCGCCCTGACCCCTGGCCAGCGGGCGGTCGGGGAGGAGATCTCCCGGGAGATCGCGGGCACCGCACCCATGAACCGGTTGCTGCAGGGCGATGTGGGCTCCGGTAAGACCGTGGTCGCGCTGCGGGCCATGCTCCAGGTCGTGGACCACGGCGGTCAGGCGGCCATGCTCGCCCCCACCGAGGTGCTCGCCGCGCAGCACCACGAGAAGATCACGGCCGCACTGGGCCCCCTCGCCATGGCCGGGCAGCTGGGTGGGGACCCGGAGGCCACACGGGTCACCCTGCTCACCGGCAGCATGTCCGCACCCGCCCGCCGCAAGGCCCTCCTGGACATCGCCAGCGGCGCCGCGGGCATCGTGGTGGGCACCCATGCCCTGATCCAGGACGCGGTGCAGTTCGCGGACCTCGGCTTGGCCGTCGTGGACGAGCAGCACCGCTTCGGCGTGGAACAACGCGACGCCCTCCGGGACAAGGCCGGCCAGGCCCCGCACACCCTCGTGATGACGGCCACGCCCATCCCGCGCACCGTGGCCATGACGGTCTTCGGCGACCTGGACGTGAGCACACTGCGGGAGTTGCCGGGCGGGCGCCAACCCATCGGCACGTTCGTCGTGGGCCTCGCCGAGCACGGCCCGGCCTGGGAGCGCCGCGTGTGGGCGCTCGCCGCGGAGCACGTCGCGCGCGGCCGGCAGGTCTACGTCGTCGCGCCCAAGATCGGCGATGACGCCGCGGTGCCCCCTTTCGAGAGCCTGCGCGATTCCATCGAGACGCAAGAGGAGGATCTCGAGCCCGCGACCGTCACGTGGCTCACCGAGCTCGTGGCCGCACAGCCCGAGCTTCGGGGCGCCCGCGTGGCCGTGCTGCACGGGCGCCAGGACACGCCACTCAAGGCTCGCACCATGGCGGACTTCGCGGCGGGGAACACCGACGTACTGGTTTCCACCACGGTGATCGAGGTCGGGGTGGACGTCCCCAACGCCACGCTCATGATCATCGCGGACCCGGAACGGTTCGGGATTTCCCAACTACACCAGCTGCGCGGGCGGATCGGGCGTGGTGAGCACCCGGGCACGTGCTTGCTCGTGACCCGCACGCCCCCCGATCATCCCGGGCGCGCGCGTCTCGACGCCGTGGCCGCGACCACGGACGGCTTCGATCTCGCGGAAGTCGATCTGAGCCTGCGCAAGGAGGGGGACATCCTGGGCGCGTCCCAGTCCGGGGGCCGCTCCGGCCTACGGTGGATCAGTGCACTGCGGGACGAGGCCCTCGTCGCACGTGCCAGGGCCGCCGCGGAGATCGTGGTCCACGACGACCCGCAGCTCACCGAACACCCCGCCCTGCGTGCGGCGATCACACGGGTCCTGGACGAGGACCGACAAGCATTCCTGGAGCGAGGATGACACGGATCATAGCCGGACGAGCCGGCGGCCAACGCTTGAAGTCGGTGCCCGGCTCGGCCACACGACCCACGACCGACCGGGTCAAGGAATCACTGTTCGCCCGGCTCGACGCCTGGGGCATGTGTGAGGGCGCACGCGTCCTCGACCTCTTCGCGGGCTCGGGCGCCCTGGGCCTCGAGGCGGCGAGCCGCGGAGCCGCGACCGTCACGCTCGTGGAACGAGCGGCCGTGGCGGCGGCGGTGTGCCGGGAGAACGCGACGCTCGTAGCGGCGTCGTGCCCGGACACCAAGATCACCACCGTGCAGTCCGCCGTGGCCGGGTACCTGGGCCGCGCCGCGCACCACCGCTGGGACCTCGTGCTCGCCGACCCGCCCTACCCTCTGGACAACGATGAGCTCGCCCGGACGCTCTCGCGGCTCGCGGGTCGGCTGGGGCCGGGTGGGGTGATCGCGGTCGAGCGTTCCACACACACCGAGGAGCCCGCGTGGCCCCGCGGCCTGCGCCGTTTCGAGGACGGCGAGCATGGCGAGACCCGCTTGTGGTTCCTCGAAGCGGACGACGACGCGCCCGGTGCCTCGGACGCGGACTGACCTCGGCGGTACCCCGGCCCTGGCGTCGTCGACCCGGGCCCCTGCGCGGTCGACCTGGTGAGCTGCACCGGCTCAGGTACCTCGCGAGCCGGAGCTGCGCGAGGCCGAGCGCGCCGTCGTCGGCGCCCGGTGACGGCCTGTCAGACCGCGGCGGCGAGTCCCGCCATGGCCCCGCGCAGTACGTCCGTGCGCTTGCAGAACGCCAACCGCAGCCAGTCCGCGTACAGCCCCCGGTTCGCGGGACCCGCGAACGCCGAGACCGGGATGCCCACCAGACCCGCGTTCTCGGCCCAGTGCCGGCCGAGGTCCGTGGCGTTGTCCACCCCGGCGAGCGCGTAGTGATCGCTCACGTCCGCGACCGCGAAGAACGTGCCCTCGGGAACCGGCGGGGTCAGCCCGGCCTCCCGCAGCCCGGCCACGAGCACGTCCCGGCGCTCGCGGTAGTCCTCGAGCAGCGCATCGTAGAACGCGGGCGGGAAACTCAGTGCATGGGCCACGGCGTGCTGCAGCGGGGCGGCCGCGCTGTGCGAAAGGTAGCTCTTCACGGCGATGACCCCGCGCATCGGCTCGGGCGGGCCGCTCACCCAGCCCACGCGCCAGCCCGTGGCGGAGAACGTCTTCCCCGCGGAGGACACGCTCAGGGTGCGCTCCGCAGCCCCGGGCAGGGAGGCGATGGGCTC
The DNA here is from genome assembly GCF_040981035.1 of Kocuria sp. CPCC 205297. Lineage (NCBI taxonomy): Bacteria > Bacillati > Actinomycetota > Actinomycetes > Micrococcales > Micrococcaceae > Kocuria > Kocuria sp. CPCC 205297. Next base: position 45,342 of record NZ_JAVKPY010000003.1, on the reverse strand, counting down.
ATGGGACCCGGCGAACCGGAGGTGCTCGTACACCTCGTCGGTCACGATCACGGCGTCGAACTCCATGGCGAGCTCCACGAGCAGTTCCTTGAACTCGCGGGACGCCACCGTGCCCGTGGGGTTGTGCGGGTCGTTGAGGATCACGGCGCGGGTGCGCGGGGAGAACGCGGCGCGCACGTCGTCCGGGTCGGGCGTGAAGGTCGGGGGGAGCAGGGGGACGGGAACGGGCGTGGCGCCGGTGAATTCCACGGCCGCGCCGTAGAGGTCATAGCGCGGCTCGAACATGACCACTTCGTCCCCGGGCTGCAGCACGGACAACAGCGCCGCGGTCATGCCCTCGGTCGCGCCCGCGCTCACGGCGATCTGCGAATCGGGGTCGAGGTGCAGACCGTAGTGGTCGCGCTGGTGCTTAGCCACCGCCTGGCGCAGTGCGGGGACGCCGATGATGGGCGCGTACTGGTGGTGCCCGGTGTGCAGGGCGGCCACCGCGGCGTCGACCATGGGCTGCGGCGGCGCGAAATCCGGGAACCCCTGACCGAGGTTCACCGAGCCGGTGCGCGTGGCGAGCGCCGTCATCTCTTCGAAGACCGTGGAACGGAGGGCCCCGGAGGGATCCAGCAGCCCGCCGCCTGCGGCCATGCGCTGCCACGGCTGGGCGCGGGACAGCTCCCGGGCGGGATCGGCGCGGGGTGCGGCCGCGGGCGAGTGGTCGTGAGCGTCTGCGATCATGGGCCCAGTCTAGGAACCCCTGCCGCTAGGGTGGTGCCATGCGACGCGCCATCTGCCCGGGGTCCTTCGACCCGCTGCACCTGGGACACTGCGCGGTGATCCACCGCGCTGCCCGCCTGTTCGACGAGGTGATCGTGGCCGTGTCCACGAACCCCAACAAGACCCACCGCTTCAGCGAGGACACCCGGATCAAACTGGTGCGCGAGGTGTTCGCGGACGAACCGGCCGTGGTCGTGGAACCGCTCGCGTCGGGGCTGATCGCGGACTACGCGGAGCGCCGGGAGGCGGTGGCCCTGATCAAGGGGCTGCGCAACAGCGCGGACTACGACTACGAACTGCCCATGGCCACCATGAACCGTTCCCTCACGGGCGTGGAGACGGTGTTCCTGCCGGGGGAGCCGTCCCTGTTGCACGTGTCCTCGTCCCTCGTGATGGAGGTCGCGGCACTCGGGGGAGACGTCGCGTCGTTCGTTCCCGACCCCGTCCTGCGGGCCATCGAACGGCGCTGAGGGGCCCGGCGGAATTGCCGGGTCGGGGATGGCAAGATGTCCCCGGCGTGATGGGTGCGCCAGCTGGGTGACCCGATGCGTCCTCTGTCGTATGCCCTCCCAGAATTCGGAGCCCCGCGCCCGTGTTCCTCACGCATCCTCATTGCCAACATCGTGGGGTCGCTCGTGTCCGGGCGCCTCACCCGGTGGAACATCTCCGCCCCCATCGCCCTGATCGTGCTGGGCATGGCCGCGGGGTGGTAGAGCTCGACCCCGTTGATCGAGTCCCTGACCAGCACCTCGGTGGAACGCACCGTGGAAGTGATCCTGTCCGTGTTGCTGTTCATGGACGCTTTGGACATCCGCGACGCCCCGCGTCGCAGCCGCACCCCGGTGCTGCGCGTGCTGTTCCTGGCCCTGCCACTCAGTCTCATCGCGGTGTTCTTCGCCGCCATGTACCTGCTGCCGGACGTCCGGGGGACATCCGGACGGGGCCCGTGGGATGAACCGACGAGGGTCGGCATGCTAAGGTGGTCTGTCGGCCAGTGTCGTTAGCCAGGAGTTTCGTGAATCACCGCAACAGTTCAGCCCTCACGTTCAACGTCAGGGATCTCGAACACCGACCGGGGACCATGGAAACCCTGGATGTCGAGGCACCCGCACCGAAGGACTTCGGTACGGCGCTCATCGGCTCGCCGGAGGGCGCGCCCATGGATCTGCAGCTGCGCCTGGAATCCGTCCACGACGGTATTCTGGTGTCCGGAACCGTGATCGTGAGCGTTCACGGGGAATGCAGTAGATGCCTCGACCCCATCGACTACGAACTACCGGTCGACGTGCAAGAACTTTTCGTCTTCGATCCGTCCCCCCAGGGTGACGAGAACGTCGAGGACGAGCAAGTGTATGAAGTGCGGGACGAGGAGATCGACCTCGAACCGATGCTTCGGGACGCAGTGATCACACAACTGCCGTTCCAACCGGTGTGCCGGGCTGACTGCCCGGGCCTGTGCGCCCAGTGCGGCGCACGGCTCGAGAACGACCCGGACCACCACCACGACGTCCTGGATCCCCGCTGGTCCGCCCTGCAGGGGCTGATGACCGAATCGGGGGATCCGCAGGCGTCGGAGCCGACAACCGACACGAGAGAAGAGAGATAGCCGTGGCTGTTCCCAAGCGGAAAATGTCCCGCGCGAATACCCGGATGCGCCGCTCCCAGTGGAAGGCGCAAGCCCCCAAACTGGTGAAGACCGTGGAGAACGGCAAGGTCAGCTACAGCCTGCCGCACCAGGCCAAGCTGGTCTCCGATTCCGCCGGCACCCCCTTGTTCTACGAGTACAAGGGTCGCAAGGTCGCTGACGCGTAAGGTGACCATTTTGCCGGACCCCGGCGAACTGCTTGAGCGTCTCGGTGTCGACCTCGACACCGAGACGCTTCGCATTGCGCTCACACATCGTTCGTACGCGTACGAGCATCCCGGGGAAGTCCACAACGAACGCCTCGAGTTCCTGGGGGACGCGGTCCTGCAGCTCGCGGTCACGGACGAGATCTTCCATCGCTATCCCGAGTGGGACGAGGGGAGCCTCGCGAAACTGCGGGCATCCGTGGTCTCCGCCCGCGCGCTCGCCGGGGTCGCCAAGACCCTCGGCCTCGGCCCCCACATCCGCCTGGGCAAGGGCGAGATCCGCACGCACGGGGCCGAGAAGGCCTCCATCCTCGCGGACACCACCGAGGCGCTGATCGGCGCCGTCTACGAGGCGTGTGGGCCGTTGCCCGCGCGCGATCTCGTGCTGCGACTGATCGTCCCCCTGCTCGAGGACACCCGCGTGCTGCACGAGGGCCGCGACTGGAAGACCCGCGTGGTGGAACTCGCCTCCCAGTACGAGCTGGGGACCGTGCGCTACGAGGTCGAGGGCACCGGCCCGGACCACGCGCGCCGCTTTGCCGCGGACGTCGTCGTACACGGTGATGTCCTGGGACACGGCGAGGGGACGTCCAAGAAGGCCGCCGAACGCGCGGCCGCCGCGGTCGCGTGCGAGGCAATCGTCGAACGTTTCGCCACCGAGAACTGAGCGCGCCGTGCCTGAGTTGCCCGAAGTGGAAGTGGTGCGCCGCGGCGTCGCCCGCTGGGTCGTGGGACGCACCGTGGAGAGCGTGGAGGTCGTGGACCCCCGGTCCCTGCGGCGTCACACCGACGGCCCGGAGGATTTCCGTCGCGAACTGACCGGGCTGACAGTTGTCAACGCGTGCCGGCGCGGCAAGTTCCTGTGGTTGCCCGTGCGCGCTGCGGATGGGTCAGAACCTTCCCGCGCACTGCTCGTGCACCTGGGGATGAGCGGGCAACTGCTCGTGTCCTCCCCGGAACACCCCAGGCCGCGCCACGAGCGCATCCGGCTGGAGCTGTCCCCGGCGCTCGACGAGTCCGGGCAGCCGTTGCCAGAGCAACTGCGGTTCGTGGACCAGCGGATCTTCGGTGGGATGCTACTGGATCGTCTGGTGCCCGCGTCGGACGGCCACGGCACGGTCCCGGAACACGCCGTGCACATTGCGCGCGATCCGCTGGACCCGCTCTTCGATGTCGCGGCCTTCCACGCGGCGCTGCGGCGTCGTCGGACCGGGCTCAAGCGCGCGCTGCTGGACCAGGGGCTGATTTCCGGGATCGGCAACATCTACGCGGACGAAGCGCTGTGGGCGGCGCGCCTGCACTGGGCCGCGCCCACCGAGACCATGACCGCGCCGCGCACATACACACTCGTGGCGGCGTGCCAGGAGGTCATGCGTCGCGCGCTGGACGCAGGCGGCACGAGCTTCGACTCGCTGTACGTCAACGTCAACGGCGAGTCCGGGTACTTCTCCCGGTCACTCAACGCCTATGGCCGTGCGGGCCAGCCGTGCCCTCGCTGCGAGGCCGGCGGGGACGACGGCGTCATCGTGCGTGAGCGCTTCGCCAACCGTTCCTCGTATCGCTGCTCGCGGTGCCAGCGGCGGCCGAGACGTTTCCGGCCCTGACGAGAGACCCCGCAGGCGGCTCGTCCGTCGGGGGTCGAGACCGGCATCGATGTCCCCACGCCGCCCAGGCCATCCGGATCACCCGCTGGCCCCGGGGCGACCCCGAGAGCCAATGACGAGAATTGTGCCCATGAATGCTCCCAGTGAACCGGACGAGAACCCGGGGAAGGCGCCCGGCGCCTTCGATGCACCCCGGGTCCGTCGAGCTGTGCTCACGGTCGCCCTCCTGAACTTCGGGTACTTCTTCGTCGAGTTCTTCGTCGCGCTCGGTTCAGGGTCGGTGTCGCTGCTGGCCGACAGTGTCGACTTCCTCGAGGACACCTCGATCAACCTGTTGATCTTCGTGGCGCTCGGCTGGGCCCTGGCCAAGCGCGCCGTCATGGGCAAGGTCATGGCCGTCGTGATCCTCGCTCCGGCCGCGTTCGCGGCATGGGAAGCAGCTCAGCGGTTCGCCGAGCCTGTGGCACCGGACGTGCTGCCCGTCGTCCTCGCCTCGCTCGGCGCCATTGTCATCAACGGGACGAGTGCTCTGGTCATCGCCCGCGTCCGCAACCACGGCGGCTCCCTCGGCCGCGCCGCGTTCCTCTCGGCCCGTAACGACGTGCTGGTGAACGTGGCGATCATCGTCATGGCCCTGATCACCGCATGGACGGGCTCGGGAGGGCCGGACCTGGTCCTCGGATGTCTGATCATCCTGCTGGCGTTGCACGCCGCCTACGAGGTGTGGGAGGTCAGTGAGGAGGAGCGCCTGGCCGCCAAGGCCCTCGCCGGCGAAGAGATCGATTGATCCGGGCATCGGTCCCGGCCCTGTCCGGACGTCGTACCCGGCCACTCACGCCAGGATGCACCGGAGGCAGATGACTCCAAGCTCGGTGGGAGTGGCACCGTCATCCTGTACCAATTGCCGACGGGAGGTCATCTCATGTCGTTGAGCGCCAGTGAATTTCGAAAGACCCTGTTCCCCCTGATCGAGCGCGTCAACGAGGACCGCGGGGCCGTGGAGATCGTGTCCCGCCAAAGCAATGCGGTACTCATGGCGGCGGACGAGTACGCGGCGTGGCAGGAAACCACATACCTCTTCCGGTCTCCGGCCAATGCTCGCAGGCTCCTCGACGCCTACGAGCGGGCCACCGCGGGAACCACCGAGGTCCACGAACTGGACCGTCAAGATGAACAGACCCCGGGGCCCGCGTGAGGTCGGTCTGGGACGCGTCCGCCTAGATGTACTGACCGGGGGCGTTAGTTGACTTGCGAGGCATCGCCCGGGCTCTGTATCCTCGGCCGCATGTACTCAGGCATCGCCTCGATGAAGCTGCGTTCCGCCCGCTGACGGCGGCGGGAACCCTTCTGACCTCTCGTCTGCCGTCTTGGCCATCTGCCGGGCGGCCGCTTTGTGGTGCCCGGCTCCATGACGAGCTGAGAGTACGCAATGCCAACCACAGAACCTTTACGGTCATGTGCGTGGATCGGGACACCCCAAGGGTCCGCTGCACACATCCGCGCTGAATCACTCCACCTGACACTCGGCGACAGGCCGCTGCTGAGTGGGACTGACGTCACCGTCTCCACCGGGTCGCGACTGGCGATCGTCGGCGACAACGGCCGGGGCAAGACCACCTTGCTCCATGTACTGGCGGGGATCCTGAAACCTGACTCGGGAGTGGTGACCCGGGTGGGTTCCCTCGTCCTGGTCAAGCAGGACATGGCCACCGAGGGCGATCGCACGGTCGGTGACCTCATTGCCGAGGCGACAGCCCTATCCAGGGCCGCTCTGCAGGCCCTCGACGTGGCTACCGCGGCGCTGGCCGCGGGCGATGACGCGGCCGACGCCTATTCCGCCGCACTCGAGGCGGCCACGCGGCTGGACGCCTGGGATGCCGACCGCCGTGTTGACATCGCCCTGGCGGGCCTGAACGCCTGTAGCGACCGCGATCGGGTCCTGTCGACCTTGTCGGTCGGTCAGCGGTACCGGGTACGGCTGGCGGTCGCCCTCGGATCGACCCCTGACCTGTTGCTGCTGGACGAGCCCACCAACCACCTGGACGCTGCAGGGCTGTCCTTCCTGACCGAGCGCCTGCGGGACCACCCCGGTGGCCTGGCCTTAGTCAGCCACGACCGCGCCCTGCTGCGCGACGTGGCGACCAGCTTCCTGGACCTCGACCCGACCCGCGATGGCCTTCCGCGCACCTACGCGGGCGGTTACGAGGGCTGGATCGAAGGGCGGCAACGAGAACGGGCCGCCTGGGAGCAAGACCATGCCGCCCAGGTCGCCCGGCATCAGGAACTGACCCGCGCCGCCGCCGACGCACGCTCCCGCCTGTCGCAAGGCGGTTGGCGACCCGGCAAGGGAACGGGCAAGCACCAACGGGCCACGCGCGCTGCCGGGGTGGTCCAGGCTTTCAACCGCCGCATCGTGGACCTGGAGCGTCATCAGATCGACGTGCCAGAGCCACCGCTGCGGTTGGCATGGCCCACATCGTCAGCGCGGACCGGTCAGAACATCGTCAACGCCTCCATGCTCACCGTGACTGACCGGTTGGCCACCCCGGTCTCGGTGGAGATCAGCGGTGGAGACCGGTTGGTGGTCACCGGGCCGAACGGTGCTGGGAAGTCCACACTGTTGGGGCTTCTCGGTCGGCGACTGGCCCCGAGTACAGGCCAGCTGCGGGTGAACCCGAGGGTGCGCGTCGCCCTGTTGTCTCAAGAGGTCCCTGACTGGGACGACGCCCTCCCCGCACACGTGGTCTACGAGACGTACCTGGCCACGCAGGGCCGCCGATCACAGGCACCCTCCCTCGGCTCACTCGGGCTGCTTGAGCCCGCGGCAACCCGCACACCCGTGGGGCACCTGTCGCAAGGGCAACAACGCCGCCTCCATCTGGCCATGTGCCTGGCGGTGGACCCGGACCTGTTGCTCCTGGACGAGCCCGCCAACCATCTGTCATCGAGCCTCGTCGACGACATCACCACCGAGCTCCTGCGGACCTCCTGCGCCGTAATCGTCGCCACGCACGACCGGCAGATGCTCGCCGACCTCACCGACTGGCCCCACCTCAGCCTTGCCCCAAAGGACCTGCCATGAACCCGCTTCGCCCCTTGTCCGTCCCCGGCTACCGACCGCTGTATGCAGCGATGGTGCTCACCGTCTTCGCCCAGGGCGCCTGGGCCCTCTACCTAGCCATGCAGACCCTCGACCTGGGCGCCACGGCGGCCACCTTGTCGGGTGTCGTGGCGTGGAGCGGCATCGGCCTGCTCGCAGGATCCTTGCCCGCCGGGGTACTTGCGGACCGCGTCGCCAAGAAGTCCGTCATCGTCGGCGTCCTCACTGTCAACCTCGCCGCCTCGACGACGACCTCCACCGCCGCCATCTTCGACGCGGCCACTTTCTGGATGCTGGCAGTGTCCGCGTTCGTCATCGGCGTCTCGACCGCCTTCTTCTTCCCGGCCTACACCGCGCTCGTGCCCGTCCTCGTGGGAAGCGACGACCTGATGGCCGTCAACGGGCTCGAAGGGGCCACCCGGCCGCTGGTCGGACAGACCCTCGCCCCCGGCGTCGTCGGTGCCGTCATCGGCGCGAGCGTGCCCGCCGCGGGCGGGTACCTCATCGCCGGCGCGCTCGGACTCGCCCTGATCGCCGCCCTGCGGCTTCCTGCCCCTTGCTCAGCCGAGACCGACGCCGAAGCTCCGGCCACCTCTGCGCTGCGGGACCTGCTCGACGGGTTCGGCTACGTCGCCCGCACGCGCTGGGTTCGCTCCAGCGTGCTGTTGGCGGCCGCCATGGGCCTGGTCGTGACCGGCCCGCTGGAAGTTCTCCTGCCCGCGCTCATGCGCTCGACCCATGACAACGGTCCGGCTGTGTACGGAGTCGTCCTCGGAGCTCTGGGCGTCGGCGGCCTGGTGGGTTCCCTCGTCGCCGGCTCATGGCCCACCCCCTCACACTTCCTGCCCGTAATGGTCGGCGCATGGGCACTCGGCTGCCTTCCACTGGCCATCCCCGCACTCACCAACAATCCGTGGATCATCGGCGCCGGACTGGCGGTCTACGGTGCGTCGATCGGAGTCGGGATGGTCATCTGGGGCACGGTCCTGCAGGAACACGTACCGCTGGAGATGCTCGGCCGAGTCGCCAGCCTCGACTTCTTCATCTCCATCGCCTTCATGCCACTGTCCATCGCACTCACCGGACTCCTCAGCCGACACATCGCCGCTGCCAGCTTGTTCATCGCCGCCGGACTCGTGCCGCTCGCCACGACGATCCTCCTTGCAGTCCTGGGGCAACTCCGAACGCCGCGGACGACGCCCGTCGCAGCAGGAGAGGAGTGATGCACGCCAACGCCACCCTGACACCTCGCCACCGGCTCAAGGTGGCCCAGCTCGTCGTCGACGACGGTTGGCCCATCAGCGAAGTCGCCGCCCGCTTCCAGGTCTCCTGGCCGACCGTGAAGAGGTGGGTCGACCGCTATCGCGCCGGCGAGTCGATGCAGGATCGCTCGTCCCGGCCGAAGACCTCACCGAACAAGACGGACAAGGCGACGACGAAGCGGTGCGTCAGCCTGCGGATACGGCTGCGTGAGGGCCCCGTGCAGCTCGCCGCCCGACTCGGCATCGCGCCCTCGACCGTCCACCGCATCTTGACCGGTGCCCGACTGAACCGGCTCTCCCACGTGGACCGTGCGACTGGCGAACCGATCCGCCGGTACGAACACCCCCACCCCGGCTCCCTGGTCCACGTAGACGTGAAAAAGCTCGGGAACATCCCCGACGGCGGCGGCTGGCGCTACATCAGCCGCCGCCAGGGCGACCACAACCGAACGACGACTCGCGTACACCGAGGTCCACGACGATGAGACCGCCGTCACCGCGGTCGGGATCCTGCATCGGGCTGTGGCGTGGTTTGCCGATCGCGGCGTCGCCGTGGAGCGGGTGCTGTCCGACAACGGTGGCGCCTATCGCTCGCACCTGTGGCGGGACACCTGCGAGGCCCTCTCGATCACGCCGAAGCGGACGCGTCCGTACCGGCCGCAGACCAACGGCAAGGTAGAGCGCTTCCACCGGACCATGGCCGACGGGTGGGCCTACGCCCGCTGCTACACCAGCGAGCAAGAACGACGCGACGCCCTGCCGGATTGGCTGCACCAGTACAACCAGCACCGCCCGCACACGGCCTGCGACAACCAGAGCCGCCGTTCTCACGATTGATCAACGTCCCCGAGCAGTACACCTAGAGGACTACACCCACTGGCAGACCGTGGACCGGAAGATCGTCACGCGGATCAACAGCCTCATTGATGCGTGCTTCCGCGAGCCCTTTCCCGGGATCGGCAAACCGGAGCAGTTGAAATACAGTGCCCCAGGCGCGTGGTCGAGGAGAATCACTGCCGAACACCGGCTGGTCTACATGGTCGTGGGTGACGATCTCATCATCCTGCAAGCGCGCTACCACTACTGAGCAACCGCACGCGGAGGCCGGGTAGCGGGGCCTGCACCCTGGTTCGCATCGTGCCCGCGGCTCCACGCCGCGGGCACGACAGGGCCTACTGTGCGCGCACGATCTGCAGGTCGTTGCTCGTTCCGCTCTCTTCTTCGGGGGCGATCGAGGCGTCCTCGGCGCGGATGCGCTGGTCGTCGGCGACCTCCACCACGCGTGACACCGCGACCGATCCCGTGTTGCGCTGCGGTCGCGGCTTGTCGGAGTAGTACGCGGTGAGCCGCGCGAAGCCCTCGTCCAGGCTCACGGACGGCGTCCAGTCCAGCAGTTCGCGGGTCTCGCGCTGGTCGAACCAGTGGGCCGTGGACAGCTGCTCGGCCAGGAACTCGGTCATGGGCGGCTCGCCGTCCCCGCCGCGGAACTTCGCGGGCAGGTACGGCCAGACCTTCTCGATGACGCGGCCGGCGAAGCGTGCCACGCCACCGGGGATCGAGCGCGTGGGCGCGGGGGCGCCCGCGGCGCGGCACATCCGTGCGATGAGTTCGCCCACGGGGCGGGGCTCACCGTTGGTGATCACCAGCGCGCGTCCGCGCACGGTGTCAATGCGCTCGAGCGCCCGCACGATGCCCTCGGACGCATTGTCGATGTAGGTGGTGTCGATCATGGCCGCACCGTTGTCCAGGTACGGCATCCGCCCGGCCGCCGCGCGATCCGCGACGCGCTCCACGAGCTGGGTGTCCCCGGGGCCCCACACGATGTGCGGACGTACCGCGGCCACCTTGAGGTCGCGCTGGCCGTCCATGCTCAGGCCGAGCAGTTCAGCGGCGGCCTTGGATCGCGCGTAGTTCCCGCGCGCCGTCTGGGGGTTCGCGGGTTCCGCGCCCGCGCCCTCGATCGACACGCCCGCGTGGGCCACGGACGGCGAGGACACGAAGACCACGTTCTGCACCCCGGCGTTCTGCGCCTGGCACAGCAGCACACGCGTCCCGGTCACGTTGACCCGCACGAAGTCCTCCCAGTCCCCGGTGAAGGAGACCTTGGCCGCGAGGTGGATCACGTCGTCCACGCCGTCGAGCGCGCGCGCCACGTCGTCGGGATCGGTCACCGAACCGAGCACCTCGTCGACGCCTTCGCGCTCGGCCACGGATGCGTGACCCCGCTGGAAGACGCGCACGCGCCAGCCGCGCGAGAGCAGGACGCGGGCGACGTCCCCGCCGAGCATCCCTGACGCGCCGGTCACCAGCACGGTGCGGCCGTCCCCGGTCAGCTCACCCTGGGTCGCGGTGGCGCCGCCACGCTCGGGATCCGCGATCTGCGCGACGCCGGGAGCGGTGTCCTGCCGGTCTCCATCCGATGCGTTTGCATCGGAATTGCTTGCGTTCCCGTCGTTCCGGGGAGCCGACGACGCCGCCCCGGCCGCGGTGGCCCCGGGAGCGGGCGCAGCGGCGTCGTGATCGTCGGCGCGGTGGCGGCCGGCGCCGGAGCGGTCGGGAGCGGGGGTCTGGTCGTGGCTCACAGGGCACTCATCTTTCCGGTGGCCAGGGCCTGCTCGGCCCAGTCACTCAATTCGGCGCGGTCGATCTTGGAGTTGTGGCGGATGTCCGTGGGCTGCTCGGGGATCACGAGCACGGCGCTCACAGCCAGCCCGGTCGCGAAATCGATCGTAGCGCGCACGCGCTCGGCCAGATCCGCGGGGGCCACGTGGGGCTTGGCGGCCGGGGGCACCGTTTCGATCACGGCCACGGGGGACTGGGAACCGCGGGGGCCCACACCCACGACGGCCACGCGGCCCACACCGGGAACCGTCTGGGCGGCGTGCTCCGCCGCGACGGAAGACACCGGCCCGTCGGACATCGTGATCACGTGGGCCAGGCGGCCCTCATACCACAGCCGCTCACGGGCGTCGAAGTGCCCCACGTCCCCGGTGCGGTGCCAGCCGGGGGTCAGGTCGGAGGCGCGCTCCGTGATCCACAACCGGTCGTAGTGGTCCTTGGCGTGCGGCGCGCGCGCCACGATCTCGCCGGTGACACCAGGGGTGGTCACGATGTCGGGGGAGACGGAGCCGTCCGCGCGCAGCGGCAATACGCCGAGCTGCGCTCCCTCGACCGGGGTGCCCACACACACGCCTCGGCCCGCACCCTCGACGCCGCTCTGGGCGTCCTCCCGTGCCGCGCGGATCACGTCCAAGCTGACGTCGGTCAGGGGCAGCGCCTCGGTCATCCCGTAGGGGGTGTGCAGCTCGGCCGCGGGCATCAGCTCCTGCAACCGGGCGAGCAGCTCCTCGGGGATCGGCGCTCCGGCGGAGAGCATGAGGTCCACCCGGGCCAGCGCATCACGCTCGGCGGGGGACAGCTCGTCCGCGGTGGCCAGGACGTTGGCGATGGCCGCGGGGGACGCGAATACCGCGGTGGCGCCGATCGCCATCGTAGCTTCGGTGAGCGCCTGTGCGGTGAGCGTCTTGGGGCTCGTGACGTCCATGTCCGGTGTGACGGAGGCGGCACCAAGGGCGGGGCCGAGCAGCGCGAACGGCGCGAACCCGGCCACGAGTCCGGTTCCGGCTCGCAGCCCGTAGGTGTCCCGGATGGTGTCGCGCATCCCGGCCATCTGGCGGTGGGTGTAGACCACGCCCTTGGCGGGCCCCGTGGAGCCGGACGTGAACAGCACGGCGGCCGCGGCGTCCGGGTCCACGGCGGGGATGTCCTCCGGGCGCACGGTGGTCACCGAGTCCATGAGCTCGGCCACGGTGTGTTCCACGCCCAGCAGCTTCTTGGACACGGGGTCCAGCCGGTCCGCGGAGATCCGGCGTCCGGGCCAGCCCAGGGCGCGCGCACCCATGAGGGCCTTGCGGATGCCGATGAACCAGTCGGGGGACGAACCGCGCAGCGCCCGGGTCAGTCCCTTACGGCCCAGCCCCTGGTCCGCGACCACGATCACCGCGCCCATGCGCAGGCACGAGTAGATCAGGGTGGTGAGCATGGAGCCCGGGGGGACCATGAGGTTCACACGGTCCCCGGGGCGCACGCCCGTGCGCAGCAGGGCCACCGCGAGCTGGTCCACGGACGTGCTCAGCTGGGCCCAGGTCACGGTGCGTTCCACGTTGAGCGCCGGTGCGGAACCGTCCACGGTTCCCATGACGGGTCCCATGTCCACGACGGCGGGGGAGGCGTCGCGGCGTCGTGCGTCGAGTTCGGCGAAGAACGGCACGAAGTCCCCGCGACCGCGCGCGCGGCGCTCACGGTGGGCCTGCACCACGGGCTCGTCCTGACCAAAACGCTCACCGAGCCACGTGAGGATCGCTGGGGCGATGTCCCGGGCCTCGGGCAGCAGGTGCTTGGCGCCTTCGAAGCGGTGGACGTCCGCGTGGGGTGCCCGCCGCATGAGGTCCTCGAGGTAACGCTGCTGGAACACGGGATCGTTGGTGCCCCACAGCAGCAGCGTGGGGACCTCGCGCGCGCTCATCCGCCCGGCGATGCGCTCGTACGCCGCGTTGGAGGGGTGGCCCGGTTCGGCGGGGATGTCGGCGACGAAGTGCGCGATGCCCTCGCGGCGCTCGCGGGAGGTGTACGGAGCCTTGTAGGCCTTCTTGAGGTCCTTGGTCGGGGCGGGATCGCACAGGGCCAGGGTGGTGTCCAGGAACGCGGTGGTCCCGGACGTGAGGGGTTCGTGCACGGCGCGGTTGAGCGCGAGCCGCAGGGCCGAGGGGATGGGCTCGGCGTTGTCGTGGTGAACGGCGGTGTTGGTCATGATGGTCGCCGCGTGGAGCTGCGGGTGTTCCTGCGCCCAGCCCTGGGAGATGAGCCCGCCCCAGTCGTGGGCCAAGGTGACCACCGGCAGTCCGGCATCGTCGATGCCCAGCGCGTGCGTGAGGTCCCCGAGGTCCCGGACGCGGTCCTCGAGCCGGCGGAACAATCCCGTGCGCTCGGAGAAGCCCATGTCCAGCTGGTCCACGGCCACCACGCGCCACGGCTGCTCGGCCGTCTGGCCGGCGCGCACCACGTCCCGCCACAGGTAGGACCACGTGGGGTTGCCGTGCACGGCCAGGATGATCCCGCGGGGGCTGCGGCCCGCTTCGGTGATCGCGTCCCCGTTGTCCAGCACGTGCCAGCGGCGCTTCCTGCCGGGCACGGGTTCCACGACCGCCGTGGTCGGGACGCTCACCGTGGTGGACCACGCAGGGTCCACACCCGGCAGCGGGGTGTCGGTGAAGGGCAGACGCACCGTGGTGGTGCGTTCCGGGGAGGGTGTGGAGAGCACGTTGCTCCTCCGTTCTGTGAGGCGGTGACCGGGGGCTACGGGTGGGCTACCAGGCGATCTCCATGAGGGTCGTGTTCAGGCCCGAGCCCACGCCCAGGCACAGCACGCGCTGGCCGGGTTCGAGCCGCTCGGCCTCGAGCGCGAGTGTCATGGGCAGGGCCGCGGCGGCCACGTTGCCCCAGTACGGGAAGGTGAGGGGGACACGGTCCGCGTCCAGGCCCATGTCCTGGATGAGCTTGTTGGTGTGCGAGTTGGAGACCTGGTGGGTCACGTAGGAGTCCATGTCCCGCCACTGCCAGCCGTCCTTCTCGGCCTCGAGCCACGCCTCGACCACGAGGCCCACCCCGTGGTTGAGCAGCCCGGTGGCGTCCGTGAACATGCCGTCGTCCCCGCCGATGCACAGGTGGTTGAACTCCGTGCCCGCGCGCGTGACGGATCCCACGATGCGGTGCCCGTTCGGGTGGCGGTCCGCGGGGCCCACCACGGCCGCGGCGGCACCGCACCCCAGCGTGAGCGTGGCGAACTCCTGCACCACCTGTTCGCGGGTGATGTCGTCCCCGCGCAACCGTTCCACCGCTGCGTGGTGCCACGGGGAGGGGTCCTCACCGGCGACCACCAGGGCGTACTCGATCGCCCCGGCGTCGATCATGGACGCCGCCACGGTGAGGGCATTGACGAAGCCCAGGCACGCGTTGGTCATGTCGAAGTTCAGCGCGGAACTCGGCAGGCCCAACCGGTCGTGGATGCCCACGGCCACGGCGGGTTCGAAGTTGTCGCGGGTCACGGACGCGTTGATGAACAACCCGATCTGCTCCGGGGCCACCCCCGATTGCCGCAGGGCCTCCTGGCCGGCCTCCGTGGCGCCGTCCGTGAAGTGGCGTCCCGGTGCCCAACCGCGGCGTTCCTTGATCCCGGCCAGTCGCTCGAGCAGCCCCTTGGGCATGCGCAGCCGCCGGAAGGTCTCTGCCAACTCCTCATCGAACCGAGTAGACGGAATGACCACGTCCGCCTCCGTCTTGGTCACGGATAGGACTGCGGCATTTCGGTTTCTGATGGTGGAGTTACCGGTCAATGTGGCGCTTTCGATCAGACGCCACCCGTACCGTCAAGGAATCGATCGTGAGAGGAGAGCCTCGGCGCTCGGGTGAACTAGCGGGTTGGACCGGCTCAGTCTAACGGTCCCGACTGACAGCTCCCTTCGGATGTACGTGGCGTTTCTCTGCGGGCGCAGGCCGTTCCGGCCCCGGTGCGCCGCGGGTGTGAGCCCCTGCATGCGCCCCGCACCGCCGCGGGGCCCGCCCCGGGTAGACTCGGGGGCTGCCCCCGCGCTCGTGATCGCCCAGGTCGGCGCGCCCGTCACCCGCCGGTGCGCGCGCCGAGGGGCGGCGTAAGCGACAACGACATTGGAGACCCCCGCGTGCATCTGAAGACCCTCACCGTGCGTGGTTTCAAGTCCTTTGCGTCCGCCACCACGTTCCACATGGAGCCCGGGGTCACCGCTGTCGTGGGGCCGAACGGGTCGGGTAAGTCCAACGTGGTGGACGCCCTCGCGTGGGTCATGGGGGAGCAGGGCGCCAAGTCCCTGCGCGGCGGGAAGATGGAGGACGTCATCTTCGCAGGCACCTCCGGTCGCTCCGCCCTGGGCCGCGCACACGTGTCCCTGACCATCGACAACGCCGACGGCGCCCTGCCGATCGAATACTCCGAGGTCACCATCTCGCGCACGCTGTTCCGCTCCGGGGGCTCCGAATACGCCATCAACGGCCGTCCGTGCCGGTTGCTGGACATCCAGGAGCTGCTCTCCGACTCCGGGCTGGGTCGGGAGATGCACGTGATCGTGGGGCAGGGGCAGCTGGACCGGATCCTGCAGGCCACCCCCGAGGACCGCCGTGGGTTTATCGAGGAGGCCTCAGGGATCCTCAAGCACCGCCGCCGCAAGGAGAAGACCCTGCGCAAGCTCGAATCGGTGCAGGCGAACCTGGACCGGCTCGAGGACCTCACCGGTGAGATCCAGCGTCAGCTCACGCCCCTGGGCCGGCAGGCGCGCACGGCTCGTCAGGCGCAGCGGATCCAGTACGACGTCCGCGATGCGCGCGCCCGTCTGCTCGCGGACGATCTCGTGGCGGCGCGCGCCGGGATGGACACGGACCAGGACGCGAGCCGGGCGGCGCGTGAACGCAAGGCCGAGCTCGAGACCGCCGCCGCGGATCTCGCCCAGCGGCTGCACGAGACCGAGACCCGCGCTGCGCGCACCACTCCGGAACTGAACGCCGCCCGCACGAGCTGGTACGAGCTGAGCACGGTGCGCGACCGCTGCCGCGCGCTGGCTGCCCTGGCCGAGGAACGCCGTCGGCTGCTGGGCAGTACCGAGGAACCCGCCGCCACGAACCGGGACGCGCAGACTCTCGAGGAACAGGCTGCCCGGACACTCGCCGAGGCCGAACAGCTGGCCGAACGGGTCGCGGGGGCGCGCGAGGACCTCGACCGTGCGCATGCGGCGCGCGAGGCCGCCGAATCGACCGCGCGGGACGCGGAAAAGGAATCGGCCGCGCTCGTGCGCCGTGCCGCGGACCGACGCGCGGGGCAGGTCCGGCTCGCCGCGGCGGTCACGGCCGCGCGGTCGGCGCTCACGGCCGCAGAAGCGGACGTGGAGCGTGTTCGCGGGGAGCTCTCCGACGTCGTGACCCGCGCCGAGAGTGCCCGCCTGGACACCGCGTCCCTGCGCGAGACGGCCGAGGCCACCGCGGTCGAGGCGCAGCGCCTCGGGGAACGGGCCCGCGAAGCCCAGGAAACGGCCGACGCCGCTCGCGCCCGCTCGCGGGAGGCGGACGACCACCGGCAGCAGACGGCGAGCGCGCTGCACGCCCACACCGTGCGCCTCGAGACCCTGCGCGAGTCCGTGCGGCAACCGGACGGCTCGTCCTCGGTGGCGGACGTCGTCCCCGTGCTGGGGGAGGTGCCGCGGGCCGTGCGCGTGAGCCCGGGGTGGGAACGTGCCGTGGCCGCCGCGCTGGGCCCGTGGTCCGACGCGCTCGCCGTGGCGTCCCACACCTCGGCCGCCCGGGTCTTCTCGCGGTTGCGCGATGCCGGGTCGGGTCGCGTGCACCTCGTGATCGCGCGGGAGGACGGCGCGGCCACCGAAGTCACCGGTCCAGCGCTGCCCGAGGGGTGCGTGCGCGCCACGGAGGTCCTCTCCTCGGCCCCGGAGGAATCCGACACCACGGGCCACGCGGCCGTCGTGGCCGCGGTGCGGGCCGCACTCGCCACCACAGTGCTCGCCCCGGACGCGACCGCCGCGCTCGCGGTCCTCGACGCCGCGGCGCAGGACGGGCGGGCCGACGCCGCGTGGCGCGTGGTCACCCGTGACGGTGACGTGTACGGCGTCCATCGGGTCCAGGGCGGAGCCACGGAAGCGGCCGGCAACCTCGAGATCCTCGCGTTGATCGACCGCGAGGTGGAAAAGACCGCGACCTTGCGGGACGGCGCAGAGACCGCGGCGGAACGGGCCCGGGAGGCCGAGGAACAGCGCGCGGGCGCGGAACGGGAAGCCCGCGAGACCGGCCGGGCCGCGCAGCGGGCCCAGCAGGAGGCCGCGGCGGCCGGGGCGGCGTCGAGCAGGGCGGAGGCCACGGCGTCGTCGGCGGATTCCGAACTGGAACGGCGCCGCGGTGTCCTGGCGACCGCACAGCAGCGTTTGACCCAGCGGGATGCGGAGCTGCGCGAGGCCGTGGAACGCGCCGAGGCCGCAGAGACCGGGGACGAGGAGGACCTCGACCGCGAGCAGCTCGCGGCCGCGTCCGCCAAGGACCGTGCCGAGGAGCAGGCCCGGACCGCCCGCGAGGTCGAGACCGAGGCGCGGCTCGCGCTGCGCGGGCTCGAGGAACAACATCGCCACGCCGAGTCCCGGGCGCAGGCCCAGGCGCGGGCGGCGCGTACCGAACGTGTCGCGCAGGCCGAGGCCGCGCGGCGTGCGGAGCGTCGCCGCGTGCAAGCGGTCGTGGCGCGGGCCGTGGGGGAGGCCGCGCGCTATCTCCGGGAACGCGCCGACGACGCCGCGGCGCGGGCGGCCGCCCAGCGCGACGCCATCGAGACCAGCAGGGCCGGGCTGGACGAGGCCGCGCAGCGATTGCGCTCCGAACGTGACGAGCTCGCCCGGCGGATCGGCGAACTCACCGAACAGCTGCATCGTGCGGAACTGGACCTCGCGCAGCGCCGGGCCCGGCTCGAGGGGCTCGAGACCACGGCCCTCGAGGAGTTGGGGATGACCCCCGACTTCCTCGTGGACTACTACGGCCCCCACCTGCCCGTCCTGGACGCGGACGCAGCGCTCGAGGCGGCCCAGCGCGCCGAGGAGGACGGCGCGCCCGTGCAGCTGGCTCTGCCCCGGATGACCGATGCCGGGACCCCGTTCCGACGCGAGGAGCAGGAGACCCGGTTGCAGCGCGCGCAGAAGCAGCTCAAGGCGCTCGGCAAGGTCAACCCGCTCGCGCTCGAGGAGTTCGCCGCGCTCGAGGAACGCCACAAGTTCTTGGTCACCCAACTCGAGGACGTCAAGAATTCCCGCACGGATCTGCGCAACATCATTCGGCAGGTGGACCAGCACGTCGAAGAGGTCTTCGCGCAGGCCTACCGGGACACCGCAGAACAGTTCGTCTCGGTGTTCGCAACCCTGTTCCCGGGCGGGGAGGGGCGGTTGCGCCTGACCGACCCGGACGACATGCTCAACTCGGGGGTCGAGGTCGAGGCCCGGCCCGCCGGGAAGAAGATCAAGAGACTCTCCCTGCTCTCCGGCGGCGAGCGCTCCCTGACGGCACTCGCGTTGCTCGTGGCCATCTTCAAGGCCCGGCCGTCCCCGTTCTACGTCATGGACGAGGTTGAGGCCGCGCTGGACGACCGGAACCTGGGTCGGTTGCTCACCATCTTCGAGCAGCTCAAGGAGAGCTCGCAGCTGATCATCGTGACGCACCAGAAACGCACCATGGAGATCGCGGACGCGCTCTACGGGGTCTCGATGCGCGGCGACGGCGTGAGCCTCGTCGTGGGCCAGCAGCTCTCGCAGTTGCGCTGAGGTCTTCCGCCGACGACGCCGCTCGCCCGCCGAGGGTGGGACGGCTCAGCTTGTCGCCGCGCGGGCGCGGCGCAACAGCGCGGCCCCGCGGGTGCGCACCTCGTCCTCGATGAATTGCTGGGGTGGGCCGGAGTCCCACCCGAAGTCGTCCCGGACCTCGCCACGGATCCGGGAGCCTCCGTTCCGGGCGTCTGTCTGGAAGGTGGCTGCCAGGGGCAGGGCCCGCCAGCCTTCGCGAGAGGCAGTGCGTCCCAGCCCTTCGCGGAACCGGCGCCACGGATCCGGTAGGTCGTGTCGGAACCGGTCAGCACGTGCACGGAGGTGTCATCCGCGGTCACCCGTGCGGCGGGGTCGGTGAACGCCTCGCGCATCCGAGCCGCAGCCTCCCGGGGCGGATACGGGCTGTGCCACGTCTCGGCCACGGTGACCCTGGGACGGTCCGGTTCCGAGCTCGACGCTCTGGGGACCCAGCAGAACCGCCAGTACACTGCGAACCCGCCCAGGAGGAACACCATGGCGAGCACGAGCACCGGCGTGGTGATGATCCCGCGGTCCCGTAGCTCCGTGAGGATCGCGTTCGCGACGAACATCGACACGAAAACGACCGTGAAGAGTACCGCCGTGGAACGGGGACGACGTCGCTCGGTTGCGGCCACGGGAGCTCACTTCCGTCGGGGGGCGGGGCCCTGGGTGCGTGACTCCGGGGGCAGGGTGTCCCTGACCGGAAGCCACGCGACGGCGGCGAGGAGCATGAGCGCTCCCGAGATCCCAAAGGCCCAGCCGAAACCGGCGGCGTCCGCGAGCGCGCCCGCGAGCACGGGGCCGGCGATCTGGCCCGCGTCCGCGCACATCTGATACCGGGACAGTACCCTGCCGCCCGCTCGATCCGGGCCGATGACATCCGCCACGGCGGCTTGCTGCCCCGGGTTGAGGGTTCCGGAGCCCACCCCGGAGAGCAGGGACAGTACGGCGAACGCCACCACGGACGTGCTCAGCCCCACCCCAATGGTCGCGAGGCCGCACACGAGCAGGCCCGTGAGCACGAGCGGTTTGCGCCCCACGCGGTCGGTGAGCCGCCCCGTGACGGTCAAGGCCGTAGCGTTGCCCACGGCGAACAGTGCCAGCGCGAGCCCGGCGACGGCCGGACCCTCACCGACCACCTGGACGGCCAGGAGAGGGACCAGGGCCACGCGTACGCCCATGGCCGTCCAGCCCGTGGAGAAGCTGGACGCGAGCGCGGCACGGTACGCTCCGGCGTCGAGCGCTTCGCGGACGCGCATGGGCGGCTGGGCCCCGCCGGTGCGCCTGGCGCCGATCGTCTCGTCCTTCAGCCGCAGGTACACCACGAGGACGGCGACCAGCAGAGCGCCGGCGTAGATCAGGAACGGGGCGTGCATCCCGAGACCCGCGAGCAGTCCGCCGAGCACGGGCCCCAGGATGCCGCCCAGCAGGAACGCGGTCGCGTAGTACCCGGAGACCCGCCCGCGCATGGTGGGCGGGGCCAACCTCACGATCAGGCCCATCGCGGACACCGTGAACATCGTGGACCCGATGCCCCCGAGACCGCGGAAGATCAGCAATTGCCCATAGGTCTGCGCGAACGCGGTCGCGGCCGAGGACAGTGCCACCACGATCAACCCGATCAGGTACGTGGGCCGCTCACCCAACTTGTTGACCACCGCACCGCTCGCGGGGGCGAAGACGAGCCGGCACAGGGCGAACGCGCTGATCACGGCGGAGGCCGCGGCCACGCCCACGCCGAAACTGGCCGCGAACTGCGGCAGCACGGGCGCCACGATCCCGTAGCCCAGGGCGATCACGAAGGCCGCAGCGATCAGGACCTTGATGGGCTCGGGGACCCTGCCGCGCGGCGCGGGTTTTCCGGCGGCGTCGTCCGATGCAGTGGACGCTGCTGCGGCGGCGTCCGACGCGGTCGCAGCAGCGCGCGCGTCGTCGGGGGAGGCGGGGACGGGATGCTCGGCGGGGTCGCGGGGATCGGGGCGGGACACGCCCTGCAGTTTATGGGACATTAGGAGGGTGATCACGACTGACCTGATGTGGATACTCATTGTCGCCGCCGCGGTGGTGGTGCTGCTCGTGGTGTTCGGCATCCTGCTGCTGCGCCGACCCAAGGCACCGCGGGGGGGTTACACGGACACCCGGGACCTGGACGACGTCCCGGAGACCGAGGGCGACACCCTCGTCGAGGACAGACCGGTCAGCACCCTCGAACGCCCGGAGTCCGCCCGCGGGCGCCTGGCCCGGTTGCGCGGACGGCTGGCCAAGTCCAACACCATGCTCGGCAAGGGTCTGCTGGTCTTGCTGTCCCGCGAACGCATCGATCAGGACACGTGGGACGAGATCGAGGACACGCTGCTCATGGCGGACCTCGGCACGGACGCGTCCCTCGAGCTCGTGGAGAACCTCAAGAAGCGCGTGCGGGTCGAAGGCACCAAGGACCCCGCGCAGTTGAAGTCCCTGTTGCGTGAAGAAATGCTCGCGCTCGTGGACCCCACCCTGGACCGTTCCCTGCGTATCGAGTCCGCCCCGGGCAAGCCCGCGGTGGTCCTGGTGGTGGGTGTCAACGGCGTGGGCAAGACCACCACGGTCGGCAAGCTCGCGCGCGTGCTCGTGGCGGAGGACAAGGACGTCCTGCTCGGTGCGGCGGACACGTTCCGCGCGGCCGCCGCTGACCAGCTCGAGACCTGGGGAGCCCGCGTGGGCGTGCCCACGGTGCGCTCCGAGCAGGAGGGCGCGGACCCCGCCTCGGTCGCGTTCGATGCCGTCAAGGCCGGCATCGACCAAGAGGCGGATGTGGTCCTCGTGGACACCGCTGGCCGGCTGCAGAACAAGGCCGGTCTGATGGACCAGCTCGGCAAGGTCAAGCGCGTGATCGAGAAGGCCGCCGAGGTGGACGAGGTGCTGCTCGTGATCGACGCGACCACCGGGCAGAACGGCATGACCCAGGCAAAGGTCTTCGCGCAGGCCGTGGACATCACGGGCATCGTGCTCACCAAGCTTGACGGCACCGCCAAGGGAGGGATCGTGGTCGCCATCCAGCGCGGCCTGGGCGTGCCCGTCAAGCTGATCGGTCTCGGCGAGGGCCCGGACGACCTCGCACCCTTCAACGCCGAGCAGTTCGTGGACGCGATCATCGACTGAGCCTGCTCCCTCTCGCGACGACGACGGCGCCCGCCCCCTTCGTGGGAGCGGGCGCCGTCGTCGGAGCACCGGCACGTGCACTGGCCCCGCCACTGCACTGGAACCGGCATCGACACCGGTACCTGAGGAGTTAACACGATCGTCACACGCGGACGTGACGTGAAACACCGGCGTCACGAACCCGCGCTGTCGCGGTAACACCCGCCCCGTTGACTGTGTGCAACAGGCGCAAAGGCTGTGCCGACACGAGACAGGGACGAGGTGATCCGGGTGGAGTTGACCGCCGGACACGTGTGGACCGTGGTGGCCGCGGGGTTGGTGTTCTTCATGACCCCCGGACTTGCACTGTTCTACGGAGGCATGACCCGCGCCAAGGGTGTGCTGAACATGATGATGATGAGCTTCGCCGCGCTCGGCGTGGTGGGCGTCGTGTGGGTGCTGTGGGGCGGTTCCATGCTCGCCGGGGACCCGGTGCTGGGCGGCCTCACCGCGGATCCGTTCGCGCACTTCGGTCTGCACGGCCTGATGGGCACCGAGGACCTGCTGTCCTCGGACTTCTCCGTGACGTTCGCAATCATCACCGTGGCCCTGATCTCCGGCGCGATCGCGGACCGCACCCGGTTCGGCACATGGGTGGTCTTCACGCTCGTGTGGGTCACCCTGGTTTACTTCCCCCTCGCGTACATGGTGTGGGGTGACGGGCTGTTCTCCGAGGACGGCGCCCTGGGCCGGATCTTCGGCGAGCCGATCGACTTCGCCGGCGGGCTCGCCGTGCACATCAACGCGGGCATCGCGGCTCTGGTGCTCATCCTGCTCATCGGCGCCCGCCGCGGCTTCGGCCGCGACTCGGGCCAGCGCCCGCACAACCTGCCGCTCGTGATGCTCGGCTCGGCCATCCTGTGGTTCGGCTGGTTCGGCTTCAACGCCGGCGCCGCAACCACCGTGGAGCAGGCCGCCCTGATCTGGACCAACACGCTCGTGGCCCCGGCTGCGGCCATGCTGGCCTGGCTGCTCACCGAGCGCATCCGGGACGGGCACGCGACGTCGCTGGGTGCGGCGTCGGGCGTCGTCGCCGGGCTCGTGGCCATCACCCCGGCGTGCGCCAACGTGACCCCGCTCGGCGCAATCCTTCTCTCCGCCGTGGCCGGTGCGTGCTCCGCGATCGCCGTGGGCCTGAAGTACCGGATCCACCTGGACGACTCGCTGGACGTGTGCGGCGTGCACCTGGTCTCCGGCATTGTCGGCACCGTGGCGCTGGGCTTCCTGGCGGTCCCCTCTGAGGGCCGGGCCGGGGTGTTCTACGGTGGTGGCTGGGGCCTGCTGGGTACCCAGCTCGCCGCGACCCTCTTCGTGACGCTCTACACCGGCGTCCTCACGCTGGTCATCGGGCTCGTCCTGAAGGCCACGATGGAGCTGCGGATCACCCGCCGGGACGAGGTCATCGGAGTGGACCTCACCCAGCACGCGGAGTCCGCGTACTCGCTGAAGGACGAGGCCACCGGCTACTTCGCCGGGCAGGCCCCCGCGCGGCCCCTGCCCGGGACCGCCGAAGCCCCCGTGCCCGTCGCCAGCAAAGGAGACAACCAGTGAAGCTGATCACCGCAGTGGTGCGACCCGAGAAGTTCAGTGACGTCAAAGACGCCCTGGAGAGCTACGGCGTGCAGGGCATGACCGTGCTGACCGTCCACGGCTACGGCCGCCAGCGCGGGCACCGCGAGGTCTACCGCGGCGCCGAGTACACGGTGGATCTCCTCGAGAAGGTGCGCATCGAGACGGTCGTGGAGGACGGCGAGGTCCAGGACCTCGTGGGCGTCATCGTCACCTCCGCACGCACGGGCGAACCTGGGGACGGCAAGGTGTGGGTCACTGCCGTGGAGAACACCGTGCGCGTGAGCACCGGCGAACTGGGTGACGTCGCGCTCTGAGGTCGCGCGCGACGTCCTCGGCACAGGCCCCGTCCGGGCGACCGGGCGGGGCTTCGCTTGCTAACCTGGGACACTGAATTCATCCGTTGTCAGACGAAAGCAGCGACCACCCCGTGTTCAATTCACTGTCCGACCGGCTCACAGCGACCTTCAAGAACCTGCGCGGCAAGGGCCGGCTCTCGGAGGCCGATGTCGATGCCACCGTCCGGGAGATCCGCCGGGCCTTGCTGGAGGCGGACGTGGCCGTGCCCGTGGTCCGGGAGTTCACGGCGATCGTCAAGGAGCGCGCGCTCGGCGCGGAGGTCTCGGAGGCGCTGAACCCCGGCCAGCAGGTCGTGAAGATCGTCAACGAGGAGCTGCAGAACGTCCTCGGCGGCGAGACCCGGCGGATCAACCTCGCGAAGACCGGGCCCACGGTGATCATGCTCGCGGGCCTGCAGGGTGCGGGCAAAACCACCCTGGCCGGCAAGCTTGGCAAGTGGCTCACGGACCAGGGCCACAAGCCCGTGCTCGTGGCCTCCGACCTGCAGCGGCCCAATGCCGTCACCCAGCTGCAGGTCGTGGGTCAGCGCGCCGGGGTACCCGTGTTCGCCCCCGAGCCCGGCGCCACCTCGGAGTTCGACGACCCCACGGGGGATCCCGTGAAGGTGGCCCGCGACGGCGTCGACTTCGCCCGCTCCAAGCTCTACGACGTCGTGATCGTCGACACCGCCGGACGCCTGGGCATCGACCAGGCGCTGATGAACCAGGCGCGCGACATCCGCGACGCCGTGGACCCGGACGAGGTCCTGTTCGTCATCGACGCAATGATCGGCCAGGACGCCGTGAACACCGCCAAGGCGTTCGACGAGGGCGTGGATTTCACCGGCGTGGTGCTCTCCAAGCTTGACGGCGACGCCCGCGGCGGCGCGGCCCTGTCCGTCCGCGCAGTGACCGGCAAGCCCATCATGTTCGCGTCCACGGGCGAGGGCGTGCGGGACTTCGAGCAGTTCCACCCGGACCGGATGGCCTCGCGCATCCTGGACATGGGTGACGTCCTCACGCTCATCGAGCAGGCCGAGCGACAGTGGGACAAGACCGAGGCCGAGCGGATGGCCAAGAAGTTCACCGATCAGGAGGACTTCACCTTCGAGGACTTCCTCGCGCAGATGCAGCAGCTGCGCAAGATGGGGTCCATGAAGAAGATGCTCGCCATGATGCCCGGCGCCGCCGGGATGCGCGAGCAGCTCGAGAACTTCGACGAGCGGGAGATCGACCGCGTGGAGGCCATCGTGCGCTCCATGACCCCGCACGAACGCGTGGCCCCCAAGATCATCAACGGCTCGCGCCGCGCGCGCATCGCGAAGGGTTCCGGCGTCTCGGTCTCCGAGGTCAACCAGCTCATGGAGCGCTTCGCCCAGGCGCAGAAGATGATGAAGCGCCTGGCGCAGGGCAAGGGCGTGCCCGGGATGCCCGGCGGCATCCCCGGGATGGGCGGCGCCGGCGGGGGTGCTGCCAAGAAGGGCAAGTCCAAGAAGAAGAGCTCGCGCTCCGGCAACCCCGCCAAGCGCGCGCAGGAGAACGCGGCCCTCGCCTCCGGTCAGAAGCCGGCGGCGCCGGGCAGCGCGTTCGGTGCCCAGGGCAAGGACCTGGGCGCCGAGTCGCTGAACCTGCCCAAGGGCTTCGAGAAATTCCTCGGAAAGTAGGCGGTCATGGGTTCATACCTCCCCGACGACGAACTGCGCAGCTTCATCGCGTCGCTGCCCACCCGGCGGCTCGCGTCCGCCGCGATCATCCGGGACGAGAGCGGTCGCGTGCTCACGGTCGAACCCAATTACAAGGACGACTGGACCCTGCCCGGCGGCACCGTGGAGGCGGGGGAGGATCCCCGCACCGGGTGCTTCCGCGAAGTGGTGGAGGAGGTCGGCCTGCACCTCGAGGGCGGGCGGCTGCTCGCGGTGAGCCACGGCGTGGGCATGGGCATGTGGGGGGACTCCGTGTCCTTCCTCTACGACGGCGGGCAAATCCCCTCCGACACCCCCATCACGGTGCAGGAGGAGGAACTGCTCTCGTACCGGTGGGTGGCCCCCGAGGAGCTCGAGACCGTGCTGAGCTCCGGCCTGGCGCAGCACATCCGCGCGGCTCTGGAGGCCTTGCACTCCGGGACTGTGGTCGAACGCGTCATGGACGGCGGTCGGCGCGCATGAGTGCCGCGCCGCGCACCGCGCTGATCGTGCACGCGGACGCCCCGCAGTTGCCGTTCATCGCCACCGCTCTGGGGACCAGGTTCACGGCGCTCGCGCGCAACGGCTGGTCAGTCGTGCTGGTCCCGGACGAGTTGGACCCCGGGGCCCTCGCTGCGGCCGCGGACCCTGACGCGATGGCCGTCCTGATCTCCTCGGACGGGGAGAGCCGCAGCCTGCGGATCTACCCACCCGTGAACTCGTTGAACGCTCGTGAGTCGTGGAGTGCCCAGTTCGCGCGGATCGCGGACGATTCCACGCTGCGCTGGGACCCCGCGGAGTCCGCGACCGACCTCGCCCTCGAAGCGCTCGGGGGGCAGGCGAGCCCGGTGCCCACGGCCCAGCCCGCGCGTGACGCGCAGGACACGAACGGCGCTCTGGATTTCAGCGGTGCCCCCGATACAGCCAGCGCCGCGGGCGCGGACGACGCCGCGTCGTCGCCCGCCGCGGGCACCGCCGAGGCTCGCATGCTGACCACGGTGGAGTTCATCGCGTCCCTGACCGAGCTGGACGCCGCCGCCACGGCCCGGCTCGAGAACTACGCGCGCACGCCCAGCTCGGGGCTGCTACTGGAATCCGTCCTGCAGCTGCTCGGCCTACCCACCGTGGCCGCGAAGCTCGTGGAGTCCCAGCGCGAGCTGCGCGAGGTCGACGGTGTCTCGGACTTCGAGCCCCGGCCCTTGGGTCTGTCCATGCTGGCCGCCGCGAGCGTGGAGCCCAGCGGCGGGGACGTGCTGTCCCGGATCCAGCGGGCCTACGTGCGCAGGCCGGGACTGCTGCTCGCGATCGGGGGAGCGGAGATCGCCCTCGGCGCAGGGCTCGCGGGTCTCGCAGCCCGCGGGGGACGCCGTGCCGCCGTGCTCGGTTCGGCGTCGGCGGCGCTGTTCACGGACGCCGCCCTCCAAGCCGCCCTGTGGGCCTCGGTGCGCGCACGCAAGAACCGCTGACGCGTTCGCCCCGACCGCCCTCGGTTTGACACGTATGGCACAATAGTCGGGTACTCGACCCGTGCGGACCCTCTCACCGCGCGTGCTGTCGCGTCCACAGGAAATCCACTCACGGCCCGCCCCACGGGCAGGTGTGTGCGATGTCCGATTCCATTCGAAACAGGAGTAACCACACAAGTGGCAGTCAAGATTCGTCTCAAGCGTATGGGCAAGATGCGTGACCCTCGTTACCGCGTGGTCGTCGTGGATTCCCGCAAGAAGCGCGACGGTCGCGTGATCGAAGAGGTCGGTGTGTACCAGCCCACCGAGCACCCCTCGTACATCAACCTGGTGTCGGATCGCGTGCAGTACTGGCTCGGTGTGGGTGCGCAGCCCTCCGAGGCCGTGCTGTCCCTCATGAAGATCACCGGTGACTGGCAGAAGTTCAAGGGTGAGCCGGGCGCCGAGGGCACCCTCAAGCAGCCCGAGGCCAAGGCCGAGTTCGTGGCCCCGGACAACGGTTCCGTGATCATCCCCGAGGCCATCACCGCCAAGGCCGACAAGGCCGAGGAAGCTCCCGCCGAGGAGACCGCGGCCACGGAGGACGACGCCGAGAAGGCAGAGTGAGCATGCTCGCCGAAGCGCTCGAGCACCTGGTCCGTGGCATCGTGGACAGCCCCGACGACGTGTCGGTGCGCTCCCGCGACGGCCGGCGCGGTCAGACGCTCGAGGTGCGAGTGCACCCGGACGATCTGGGTCGCGTGATCGGGCGATCGGGACGCACGGCCAAGGCCCTGCGCACCGTGGTCTCGGCACTGGCTTCCGGCGAGAACGTTCGCGTGGACGTGGTCGACACCGACCGGCGTCGCTGACGCGAACACACGAGACACACGTATCACGGCCCCCGTTCCTCGCACCGAGGAGCGGGGGCCGTGGTCGTTGCCCGCGCGGAAGCGTGCGGGCCCCACACAGCACGAGTCGCCACGAGGAGATGCCATGAGCGTTCGGGTAGCCCGGATCGGTAAACCGCACGGGGTGCGGGGAGAAGTCACGGTGGAGTTGTTCACGGACGACCCGCGGGCGCGGTTCGCCCCGGGCTCCGTGCTCGAGGTGCAGCCCGCCCGTGAGCGGGGCAGGGGCGAGGGCAATGCACCGGCCGGGGCCGGCTCCCCGCAGCTCGAGCACGTGACCGTGAGCGGTTCCCGGTGGAACAAGAACGTGCTGGTGGCGCGTTTCGAGGAGATCGAGGACCGCACCGCGGCGGAGGCCGCTCGGGGTCTCGAACTGTTCGCGGAGGCCGCGGACCTCGAGCTCGACGACGACGAGTGGCACCAGGACGACCTGCTGGGTCTCACGGCGGTGGACATCACACGGGACGACGCCCGGATCGGGACGGTCAAGGCGCTGATCCAGGGTGTCGCCCAGGACCTGTTGGAGATCACCCCGGACGGCGGCGGGCGGCCCGTGCTCATCCCGTTCGTGGAAGAAATCGTCCCCGAGGTGGACCTGGACGCGGGCGTCGTGCTGGTGAGCCCACCCCCGGGCCTGCTCGAGCTCGCGGAAGCGGAGTGAACCGTGCGCATCGACGTGCTGAGCATCTTCCCCGAGTACCTGCAGCCCCTCAACCTGTCCCTGATCGGTAAGGCCGTCACGGACGGGGTCCTCCACCTCGCGGTCACCGATCCCCGCGACTTCACCACCGACCGGCACCGCACCGTGGACGACACCCCCTACGGCGGGGGTGCGGGCATGGTCATGAAGCCCGAGCCATGGACGCTCGCCCTCGAGTCGGTGGTGCGCGCAGGGGGCGACGCCGCGGCGTCGTCGTCCGCTCGGACCGCACCGGAGGCCCCGGAGACCGCGGTACCGGCTGTCGTGACGAACCCTGCGCAGACCACAGAGCCGGGTGCCGCAACCTCGTCCTTCACCGTCGGGAAACACTCCGCGGCACCCGTGCTCGTGGTCCCGTCCCCGGCGGGGGAGGTGTTCACGCAGCGGATCGCGTACGAACTGGCAGCGGAGGAACACCTGATCTTCGCGTGCGGGCGCTACGAGGGGATCGACGAGCGCTTCATCGACAACGCTCGGACCGAGGTGCGGGTGCGCCCCCTGAGTCTGGGCGACTACGTGCTCAACGGGGGAGAGGTCGCCGTGCTCGCCATGGTCGAGGCCGTGACGCGGTTGATCCCCGGCGTGATCGGCAATCCGGAATCACTGGCCGAGGAGTCCCACACGGGCGGGCTGCTCGAGTACCCCGTGTACACTAAACCCGCAGTATGGCGGGAGCGGGCCGTGCCCGAGATCCTGCTGTCCGGTCACCACGGGCGGATCGAACGGTGGCGGCGGGACCAGCAACTCTCGCGCACCGCGCAGCGCCGCCCGGACATGATCCTGGCCCTGGACCCCGCACAGCTGGACAGGGCGGACCTCGCGGTGCTCGCCAAGACCGGCTTCCACGTCACGGGTGGATCGTGGCGCCGTGACGGCGGGCACGCGGCCCCGGAAGGCACGCCGGATATGGCATAATAGAGCGCTGTGTGTGCGTCGGGCACGCCCCTGCCGCAGGGGGGAGAGCGACCAACGACGCACCACCCGGCACGGCCATCCCAAGTTCCGTCCCGGATCCTGGAGCGATGCCACCCCGCGCGGGGTGACACGCGGACCACACGTGGGAGACCTGCGGCGATCACGAGGAGTTATGTCATGAACATTCTTGACCAGCTTGATGCCAAGTCGCTGCGCAACGACGTCCCGGACTTCCGTGCCGGTGACACCCTCAACGTGCACGTGAACATCGTGGAAGGCAACCGCTCCCGTGTTCAGGTGTTCAAGGGCTTCGTCGTGGGCCGTCAGGGCTCCGGCGTGCGCGAGACCTTCACCGTGCGCAAGGTCAGCTTCGGTGTGGGCGTGGAGCGTACCTTCCCGGTGCACTCCCCGATCATCGAGAAGATCGAGCTCGTGAGCCGCGGCGACGTGCGCCGTGCCAAGTTGTACTACATGCGCGATCGTCACGGTAAGGCTGCTCGCATCCGCGAGAAGCGCGACACGAGCGCATCGAGCAAGTAAGACTCACCGGGTGCCACAGCACACGGAACACGCGGAGGGCCCGGCATCTGCCGGGTCCTCCGCCGTGAGACGGCCCGTTTCCACGCGCCGGTGGTGGTTGTGGGTCGTGGCCATCGCCCTGCTCACGGCCTTCGTCCTGGCCTCGGTCGTGCGCGGTTTCGTGGCGGACGTCTACTGGGTCGGTTCCGATTCCATGGAGCCCACGCTCCAGGGCGGGGACCGGGTGCTGGTGGACAAACTCGTCTCGGGGAACGACGTCGCGCGGGGCGAGCTGGTGGTCTTCGACGGCCGCGGTTCCCTGGACCCGCTGCACTCGACGGACCCGTGGCACCAGCAGGTCGCCCACACCCTGGGCCGCTGGCTGGGCGTCACCGGTTCAGACACCGCGTACGTCAAGCGGGTCATCGGGGTCGCAGGGGACACAGTGTCCTGCTGCACCGCGGACGGACTGGTCACCGTCAACGGCCGGCCACAACACGAGGACTACGTCTTCCCCGGGGACGAGCCGTCCCGGATCCCGTTCACGGTGCACGTGCCCGAAGGGCGGGTGTGGCTCATGGGTGACCACCGCACCGTGTCCGTGGACTCCCGATCGCTGCTGGGCTCGCCGGGCGGCGGCCTGATCCGCACCGAACGCATCGTGGGCACCGCCGAGCGTGTCGTGTGGCCCCCGGAGCGTGCCCGTACACTGCGGGAGTGACGGTCTCGGTGCTCCGCCCCGCCCCGCGCACCCCCGCGCGGGCGGCATCCCGGGCGCGAGCGACGTCGCCGAGCAAACTCCCGCGCGCGAACACGCAACCGTGTCCGTGGGACCCGAGAAGAGGAATGCGTAGTGGCTGAGCAGCATGGATCAGGTGTCGAGGGCGTTCGCGGACCGGGTGAGCCCGCACCCCAGCGCGACCCCGGCGGCGCGGCGGCACCCCGGGACGCGCGGGCGAGCGAATCCGGCGCACGGCGCCGCGGCCGCCGGGACGCCAAGGAGCCCACGACCGGGTGGGGCGCGGTCAAGGAGATCCTGATCGTGGTGGCCCTCGCGCTCCTCATCGCGTTCCTGGTCAAGACCTTCCTGATCCGCGGCTTCTTCATCCCCTCCGGGTCCATGGAACAGACCCTGGAACTCAACGACCGGATCTTCGTCAACGTGCTGGACGGCCGCACGGGCAACATCGACCGCGGCGACATCGTGGTCTTCGAGGACACCCAGGGTTGGCTGCCCGAGGCGCCCCGGACCGCGGCCAACCCCGTGCGCGGCGCGCTCGAGTTCGTGGGCCTGTTCCCCGACAGCAGCCAGCAGGCCCTGGTCAAGCGCGTGATCGGCGTGGGCGGGGACCACGTGACGTGCTGCGACGCGTCCGGGCGGGTCACGGTCAACGGCGAGGCGCTCGATGAGCCCTACTTGTACCCCGGGGCAGCGCCGTCCGACATCCCGTTCGACGTCACCGTGCCCGACGGCAAGCTGTTCGTGCTGGGTGACCACCGCAACGCCTCCGCCGATTCCCGCTACCACATCGCCACCGGCACCGGGTTCGTGAGCGAGGACGACGTCGTGGGCACCGCGTTCGTGATCGCGTGGCCGCTCGATCGCTTCCAGTTCCTGCACAACCCCGCCGAGGTGTTCCAGGACGTCCCCGCGGCCGGCGGGCAGTGAGCTCCGCGACGCCGCGCACCGTGCCCACGCTCGAACTGGAAACGGAACTCGCGCGCGCCGGGCACCGCTTCGTGGCCGGAATGGACGAGGTGGGCCGGGGAGCTCTCGCGGGTCCCGCGAGCGTGGGCCTCGCGGTCCTGGACCTCGAACGGATGGCCGGGGGAGCGCCGTCTGACCCGCCGCCGTGGCACGGCGTGCGTGACTCCAAGGCCCTGAGTCCAGCGCGGCGTGCGGCCCTCGCGGGCACGATCGCGGCATGGGCCGTGGGCACCGCGGTGGGGCACGCGCAACCGCGCGAGATCGACCAGTTCGGTGTCACCGCCGCGCTGCGCTTGGCCGGGCTCCGGGCACTGGCCACCGTGGCTGCCCACGGCACGCGCGTCGATGCCTTGATCCTGGACGGTTCCCACAACTGGCTGGACGCACCCCCGGTGCTGGGGCAGGACGCCAACGACGCCGCGTTGCCGCCGGTCGTGCGCACATTCGTCCGGGCCGATGCGCACTGTGTCAGCGTGGCGGCCGCGTCGATCCTGGCGAAAGTGGAGCGCGACGAACTCATGGTCTCGCTCGGCCGCGAGTTCCCCGCGTACGCGTGGGAGTCCAACAAGGGCTACGGCAGTGCTGTGCATCGCGCGGCGCTGCTCGAACACGGCACCACGCCGCAGCACCGGCTCAGCTGGAACCTGGGCGCGCGGTAGTCCGCTGCTCACCCACCTTCCTTCGCAGGTGAGGTGGGGGCCTGGTACTCGAGGGCCCATAGCGCGTCCTGGGCGGATCCGCCCTGCACAGGCGCGCCCCGGCCATGGCCAGGAGTGTCGTCGCGCATCACAGTGGGTCCATGACGACTTCCACATCTGCCCATGTGCCACGCAATTCCGGTCGTCCGGGCACCGCTCCGCCCGACACCGCCCCGCCCGACGCCCAGGTCGCGGCCCATGTGAGCGTGGGGAGGGCGGGGGAGGAACTGATCGCGGACCTGTTGCAGCGTTCGGGCTGGCGGATCCTGGACCGGAACTGGCGCCCCGCCGTTGGGCCCGGGGCACCCCGCGGTGAGCTGGACGTCGTCGCCGAGCGACAGGGAACCGTGACCGTGTTCGAGGTCAAGACGCGCTCGGGCGGGGACTTCGGACATCCCGCGGAGGCCGTGGGGTGGGAGAAGCTGCGGCGACTGCACGTCCTCGCGCGCGCCTGGGCCAGGGAACACAGGGCTGTCGCGATCCCCGGCGTGGACGTCGTGGCGGTCCACTGGCCCCGCGGCGGTACCCCGCGCGTGGAACACATGGGCTCCCTCGGCTGGTTGTGAGGCATCCGCGCGATCCGTGCCACGGGGCCCGTTCGCCGCCGACCTCCACCGGGGAGTCACACTCCGGGTCGTCACCGAGAGCATTATGAATTTCCCCTTCCCCGTGCCACGGTATTTTGTGGGATGAGTACAAAGGCTCGGCGATCGGGGGACGCATGAAGAGTCCGGCGTGGCTTCCTCACGTGTTGTCGGCCACGGCATTGGCCGCGGCCGCCTCGCTGATGCTCGTCTCGTGCGCGGACGAGGAGCCGCCCGCCGGATCTGACGCCTCCGCGTGTGCCACCTCAGCCGCGGGTGACCGGGGTCTGCATGCCGGGATCTTCCGGGCGAACCTCCCCAACGGGGCGTCCGTGCGCATCACGCTCCCCGCGCGGGAGATCCCCGATCCTGAACTCGACGAGCTGCGCAAGGATGCCCGCGTCAAACGCGCGACGTACGCCACCGTGGAGATCGACAACGAACGGGGAGATTCCCCCGTGTCGGTGAGCCGCATGATCCTCAAGGCCTCCGACGGCGGGTCCTACCAACTGGAGAACGTCTCACGGGCCCTGGACCGGTGGCGGCCCCGGACGTCCGGGGACCAGTACCGCGCCCATGACGGGTCGCCACTGACCGAGCACGAGGCCCGGCACCTCAAGAATCGCATCGAGGAGGCGGACCGGACCGCCGCGGGGGACATCGCCGTGGGCGAGCGCGGTACGAACATCCTCGTGGGGGACATCTCCCGTGTTCCGGAGAGCTTCGAGAGCCTCGAGCTGATCCCCTCCATCGGTAACCGGGAAGTCACCCCCGTGCGTGCCCAGCCCGAGGACACCGATGACACCCCGAGCGGCAACGGGCCCGCGGGCGGCGGACAATCGGGCAGCGGGAATGGATCGGACGGCGCCAGGGAGAGTGCGGGCCCCGATGCCCCCGCGGAATCGGCTGCTCCCGGTGTTCCCGCTCCGGACGTCCCCGAACCCTCGGCACCGCCCACCGCGGACACCCCTCAGGCGCCCGGGGATCCGGGTGCGCCCGCGGTTCCGGACCCCGGAGCGCCCGTTCTCCCGGATCCGGGAGGGATCCCGCCGGTGAATCCCGATCCGGGCGGTCCCGTGCCTCCGAGCCCGGCGCCCACGATCCCGATCCCGCCGGTACCCGCGCCCGACACCTCCGTCTCGCCCCACCCGGCGGTGACCGATCCCATCGTCTCGGTGCCCACGGTGCCCACGGTGCCAGCACCGGTGATCCCGGACCCCGTGGACCCGGATCCGGGGATTCCGGGCCCGGGATCCCTGGAGCCCGCAGCCCCGGCGGAGTCGCAGGACCTACAGCTCGGTCCCATGAACCTGGAACTGCGGGCCGGAGCCCCGATCACGGAGCTTCCCGACAGCGCCGTCTCCGTGGTGCCGGGGTGGGTTCCCACCGACGTGCTGCCCGTCGAGGACACGGACCCGGCAATTGCCGTCCCCGCGCCCCTGGAGGACCCCGCGCCCGCTGCTCTCTAGTGGTCCGTTCGTTGGGATTCGCCCCGGTACACGGTTCTGTTCAGGGGCGCCTCGCGAAGTAGTCTGCTGCGCCCGGCCGGGTCACGGGTCCGCCGTGCCGGCGCTGTTAGGGGCCTCCGCGGGTGATCGTGTTCCACCGGGTCTCTCGGGTCGTGCCTCGCCCGTCTGGCCAGTTCATGTCCGCATTCGGGCCGCGGCATCTGGGCTGCACACTGCTGGGCTGTGCTAGGGCCCGGCGGCCCGGGTGGGAACACTGGACCCATGATTCGAGATTCGGTGACGTGCAGCGCCAGCCCATGGTCCGGACGTGGCTCGTGAACGGGTTCGCGCGCAGCCGCAGTGTGGCGCTGGTCGGGTTGGCGGGGCACGTGGTGGAGGTTGAGGCGGACATCGGCCAGTCACTGCCGGCGTTCACGATCATCGGCCTGCCCGATCAAGCGGTGAACGAGTCCAAGGAGCGGATCCGTTCGGCCGCGCGCCATGCCGGGGCCGCCCTCGCACCGCGCAAGATCACGGTGAACCTCTCCCCGGCCACGCTCCCCAAGCGGGGGTCGCACTTCGACGTCGCGGTCGTGATGGCGGTGCTCAGCGCCCAGGGAGTGGTGCGGGTGCCGCCGGACACGGTGTTCTACGCCGAGCTCGGTCTGGACGGTTCCCTGCGTCCGGTGCGCGGTGTCCTGCCCGCCGTGTTGGCAGCGGTGCGGGCGGGGTATCCCCGAGTGGTCGTCGCCGAAGCCAATCGGGTGGAGGCCGAGCTGGTGGCCGGCGCGGACGTGAGTTCCGCCGCCCACCTGTCGCAGCTGCTCGTCGCCCACGGAGCGGATCCTACGTTGCTGGCCCGTGCGACGTCGTCACGGGCCGAGAGCGCGCCGGACGGCGGGAACCCGCAGGAGCCGGACGGAACAGCCGTGCCAGACCTGCGGGACGTGGTGGGGCAGGTCGAAGGGCGTCAAGCGCTCGAGATCGCCGCCGCCGGTGGACATCATCTCCTGATGGTGGGTCCACCGGGGGCGGGCAAGACGATGCTCGCGGAACGGTTGCCGGGGATCCTGCCGGACCTCGCGGACGATGACTCCCTGGAGGTCACGTCCGTGCATTCGCTGCGAGGCGACGACGTGTGTTCGTCCCTCATACGGCGGCCCCCGTTCCAGGCCCCACACCACAGCATCACCATGCCCGCGCTGTGTGGCGGGGGCAGCGGGATGCCACGGCCCGGGGCCATTTCCCTGGCGCATCGGGGCGTATTGTTCCTGGACGAGGCCCCTGAGTTCGACCGCCGGGTGCTGGACGCCCTGCGGCAACCGCTCGAATCGGGAACGGTCACGATCGCCCGGGCACAATCCGTGGCCCACTATCCCGCGCATTTCCAATTGGTCCTGGCGGCGAATCCGTGTGCGTGTGGCAACGCGGGCGGCACGGACCAGGCATGCACATGCACGGCGGTGCAGCGCCGCAGGTATTTCGGCAAACTGTCCGGGCCCCTGCTCGACCGTGTGGATCTGCAATTGCGGGTCCCCGCCGTGACCTACCACGAGCTCAGCGGGGGCCACGGCCGGACCCCCGAGGACAGCGCAGCCGTCGCGGAGCGGGTTGCGACCGCCCGGGCCGCCCAGGAGGAGCGGCTGCGCCGCTGGGGGTGCCGACTGAACAGCGCGGTTCCGGGTTCACTGTTGCATCGCACCCTGTCACCGGGCACTCGATCCGTGCTACCGCTCAAGGCCGCCATGGACAACAAGACCCTGACGGCCCGTGGATTCGTGAAGGTGTTGCGTGTTGCCTGGACCCTGGCGGATCTGGCCGGGGCCACGGTTCCCAGCCCCGAGCACGTGCAGCTGGCCCTCTACTTCAAGACGACGGTGACGACATGACGGAACACCACCCCGCCGGGTCTGAAAGCTACGGCAGCTCGACAGAGCACCACCCCGCCGGGTCGGACCGCCGCGGCAACATGACGGATCCAGGGGCAACCGCGGGGGACACCGCCGCGGTCGGCACCCCTGGCGATCCATACCACGCCGTCCGGGCGTGCCGCGTGCGCTTATCGCGCATCCTCGAACCCGGCGACACCGCGGGCTTGATCCTGCTGACAGCCCTAGGCCCTGAACTGTTGTGGCGCAGCATCGTGGAATTGCAGGCCCCCAGTCCCGCTCTGTGTTCCGTTTATCGCAAGGCCACCGAGGAGCTGGCCCCGGACTCGTCGGTCCCGAATCTCCTCAAACGGTTCGCGGCCTGGCGCTCGCGGCTGCCCGTCCCGGAGCCCCGCGTGGATGCCCGGCACGCCGAACAGATCGGTGCGTGGACACTCATCCCGGAGGATCCGGAGTGGCCCGCGCAGCTCGACGACCTGGGCCTGCAGCGCCCGGTGGTCCTGTGGGGCCGGGGTCATCGTGATGCGCTGTCCCGGCTGGATCGCAGCGTGGCCGTGGTGGGCGCGCGCAACGCGAGCGGTTACGGGGCCGCGGTGACCCGTCAGATGGCCCATGAACTGGCCGCTGCCCATTGGTGTGTGGTCTCGGGCGGCGCGTACGGGATCGACGCCGTGGCGCACACGGCCGCCCTTGAGGCAGGCACCGAGGACGGGGCCACGATCGCCGTTCTGGCGTGCGGTGTGGATCGGTTCTACCCGGCGGGCAACGCGGACCTGCTGCATCACATCACGCAGCGTTCAGTGGTGCTGAGTGAGGTCCCCCTGGGCTGTGCTCCCGCGCGCTACCGGTTCCTGCAGCGCAACCGCATCATCGCGGCCCTCACGCGAGCCACGGTGGTCACGGAGGCGGCGTGGCGTTCCGGATCGCTCAACACCGCACGCCACGCAGCGGGGCTCTCGCGGGAGGTCGCCGCGGTCCCGGGGGACGTGCTCGTGGGAGGATCGGCGGGCTGCCATCGCCTCATCCGCGACGATCACGCGGTGCTCGTGAGCAATGCCGCCGAGCTCCTGGAACTCGTGGAGCCCCTGGGCAATGCGGTGGCCCAGGATGCACACCGGGCGGCGAGTACCCGTGACGAGCGCCCCGAGGACGGCCTGGATCCCACGTTGTTGCGCTTGTTCGACGCGCTGCCCCTGCGCACCGACGCGGACCCGTCCCACCTGTGCGCGGTGTCCGGGTTGAGCCCGGGGGAGGTGCTCACGGGTCTCGTAAGGCTCCGTGACGCCGGACTGGCCGCGGACTCGCTGCTCGGATGGCGGCGGGTAAGCTCGCCGCATGGGCGCAGTAAAAGACCGGACGGTCGAACGGGAACCTGAGCACGCGGCGTCGTCGGGCGCGCAGGGGACACCGGCAGCAGGGGCGAAGGATACCCCGCCCGGGCCGCTCGAGGCCTACCTCCCGCAGTTCCGGGCGTACCTGAGCCTTGAGCGGTCCCGCAGCGACCACACCGTGCGCTCCTACGTCAACGACGTCTCGGACCTGTCGCACTGGATGCGGGACCACGGGATCGACGCCATGGACCTGCTGGACCGGGACACCCTGCGCGGCTGGCTCGCCCAGCGCCACCACCGAGGACTCGCCCGCAGTTCCCTGTCCCGGGGGATCGCGGCCGTGCACACGTTCTTCCGCTGGGCCGTGGACACCCAGGGGCTGCGTCACGACCCGGCCGCGGGATTGCGCGGGCCGCGCCCCGCCAAGCACCTCCCGGACGTCGTGGGCGCCACGGCACTCAACGACATGCTCGACGACCTCGGGGACGTCGCCCTCGGTGAGCACGACGACGCTCACGCGGCAGCGCTCGCGGCGCGCGACTGGGCACTGCTCGAACTGCTCTACGCCACGGGCGCTCGGATCAGCGAGCTCGTGTCCCTCGACGGGTTCCACGTGGACGCCGTGAACCACGTCCTCACGGTCACGGGCAAGGGCAACAAACAACGCCGGGTCCCGTACGGGGAGAGCGCGGGGGAGGCGCTGGCCCTGTGGGGACATCGGCGCGCGGAGCTCGCGGCACCCGACGCGGGTGACGCCGTCTTCGTCGGGGCCCGCGGTGCCCGGATCGACGCCCGGGTGGCCCGCAGGGTCGTGGCCCGTGCGTTGGAGACCATTCCGAACACCACCGCCCGTGGGCCGCACAGCCTGCGGCACAGCGCTGCGACCCACTTGCTGGATGGGGGAGCGGACCTGCGCACCGTGCAGGAAGTGCTGGGGCACGCGAGCGTGGCCACCACCCAGATCTACACCCATGTGTCCGTGGAGCGGCTCAAACGTGCCTACTCCCAAGCGCATCCGCGAGCTTGACATTTCAGCGCGAGCAGTGATTCGGGTTGACCGGTGAGTAGCCCTGCTGGACAATGAAACGGAATGAGCCACCCCCGCGGCCTCGAATCCGCGAGGGTGTGTACATCAGGTCGCCGAACACCGACCAGACAACTTCATACGGGCGCCGAAACACATAGGCCGGGGCCTCCGAGCAGGACGTTGGGGAAGACGTACCTACACAACGGAGGAACAGGCTATGTCTTCACCTACCACGCGGGGTGTGCTGTACGTGCACTCCGCGCCGCAGGCGCTGTGCCCCCACATCCAGTGGGCTCTGGAATCCGTCTCGCGACAGCGCACGGATCTACAGTGGACACCGCAGAACGCCGAGCCCGGTTGCGTGCGCACCGAACTCGAGTGGTCCGGCCGCGCAGGCACGGGGGCGCTGCTCGCCTCCGCGCTCCGGACCCTGGGTCGGGTGAGGTTCGAGGTGACCGAGAACGCGAGCCGCGGTAATGACGGCTCCCGGTGGTCCTTCACGCCGGATCTGGGGATTTTCCACGCGACCACGGACGTCGCCGGGAACATCTGCGTGAGCGAGGACCGGATCCGGTTCGCGTTCGAGGCCTCCGGTGGGGACCCCTCCGCCGTGGTCGCGGAGCTCTCCCTGGCGCTGGGGGAGGCTTGGGACGAGGAGCTGGAACCGTTCCGTCACGCCGCCGAGGGCGCACCCGTGCGGTGGCTGCATCGCGTCGGATGACCCCCGCCAGATAGCCGCCCGCCGGATGACGCGGCTCGCCCCGGAAAGGCGTTACCGATGCGGCGTGACGTGGTGGGTGATCTACCCGGGGAGCCCCGTTGGGTGCCACCCGTACCTACAAGTTTCCGACCTCAGAACTCTCGCTCCGAATCCGTTGCGGAGCACGAACGAACCCCGGTGTCCCACCTCCACAGGGTGGGCCACCGGGGTTCGTCGCTGGGGTGGGCGCCCGCTACAGGGAGCGGAACGCCGCCACCGAGTTATGCCCGCCGAAACCGAACGAGTTTGAGATCGCGACCATGTCCTCACCGGGGAGATTCCGGGCGGTGGTCACCACGTCCAGATCGATCCGGGGGTCCTGGTTCTCCAGGTTGATGGTGCACGGGGCCTTGCGCTCGGATAGGGCCAGGACGGTGAGCACACCCTCCACGGCTCCGGAACCACCGAGCAGGTGACCCATCATGGACTTGGTCGCGGACACGGCCATGTCGTCCACGGCGGACCCGAATGCGCAGCGCAGTGCGCCGGCCTCGGGGATGTCGCCCACGGGGGTAGAGGTCGCGTGTGCGTTGACGTGCTTGATGTCCGAGGGGGCGATGTCCCCGGACTCCATGGCCTCACGCAGCGCGCGGGCGGGTCCGCCCTCATCCCCGGTGGCGGGAGCGGTGATGTGGTGGGCGTCGGCACTGAGACCCGCACCCGCCAGTTCGGCGTAGATCCGCGCACCGCGGGCCTTCGCGTGCTCCTCGGACTCGAGCACCACGGCACCGGCACCCTCACCCATGACGAACCCGTCGCGGTCCACGTCGAACGGGCGGGAGGCGCGCTGCGGATCGTCGTTGCGCCGGGACAGGGCCTGCATGGAGTTGAACGCGGCAATGGTCATGGGGTGGATCGCACTCTCGGCGCCGCCCACGATCACCACGTCCGCCTTGCCCGAGCGGATCAGATTCAGACCCTGGAAGAACGCCTCGGTGCCGGATGCACACGCGGAGACCGGGGTGATCGCGCACGCGCGGGCCTTGAACTCCATGCTCACCGAGGACGCATTGCCGTTGGGCATGAGCATGGGCACGGTCATGGGCTTGACGCGGCGGGGCCCCTTGGCGAGCAGGGTGTCCCACGCATCCAGGAGGGTCCACACACCGCCGATACCGGTACCGAACGCCACGCCCACGCGGGTGGGGTCCAACTCGTCGCTCGAGTCGGCGTCGGCGCCGGAGAAACCGGCGTCCGTCCACGCCTCACGAGCCGCTGCCACGGACAGCTGACCGGAGGGGTCCAGACGCTTGGCCTGCACCCGGGACACGGCATCCTCAGACGGCTTGGGGGAGGTGGCGCCGATGCGCACAGGGAGATCGTACTTCTCCACCCACTCCTGTTCCAGAGCGTGGACACCGGAGACACCCTTGAGGGCGTTCTGCCAGGTCTCCTGGACGTTCTCACCGATGGGAGTGATGGCACCCAGGCCGGTGACGACTACTTTGCGGGACATGTTGTGCACTTCCTCGTGTCCGGGGTCGCAGATGTTCCAGGGCTTGCTCGGTCGGCCGCCTGGTGTGACGTGAGGTGACGTGCCCCGCTCACGCTGGAGGGCACGCCACCTGACACCCGGGGATCAGTCCTGGGCGTTGTCGATGAAGTTGACGGCGTCCTCGACGGTCTTCAGGTTCTTGACCTCTTCGTCCGGGATGGTGACGTCGAACTTCTCCTCGGCGTTGACCACGATGGTCATCATGGAGA
Source organism: Kocuria sp. CPCC 205297 (assembly GCF_040981035.1). Lineage (NCBI taxonomy): Bacteria > Bacillati > Actinomycetota > Actinomycetes > Micrococcales > Micrococcaceae > Kocuria > Kocuria sp. CPCC 205297. Next base: position 3,940 of record NZ_JAVKPY010000003.1, on the reverse strand, counting down.
TGGAGTCGATGTCCAGATCCTCGGTGAAGGACTTGTCGAGCTGCACGGCGTCGGTCTCGAGGCCGGTCTCTTCGTTCACGATTTCTGCCAGGCCGGCCAGGATTTCGTCTTTGCTCGCCATATCGGCTTCCTTTCCTTATAGTCGCGGTGCGCGACCTTACTGGGTGAGCACGGGGTTCGGGAGAACTACCGTGCGGACCGCCCGAGTGCTCGAACGGCCCGTGGACAAGAGGTGTGCGGTCTAACCCTACGGCACGCCACGGGTGGGATCAGGGCAGCAGCACCACTTGGGCGCCGTACACGAGACCCGCCCCGAAACCGATCTGCAGGGAGGGCTTCCCGGACAGTTCCGGGTGCTCCGCGAGCAAGCGGTGGGTGGCCAGCGGGATGGACGCGGCGGAGGTGTTACCAGCCTCTGCGATGTCCCGGGCGATGATCACGGAGTCGGGCAGCTTGAGCACCTTGGCCATCTGATCGATGATGCGCATGTTCGCCTGATGGGGCACGAATGCCGCGAGGTCCTCGGGCTCGAGCCCGGAGGCCTCGAGGGCTTTCTTGGCCACGCGGGCTCCCTCCCACGAGGCCCACCGGAAGACCGTGGGTCCGTCCTGGCGCAGGGTGGGCCACATGGTGGCGTCCGGGCGCATCTCACCGGTCTCTGGGTCCGCGAGGTCCTTGGCGAAGGTCCGCTCGCCACCCTTCTCGACCGTGCGGATGTCGGTGAGCGGGTGGGTCATACGGATCGCGTCCCATTTGGATCCGTCCGAACCCCACACGGACGGGCCGATTCCCGGGACGTCGGACGGGCCGATGACCACGGCGCCGGCGCCGTCGCCGAGCAGGAAGGAGATGGAACGCTCGGTGTTGTCGATGACGTCGGAGAGCTTTTCCACGCCGATCACCAGCACGTTGGTGGAATCCCCGGAGCGCACGAGCGCGTCCGCCTGGGCGATGCCGTAGCAGTAGCCCGCGCACGCCGCGGAGATGTCGTAGGCCGCCGCAGGTGTGGCCCCCAGGCGGTCCGCGAGCTGGGCGGCGAGGGACGGGGTGAGGTACGGGAAGGATACGGTGGACACGATGATGGTGTCCAGCTGCTCACCCGTGAGACCGGCGCTCTCGAGTGCCTCGCGGGCCGAGTGCTCGGCCATCTCCAGGACGGTGACGTCCGCCGGGGCACGGTGGCGGGTGTGGATGCCCGTGCGCTTGACGATCCACTCGTCGGAGGATTCGATCCACTGACAGACGTCGTCATTGGTCACGATCTCGGACGGGCGGTAGGCGCCGATACCCAGGATGCGTGTGTGGGCGTTGGGGGTGTTCTGTTTGATGGTCGCCACGGGAGGCCGACTCCTTACCTGGTGCAGTTCACGAGTTGTCCGGGTGCGTGCGCACACTTGTCAGCTCAGAATACTCCGCACCGTCTCCAGGTCCTCCGGTGTGTTGACCGCGGTTGCGGGCACGCCCTTGAGCCCGCGCTTGGCCAGACCCACGAGGGTCCCGGCCGGCGGCAGTTCCACGATGTGCTCGACCTGCAGTTCGGCCAGGGTCTCCATGCACGCGTCCCACCGCACCGGGCGGCAGACCTGCTCCACGAGCGAGTCCACGGCCGCTGCACCGCCGTCGACCCGGGCACCGTCGAAGTTGCTCAGCAGGGGGTGCTCCGGATCGTTCGGGGACAGCTGCGGCACGAGCTCACGCAGCGGCTCCAGCGCGGGCGCCATGTGCTCGGTGTGGAACGCGCCGGCGACCTTGAGCTTGATGACCTTTGCCCGCGCCGGAGGGTTCTCCGCGAGGGCGTCGAGCTGCTCGATCGTCCCGGCGGCGACCACCTGGCCACCGCCGTTCGCGTTCGCGGCGGTGGCGCCGACGGTGGCGATGGCCTGAGCGACGTCGTCTGGCTTACCGCCCAGCACCGCGGCCATCCCCGTGGGGGAGACGGCGGCTGCGCGGGCCATTTCCGTGGCGCGCACGCGCACGAACCGCATGGCGTCCGCCTCGCTCAGCACGCCGGACAGCGCGGCGGCGGTGATCTCACCGACGGAGTGCCCCGCGAAGACGACGTCGGACCGGTCCTCCAAGCTCGGCGCGAACAGTCGCCCGGCCACGAGACCCGCGGCCACGATGAGGGGCTGGGCCACCGCGGTGTCCTTGATTGTCTCCTCGTCCGCCTGGGTGCCGTAGTGCGTGAGATCCAGCCCGGCGGCGTCGGACAGCTCGCTCAGGTGGTCGGACACTCCGGGAACGGACAACCACTCAGAGAGGAAACCTGGCTTCTGGGACCCCTGACCGGGGCAGACAACTGCAATCACCCGTTCATTCCACCAAGAGTGGACCGCGCCACGGACTGGTCGGTGTCACCAACCTGGGGGACGAGCTTTGTGGGAGGTCTACAAGACCATGTCATGGCTGACTGTTCAGCCGGCCCGCGAGCACGGCGCAGTGCAGCACGAACGCGTCCCGCGGCAGCAGGGGGTCCCACCCGGTGATGTCGCTGACGCGGCGCAACCGGTAGCGCACGGTGTTGGCGTGGACGAACAGCTCGCGCGCGGTGGCCTCGAGCGAGTGCCCCACGCACAGGTAGGTGGTGAGGGTGTCCACGAGTCCGGTGGAGGACGCCGAGAGCGGTTCCCACACGGCCTCCACCATGGAGCGCAGCGCGAGCGGGTCCCCGCTGATGGCGCGTTCGGGCCACAGGTCCTCGGAGTAGACGGGATGCGGTGCCTGGGGCCAGGCCGCGGCGGCGCGCAATCCGGCCTGGGCGCGATCCGCCGATTCCTTGACCTCGAACACGGAGGACACCGCGGGCCCGTGGACCACCGGCCCCTCACCGAACACCGCCGCGAGCTTGGTCAGGGAACGCATGCGGTCTCGGAGCCCGCCGAGCACGAGTACGAGCCGGTCGGTCTGGATGGCCACGAGGCATTCCGTGGCATGGCGGCCGGCCGCGCGCCGGATGCGTTCCACACCGGCGGGTCCGGTGGTGGCGGGCGCGGGGCCCACCATGACCGTGACGTCCCCCTGGTCGGTCCAGCCGAGCGCGGAGACCCTGGAGCGCATGGAGTCGGAGTGGTCGCCGCGCAGGATCCCGTCCACCACGAGCGATTCCAGCCTCGCATCCCACGAGCCTCGGTTCTCGGCGGCCTTGGCATAGACGTCCGCGGCGGCGAAGGCGACCTCGCGCGAGAAGCGCAGCACGGCCTCGCGCAGCGCCACCTCGTCGTTGTGCTGGGCGAGCTCGGGGACCTTCTCCTCGACCACGTCCACGACGATGCGCAGCACCTGCAGTGCGTTCTGCAGCGTGATGGAGCGGGTCAGTTCCGTGGGGGCCTGCTTGAAGATCTCCGTCAGCACCCACACGGGTTCCTGCGGGTTCTCGTACCACCGCACGAAGGACGCGATACCGCGCTGGGCGAGCAGCCCGAGTTCCGAGCGTTCGTCCGCGCGCAGCTGGGAGAACCACGGCAGGGACGTGCTTAACCGCTGCACTGCCACGGTCGAGACCTGCCCTAGATTGGCCGTGAGGTTGTCCAGCGTCTTGGGGTGCGGTGTGCCCTGTTGCCGACTGCGGAGCGGCCAGGTCACCCGGCGCGTGGAGCGTGCTTTGCGGGCGGCGGAGCCGGAGGTGTCGGAGGGCATGAGTCGAGGGTAGTCCATGCCGTTCGCCCGTCCGGGGGGATGTCCCCGGACGACGACGCCGCACGCCGGGGCGGGTGCCCCGCGTCGAGTTGCAGGCGGGGTGCGCGCGTCCGCGAATACGGGTCAGGGCGAGCCCGCCGCGGGTTCGGTCTTCGAGGTTTAACGCGTTTGCATGGTACGACGGCGCCCCCGTACCGTCGCGTTCGTGTGTGGGGTGGGTGGTGTGGGGGCGCCGTGGTGGTGGGTTGGTGGGTTAGGCGTCGCCTCCGGTGTTACCGCTGGTGCCGGCGGCGGGGTTGGTGAG